>JBCBTE010000023.1:0-31548 GCA_039818805.1 Pseudomonadota bacterium
TTCAATAGCCTGGTGCAAACCATCCGAAAGCCGCCGTCCTGCCATCATCCGGCCGGTGAATTCGTCGATCAGAACGACCTCGCCGTCACGCACGATGTAGTCGCGGTCCTTCAGGAACAGCTTGTGCGCCCGCAACCCTTGGTTCATGTGGTGCACGACCGTGGTGCTTTCAGGATCGTAGAGCGATTGACCATCTTCAAGAAGACCTCGCTGGTGCAACAGCTCTTCTAGAAACTCGTTGCCTTCATCCGTGAAGGTCACGTTCTTGGTTTTCTCGTCGATCTTGAAATGGTCATCCTGCAGTTCAGGGATCAACTTGTCGATCGTGACATACAGCTCGCTGCGGTCCTGCGCCTGACCCGAGATAATAAGTGGCGTTCGCGCCTCGTCGATCAGGATCGAATCCACCTCGTCTACGATGGCGAAGAAATGACCACGCTGGCTCATGGCATCCAAGGTCGACTTCATATTGTCGCGCAGATAATCAAAGCCTAGCTCGTTGTTGGTGGCGTAGGTAATGTCAGCGGCGTATGCGTCGTGTTTCTCTTCATCAGGCTGCTGAGGATAAACAACACCGGTAGTCATTCCCAAAGCGCTATAGACCTTGCCCATCCAATCCGCGTCGCGTCTTGCCAGATAGTCATTCACGGTCACGATATGAACGCCCTTGCCCGTCAAAGCGTTGAGATATGCAGGGAAGGTCGCGACAAGGGTTTTGCCTTCGCCCGTTTTCATCTCGGAAATGTTGCCCTGATGCAGGAAAATGCCACCCATAAGCTGAACATCGAACGCCCGCAGACCCAAAGCGCGGCGCGCTGCTTCGCGGCAATTGGCGAACGCTTCTGGCAAGAGCGCATCAAGGGTTTCCCCACCTTCGAGCCGCGATTTGAATTCCTGCGTCTTTTCGATCAGGCCATCATCGCTCAGCGCTTCGAACTCAGGTTCCAACGCGTTGATTTTGTCCACCAGCGGGCGCGTTGTCTTCACCTTGCGGTCGTTTGGCGTCCCAAAGATTTTTTTGGTAACCGTTCCGATACCCAGCATATTCTATCCGTTCCGGTCTTTCGCTTACTCGTGATGGGCAATCGCTTGCCCCGCCTTGCCTACGGCCCTAGAACGGGCTCGAAGCGCGCGGTCATGCCTTTATCCTAAGGCGATGTAAGGGGCCGCAGATAGAGTGTCAACGTCGCAAGCTGTTGCCCGAGAGGCGCAAAGAAGCAAAGGAATTCACATGCTGCATCCCATTAAGTCGCTCTTGGTCGCCGCCTGCACCTCACTTGTACTGGCTCAGGGGGCACTGGCGCAGGACGAACCTGATCCAAATCAGGTGTTGGCCACAGTAAATGGTACCGAAATCACCTTGGGGCATGTGATTGCACTCCGGGCGGAACTGCCAGCGCAATACAACCAGTTTCCATCAGCATTGTTGTTTCGAGGTATCATCGACCAACTCATTCAACACACGCTTTTGATGCAATCCCTCGAAGGTGAACCCACGCTGCGCAGCCGCATCTCGATTGAAAATGAAACCCGCGCCGTTTTGGCAGGTCAGGTGATGAACAAGGTTCTGTCCAGCGAAACATCGCAAGACCGGCTGCAAGCACTTTATGATGAAATTTATCCCGCCGACACGCAGGAAACAGAGTATCGCGCAGCCCATATTCTTGTTGAATCAGAGGACGAAGCCAAAGCAATCTTGGCCGAATTGGAAGATGGGGCTGAGTTTGCTGCCTTGGCACGCGAACGCTCAACCGGGCCCTCGGGCTCCGCCGGTGGTGACTTGGGATGGTTTGGCGATGGCGACATGGTCGCCGATTTCTTTGTCGCCGTAACCCAACTGGAGCAAGGAGAAGTCTCGCCCCCCGTCCAGACTGAATTCGGCTGGCATGTCATTCAACTCGCAGAGACGCGTAACAAGGAACGGCCAGCGTTTGAAACGGTCCAAGCGGAACTCGAAGAACAGCTTCGTCAGTCTATTATCGAAAGTCATATCGCCGACCTCGAGTCGAAAGCCGAAATCAACCAGACAGAGATCGAAGACATGGATCCCGAGGTGATCACGAACTTCGAACTCTTGGAGAACTGATATGGCCAAAACCACTCGCGTTTCGCCGCTTGCACCGGACGGGTTTCCGGACCTGCCGGTCATCGGCGGCGCAGAATTTGCCGCTGTCGAGGCGGGCGTTCGATACACAGGACGCAATGATGTCATGCTAGTGCGACTGGCACCTGGGACCGCCATCGCCGGCGTCTTCACCACATCGGCCACCCGGTCGGCCGCAGTGTTGGACTGCCAAGACAAAATTCGGCAACACAGCAGCGACGGCGCCGCCATTATTGTGAATTCCGGCAATGCAAATGCGTTCACCGGGCGCAATGGGACAAAAGCGGCCAAATCGGTGACAAATGCTGTTGCTAAGTCTCTAAACCTGCCGGAAACGCGCGTTTTCTCTTCCTCGACCGGTGTGATCGGCGAGGCGCTGCCGCATGACAAGATTGCTGCTAAGATCAGCGATCTTGCTGCGGCGCTTTCGCCCGAAGGAATCCATGACGCCGCGCAAGCCATCATGACCACTGACACCTTCCCCAAAGGATCGGGCACCACGATAACGATTGATGGTCAGCCTGTGCGCATTGCCGGCATCGCCAAGGGCTCAGGTATGATCGCCCCGGACATGGCGACGATGCTTGTCTACATTTTCACGGACGCGGCCATGGATCACGATGTGCTGCAGCAAATGGTGTCTGCCCTAAACGAAAAGACATTCAACTGCATTACCGTTGATAGTGATACGTCCACCTCCGACACGCTTTTGGTCGCGGCGACCGGTACGTCCGGCATTCGCGTCTCGGACAAAAACGTTGGTTTCATGGAGGCGTTGCGCAACGTGATGTTGGATCTGGCGCATCAAGTTGTTCGTGACGGGGAGGGAGCGACCAAGTTCGTAGAGATCTCTGTCACTGGCGCATCCAGCGACGACGACGCAAAGACCCACGGTCTCTCCATTGCCAATTCACCATTGGTGAAAACAGCAATCGCGGGTGAAGACCCCAATTGGGGTCGTGTCGTCATGGCCGTAGGCAAGTCCGGCGCGCCTGCTGACCGTGACCTGCTCAGCATCTGGTTTGGCAACACGCTCGTGGCCGAAAAAGGCTGGATCAGTGCCTCTTATCGGGAAGAAGTCGGTGCATCTTACATGAAGAATGACCGCATTTTAATCCGTGTTGACCTCGGCCTTGGTGGTGGGACAGCCGTTGTTTGGACCTGTGACTTGACGCACGGATACGTCTCGATCAATGCGGACTACCGGTCTTGAAGATCATTCTCGTGTCAGCCGTGGCCCTGATCGACGTCGAAGGCAGAATTCTTTTGGCCCAGCGTCCGGAAGGCAAATCCATGGCTGGCCTGTGGGAGTTTCCTGGCGGCAAGGTCGAGGACGATGAAACGCCCGAAATAGCGTTGATCCGCGAACTACAAGAAGAACTTGGTATCGACACTTGGGAAAGCTGTCTTGCGCCACTCACCTTCGCCAGTCACAGCTATGATGATTTTCACCTGCTGATGCCGCTTTTCGCCTGTCGTAAATGGGACGGGATTCCGCAATCCCGCGAAGGTCAAACACTCAAATGGGTCCGCTCAACTGCTTTGCGCGACTATCCGATGCCCCCGGCGGATATACCCCTCATCCCGATCCTGCGTGATTGGCTTTAATGGAAAGGGCGCCCCGTAGGACGCCCTTAACTAGTCTCTATGTCGGCTCAAATCCGGTCTCAATCCAGATTCCGCTCGATTTCTTCACGCTCGAAGATTTCGATCACGTCATCGGCGCGGATATCGTCATAGTTCTCAAACGCCATGCCGCATTCCTGGCCTGACTGCACCTCGGCCACTTCATCCTTGAAGCGTTTCAGCGTCTTCAGCGTGCCTTCGTGGATCACCACATCGTCGCGCAACAGACGTACACCCGCAGACCGGCGCGCAACGCCCTCGGTGACCAGACAACCGGCAACCTTGCCAACGCCCGTCACTTTGAAGACCTCTTTGATCTGAGCGTAGCCGATGAAATTCTCGCGAATTTCAGCACCCAGAAGGCCAGAGGCCGCTGCTTTCACATCGTCTACAAGATCATAAATGACCGAGTAATAACGGATTTCGACACCCTTCTGGTTTGCACTGTTCCGCGCAGGCGCGTTGGCACGTACATTAAAGCCGAAGACCGGCGCACCGCTGGCCTCTGCCAGTCCGATATCGCTCTCTGTGATTGCGCCGACACCTGAATGCAGCACGCGCACGCGCACCTCTTCGTTGCCGATCTTCTCCATCGCCTGAACGATGGCTTCGGCACTACCCTGCACGTCTGCCTTGACGAGGATTGGCATTTCCTTGACGTTCTCGTTCTCCTTGGCTTGCGCCAGAAGCTGTTCCAGAGATGTCCCAGCACCAACGGCGGCACGCTTTTCTTTCGCGGCCTTCTCACGGTACTCGGCAATCTCACGCGCTTGCGCTTCGGTGTCGACGACGTTCAGAACGTCACCCGCTTCGGGTGTCCCGTTCAGCCCCAACACCTCAACCGGCACCGATGGTCCCGCCTCTTGCACCCGGTCGCCCCGATCATTGATCAACGCACGTACGCGGCCATATTGCTCGCCCACAACAAAGATGTCGCCCTGCTTGAGCGTGCCGCGCTGCACCAGAACAGTGGCAACAGGACCACGGCCCACATCCAACTGAGCCTCGATCACAGCACCTTCCGCAGCGCGATCAGGGTTGGCTTTCAGTTCAAGAATTTCAGCCTGAAGCGCAATTGCTTCCAGAAGCTCGTCCAGACCTTGACCAGTGATCGCCGAGACTTCAACGTCCTGCACATCACCGGACATCTTTTCGACGATCACTTCGTGCTGCAGCAGATCAGTACGCACTTTGTCTGGGTTCGCTTCGGGTTTGTCGACCTTGTTGATGGCGACAATCATCGGAACTTCGGCCGCCTTGGCGTGATTGATTGCTTCGATGGTCTGCGGCATTACCGCATCATCAGCAGCGACCACCAGAACCACAATATCCGTAACTTGGGCACCGCGGGCGCGCATGCTGGTGAACGCTGCGTGCCCAGGCGTATCAAGGAAACTCAGCGTTGCGCCGCCATCAGTGGTGACCTGATATGCGCCAATGTGCTGAGTGATTCCGCCAGCTTCGCCTGCAACCACTTTCGCATCACGAATCGCGTCCAGAAGCGAGGTCTTACCGTGGTCGACATGGCCCATGATGGTGATGACGGGCGGGCGCGGCTCAAGATCATCGTCACTGTCTATGATCGAATCGATCACATCCTCGACATCCGAATCACTGACACGGGTCACCTTGTGACCAAACTCTTCGATAATCAGTTCCGCAGTGTCGGCATCGACCGACTCGTTCTGCGTGACCATCATGCCGTTGTTCATCATCGCCTTGATGACGTCACCGACTCGTTCCGCCATACGGTTGGCCAGCTCGGATACGACGATCATTTCCGGCAGCTGAACTTCACGCACGACCTTCTCGCGCGATTCAACTCCACCCAGAGCCTTCTGACGCGCACGCTCCTGCTTGCGCTTCATCGCGGCCAATGACTTTTGCCGTCCGCCTTCTCCACCCGACAACGCCTGGTTCAGAGTCAGCTTGCCGGAACGGCGACCGCCGTCATCGCGTCCTTTGCCACGATTGCGGTTGTCCTCTCTCTCGCGATCAGACGTCTTGCGCGGTGCTTGCTTTGGCGCGCGCGTCGGAGCGGCTTCGTCCACCGGGGGTGCCGCGGCCGCAGCGGCCGCCTTTTTGGCCGCATCCTCGGCTTCACGCTTTTTGCGTTCTTCCTCATCGGCTTTGGCACGTGCGCGCTCTTCCGCTTCACGTTGCTCACGCTCTTTTGCTTCTGCTTCTTCGCGACGGCGTTGCTTTTCTTCCTCACGTGCCTTCGCTTCGGCCTCGCGCTGCGCGGTTTCCTCGACTTCACGCTCTTTCGCAGCGGCCAGCGCCTTCATCCGGCGCTCCATTTCCGCGTCGGAAATGCCAGCCGGACGCTTTGAAGCGTCCGCGCTGCCCGACGGCTTACCAGCCGCAGGAGCCGACGCGCCCAGCTTGGGCTTGACGATCCGCTTGCGCTTGGTTTCCACCACGACGTTCTTGGTGCGCCCATGGCTGAAGCTTTGCTTCACGTTCCCCGACCGAGGACCGCCACGCACACCCAGAGTTTTTTTTCCGTCGTTGTCGCTCATCTAGTTCAACTTCCTTTCCGGCGGGACGTTTTCCCGTCCGAGACGCGCAAGCCTTTTAATCTTGCCGCCTCCTCTACAACACGTTTGCACAAACCGCCAGCCGCTAGTGCCGCATGGATTGTGCTTTGCCGCCCAAATGCCTGACCAAGCTCGTCGGCGGTGATCCACCCGATCCAGGACCCGCCATGGGGGGTACTCAATTTCGTTTTACCGCGTTCCGAACCGTCGCTGGCCTGGATAAGAACTTCGGCGGCATCCTTGATCAGCCAGTCCTTGACCTTTTCGTAGCCAGATACGGCCTGCCCGCCTTTGCGCGCCAAACTGATAAGGTCCACAACCCGTCTCACCAGCTGCGCTTCAACCTGGGTGACAAGATTTTCGGGTACTGTCACACCTTGTTTGGCGGAACGCGCGAACAGACCTTTTGTTCCTGCCAATTCCAAAGAAGAGCTGTCCGCACTGACCCACATACCCCGGCCTGGCAGCTTTTCCAGGATATCCGGAAACACTTGTCCGTCTGGACCAACAACAAACCGGATCAGCCCATGTTTTGGCTGTACCTCGCCCGTGGCAATGCACTTGCGCTCCGGACCATTGTCTCGGTCCTTGGGCTGTCCACCGCGCCCCATCTGGTGCCACACGAGGCCTGAAAAATCAGGCCTCGGCCTCCTCTGCGGGGGCGCCTTCATCATCGCCCGCTTCAGCTTCGGCAGCTTCTGCTTCCAAGTCGGCGGGATCCACCCAGCCGAGCATTACCCGTGCAGTCATGACCAGATCTTGCGCTTCCTCAAGCGACATGTCGAACGGCTCCAGAATACCATCGTCCTTGACGCGATCACCGTCCACCGTGGTCCAGCCGCCGGCCAGCTCCCAGTCGGCACATGTTGCGAAATCTTCAAGCGTCTTCACACCATCTTCGGCCAACGCCAATACCATTTGGGGTGTCAGGCCCTCGAAATCAATAAGGCTGTCTTCTGCCCCCAGACCACGCGCTTTTTCAAGCGCTTCCTTGGCCTGAGCCTCCAGAACATCGCGCGCACGGGCTTGCAGCTCGTTTGCGGTATCCTCATCGACCCCATCAATGACAAGCAGCTCGTCCAGCTCGACATAGGCAACTTCTTCGAGGTTCGTGAACCCTTCCGACACCAGAAGCTGGGCAAAGAACTCGTCCAGATCCAGCGTATCCATGAAAAGCTTCGTGCGCTCTTCGAATTCCTTCTGGCGGCGCTCGCTATCTTCCGCCTCGGTCATGATATCGATGTCGAGATTGGTCAACTGGCTGGCCAACCGCACGTTCTGGCCCCGACGCCCGATCGCCAGGCTCAGTTGATCTTCCGGCACCACGACCTCGATACGCTCGGCCTCTTCATCCAGAACCACCTTGCTCACCTCGGCAGGTTGCAACGCGTTCACGAGAAAGGTCGGCTGATCTTCATTCCACGGGATAATGTCGATCTTCTCACCCTGCAGCTCATTTACCACGGCCTGCACACGAGATCCGCGCATACCCACGCAAGCACCGACGGGGTCGATCGAATTGTCATAGGAAATCACGGCAATCTTCGCCCGGCTACCCGGATCGCGCGCCACGGCCTTGATCTCGATGATGCCGTCATAGATCTCCGGTACTTCCATCTTGAACAGTTCCGCCATGAATTCCGGCGCCGTCCGGCTCAGGAAAATCTGCGGGCCTCGGGCCTCGCGCCGCACATCCTTGATGTAGCAGCGGATCCGGTCATTCGGGCGATACGATTCGCGGCCAATCTTTTCATTCCGGCGAAGGATGGCTTCTCCCCGGCCCACGTCGACGATGACATTGCCGTATTCCTCGCGCTTGACCTGGCCGTTGATGATCGTCCCGGCACGATCCTGGAATTCCTCGAACTGCCGGTCGCGTTCTGCTTCGCGTACTTTTTGCAGGATGACCTGTTTGGCGCTTTGCGCGGCAATTCGGCCCATATCCACCGGGGGCACTTCCTCGATGAACTGGTCGCCGATCTTTGGGTCGTCCAGATACTGTTTCGCCTGCTCAACCGTGAACTCCGCCTGGTAGTTCTCCAGCTCTTCTTCATCCACCACCGTGCGCACACGGGTAAAGGTGGCCCGACCAGTCTTGCGGTCGATCGACACCCGAATATCCATTTCCGCGCCATACCGAGACTTCGCCGCCCGCGCCAGGCTCTCTTCCATCGCTTCGATCACCAGGCTGGGGTCGATCATCTTCTCACGCGCCACCGCCTCGGCGGTTTGCAACAGTTCCAGCTGGTTGGCAGAGGTAATCGCCATTATTCGTCCTCCTCAGACGCTTCCGTCTCAATCTCATCGAATTGTGTTTCGTCAATCAGACCCGCATCCTTGCGCGCCTTCAGCATGTCCTTGATCAACTCGTCGGTTAGCACCAGCTTGGCCTCGGCCAGCCAGTCGAACTTCAGGCCGACAGTGCCCTCTTCGATATTGATCAGCACTTCATCATTCTCGGTTCCGGCCAGCACGCCCTTGAACCGCTTGCGCCCGTCAATCAGCTCTGCAGTTTCCAGCTTCGCCTCATAACCTTCGAACTCATCGAAATCCTTGATGCGCGTCAGAGGCCGGTCGATTCCTGGGCTGGATACCTCCAACGTGAAGGCATCGCTGATCGGGTCTTCCACATCCAGCACGGCACTGATCGCGGTCGATATTTCAGCGCAGTCGTCCACCTCGATGCCCCCATCCGGGCGCTCCGCCATGATTTGCAAAGTGGCAGTCTTGCCTCCCATCAGCCGCACCCGCACAAGCTCAAACCCCATGTCCTCGATGACAGGGGTGATGATCTCGGCCATCCGGCGATCCATCGCAGATTTTGCAATCAGGTCGTTGCTCATTGGTCTTTCAGCACAAAAAAACGGGCCCGCGGCCCGTTGGTGTTTCCCGGTGGAGCGTTGGGAGATCTCCCGCAGCGCCGCTGTTGATCGGGATATACGCTTGGTGAGGTGAGTCTGCAAGGGGTAGATTTCAGCGCGAAGCCGGGCTGATTATTGTCGGGGACAGTCGCCGGTCAAGCTGATACGCTTTCGATCATTGGTACGAAAGGATTTCAAATTGTCCATTGAAGACATGGCCCGCGCCTATGCCGCGGCCTGGAGTTCCGGCGACGCGGAAAAAGTTGCCTCGTTCTATGCCGAAGACGGCCAGATCACCATCAACCGAGGCGACCCGCACACCGGCCGCGCAGCCCTGCTCGACATGATCAAAGGCTTCTACGCCGAATTCCCCGGCCTCACCGTCACCCTAGACCACCTGCGCATCGCGGGTAATCACGTCATGTTCGGCTGGGTCCTCGACGGTACTCATGCGGAAACCGGCAAAACAGTCTCTGTTCTCGGCTGGGAAGAGTGGGATTTGGACAAAAGCATGAAAGTAAAGACGTCGCTTGGCTGGTTCGACGCTGTGGAATACGACCGACAGGTTCAGGAAGGCGTGTAGTCGTCCCGCCACCCCTGATCCCGATGCGACCCATCACAATAGGGCTTGTTCCCCGACATCCCACACCGGCACAGCACGTATTTCCGCTCGGTCATCCCCTCGCCCTTCAAGTCGCAAGGCGGCGGCACGTTCTGCACCCAATAGGGGCCGTGTCGCTGAATGACGATCTCCGCACGCTCGGTGAACAGATGTTCCCGCCCGTCGCCCTCTACCATCGCCAGAGCCCCGGACGGGCAGGCCGCCACAACCTCGCGCACCCGCTCGGCACTCACCTTGTCCGGCTGAATCCAGGGCCGCGCCTCGGGGTCAAACGCCTCGCCCGCCATCCGCACACATTCCGCCGCGTGGGAGCAGACCATCGGGTTATACGTCACTGCGACCTCCGCCCCTTTGTAGGTCAGGATTTTATCCTTACCCGCAGGCTCTCCTCCCCGGCTTTGGAAGCCGGCATCGTTATGGCTGCCATCACAAAAGGGTTTGTCCTTGGACTTCCCGCAGCGGCACAAGGCCATCACCGGTTTGACCTCGACCTCGATACCCTCGGCATCCATCATTCGATGGATTCCTTTGACCACCAACGGGCCGTTTTCGCGTTCTTCTATCTCGGGTTTGTCAGTCATCTCTAATCTCCAGTGCCGCCCTAGGCTAGCACATTTGAAGAAAGTGGTGGCAGAATACCGACCGTAAACACCGCGTGTCAGCGCGCCGCTGCCAGCCGGTCCATCACCTTGACCAGTTCTGCGCTGATCCCGGGCTCTGACAGAGCGTGACCGGCAACAGGAATAATCCGCAAGTCGGCCTTTGGCCACAGCTTTGACAACCGGTAGGCCGCATCGGGCGGGCAGATCATGTCGTAGCGCCCCTGCACAATGACCCCAGGGATATGAGCGATTTTTTCCATGTTCTCGTAGATATGCCCGTCTTGACCCAGAAACCCACCATGCATGAAATAGTGGTTCTCAAGGCGGGCAAAAGCGCGCGCATAATCCGCCGGGCTGTCGCCGCCCTGACCGCTGGATTGCACGGTGGCCAGCGCATTTTCCCACGCGCTCCACGCTTTGGCAAAACGCACTTCTTCAGCCCGGTCACCAGAAAAAAGACGCTGGTTGTAGGCAGTGATCATATTGCCTCGTTCGTCTTCGGGAATAAGCTCCTGAAACCTACTCCAGGTTTCCGGCCAGAACTTTCCAGCCCCACCACCGTAGAACCACTTCAACTCGGCTTGGGTCATGGTGAAAACACCGCGCAACACTAATTGCTTCACCCGGTCGGGATGGCTTTGCCCGTAGATCAACGCCAGTGTGGCGCCCCAGCTACCACCAAACACCGTCCAGTCGTTGAGGCCCAGCGTCTCTCGAATACGCTCGATATCCGCCACAAGATGCCAGGTGGTGTTGTCTTCAACGCTTGCATGCGGTCTGGACCGGCCACAGCCGCGCTGATCAAACAGGATGATGCGATAATGGTTGGGGTTGAAATAGCGGCGCATCGCTGGGCTGCATCCGCCGCCCGGACCGCCATGCAACACCACAACCGGTTGGCCGTTTTCGTTGCCGGTCTGCTCCATGTAAATCTGGTGGCCGTCGCCCACATCCATCATTCGCCGGTCAAACGGTTCGATCGACGGATACAGAAATTGCGCTGCGCTCTTTTGGCCCGAGAATTTATCCATGAATGTCCTATATAGATCGGTTGAGACAAATGAGCATATGGAGAGCAGAATGCAAGCCGCTCCGAGCACAATCGACGATGCCGAAATTGCCAAGTTCGAAGCCATGGCCGCAGAGTGGTGGGACCCGAACGGCAAGTTTAAACCACTTCATATGCTGAACCCATGCAGGCTGGATTACATCACCGGCCAGATCGCCGCCGAGTTTGATCGCGATCTTTCGGGCGACAAACCGTTTGCCGGATTGCGCATTCTTGACATCGGCTGTGGCGGTGGTTTGCTCGCCGAGCCTATGGCGCGTCTGGGCGCCAGCGTGGTCGGCGCCGATGCCGCGCCCCGCAATATCCCGGTCGCACAGATACATGCCGAACAATCTGGACTGACCATCGATTACCGCCACACCACGGCCGAAGACATGGCTGCAGCGGGTGAGCAGTTTGACGTGGTTCTTAACATGGAAGTGGTCGAACACGTGGCTGACCCGTTGGCCTATCTTACCGCGTGCCAGCAGCTTCTCAAGCCGGGTGGGCTGCACATTTGTTCGACGATCAATCGAAACCCGAAGAGCTATGTCATGGCTATTGTAGGGGCAGAATACGTCATGCGCTGGCTGCCGAAGGGTACGCATGAATGGAACAAGTTCGTAACGCCAGACGAACTATTTGATCTGATGACCCAGGCAGGCTTGAACCCGGTCGACAAAAAAGGGTTCGTTTTTAACCCTATCAGCTGGTCTTGGTCTTTGTCGGATCGTGACCTGAGCGTGAATTACGTCACCGCAAGCCTGAAACCTTAGCTTTGTCCATCCGGTTCAAGCCGCGCACGCAACTCGCGCAATACTGGCAGCGTGGCCCGCACTTTGGCTTCACCAAGTTCGCCAACCACTTCAGTGATCAGCGGTAGAATTGCCGAGAACGCGGCGTCGCGTGCGCGCATGCCCGCAGGACTGATCGATACCATCTTTCGGCGGGCATCATCCCAGTCCGGGCGAATATGCACGTAGCCCGCCCATTCCAATTTGCTCAGCGTGTTGGTCATGGCCCCACGCGTCACGTGAAAGTTCCGGGCCAGTTGCGCCGGGCTGCGTTCGTCACCAGCGCGGGCCAAGTGGTTCAGAACGGAAAAGTGCGAAATCTCCATGCCCTTGGGCAACACGCGGCTCAGACGGCTGCGGATCAGCTGTTCATTTGTCAAAACTTCGCTGAACAGAGTAACGGCCAGAGAATGTAAAGAAGAGTCCGTCATGAAGGTCCTGTGAACCGGTTTGCGTCCTGAAGTGAGGGGATGCGTGCTCGAGCTTGGACCACGTTGTCCCTGTCCAAGTCAACGAATACCACGCCCGGGTCTGTGCCGGCATCTGCCAATACGTCGCCCCAAGGCCCGATGACCATCGTGTGGCCATAGGTTTCACGGGCACGGCCTTTGGAAACGGCATGGCGCCCAGTTTGTGCCGGAGCCAGAACGTAGCTGCCGGTCTCAATAGCGCGGGCACGCAACAGAGTTTCCCAATGGGCCGCGCCGGTAACCGGCGAGAAAGCAGAGGGCACGGTCAGTATTTCCGCACCCGCCTGCGCCAGTGTTCTGAAAAGCGTTGGAAACCGCACGTCATAGCAAACCGTCAAGCCGATCTGAGCAAACGGCGTTTGCGCGACCACCGCATGCGCGCCGGGTCGGTAACCTGCGGATTCGTGATAGTTTTCGGCCTCTGACACGGCCACGTCAAACATGTGCACTTTGTCGTACCAAGCCGCGATCTTGCCGGTCGGCGAAATCAAGAACGACCGATTGGCGAAACGCTCATCAGCATCGTTCGTCTTGAGCGCAAGCGAGCCAATGAGCAGCCAGATTTGCAACGCCTCTGCCTGTTGTCGCAAAGCTGCCAAGGTCGGGTCATCATCTTGGTGACACAGCACTTTGTTCTGCTGTGCGCGGTTGGTTGAGACACAATTCGTGACTTCGGGGGTCAGAACGAAACCCGCGCCGTGAGAGGACGCTTTAGCGACCAAGCCCTTGGTGACAGAAAGATTGGCATGCGGATCGTCGCTGCTCGAAAGCTGAAGCAAAGCCGCCTTCATGCGGAAAGCAGTGCATCCAGTTTGCCAGCACGCTCAAGTGCATAAAGATCGTCACAGCCGCCGATATGATCGCTGCCGATGAAAATCTGTGGCACAGTGCGTCCACCATTTGCACGTTGGATCATCTCGGTCTTGCGGCCCGGATGCACCAAAACATCAATCTCAGAAAAACGGATGCCTTTTTGCTTCAGCAACCGTTTTGCTGCATGGCAGAAACCGCACAACGGCGATGTGTAGATTTCGACAGTGTTCATATCGCGGCCCGATAAAACCTAAGTTGGCACTAACTTAGGTATCCTTGGCCACACGCGCCAGTGTTAGAATGCTCACGTCCTTGGCACCTCCGGCAAAACAGGCCTGCGTGCAGGCCGCCAGTGTCGCGCCAGACGTCATGACATCGTCCACCAGTATGACATTTCTGCCTTGAATCCGGTGTCGTCGCCGTCCCTGTACACGAACGGAACGGTCCAGCGTTTGAAAGCGCGCATCAAATCCCAGGCCGTCCAGACTCGGCGTGCGCCGGACACGACACAAGAGATCGGGGCACCACGGGCGGCCCACCAGGTCGGCGGTTGCCTGTGCCAGCAAAGCCGATTGGTTGAACCTGCGTTTCAAAAGCCTGGTCCAGTGCAGGGGGACCGGAACAATCAGCGTGTCAGCTTGAAGAAGCGGCACCACGACCTGTGCCATCCACTTGGCTGCCAAGGGCACAATGTCATGGCGGTCACCGTGTTTAAGCGAAAGGACCAAGCGGCGCGCATTGTCGCGATAGATCAATGCCGCACGACCGTGTGACCAAGGGCGCGCCGTTTTCAGGCAATCGTCACACTGCACCGTACTGTCTTGTATATCACCCGGCAGCGGGACACCGCAGGCGTCACACGTCAGACCCGCAATCACGGGCGTGTCGCGCCAGCATGATCCACAGAGACCAAAATCACTGTCAACCATGCCGCCGCACAAGGTGCAACGTGGCGGATAAACCAATCGAAGCGCTGTTTGAATTGCCCCTAATGCCACAGTATTGTGCCCTACATGACAAGATCACTGACCGATCGAACCGCGCTCGAGCGCAATAGACGGCGCGCTTTGCGCAATCCTGCCCTCTTTTTGCACGAGGCGGCGATCGACGACGTTAAGGATCGGCTGAGTTTCGTTAACAAAACCTTTAAGTCGCCGGCAATAATCAGTGGTTTTCCCGGCATTTGGCAAAACACTGTTCCGAATTCACGCCATGTGGCAGACACGTGCACGCTGGATCTTGCTGAGTCGTCTCATGACTTGGTGATCCATGCCATGTGCTTGCATTGGGCAGATGACCCGGTCGGACAATTGGTGCAGGCAAGGCGCGCCTTGACGCCAGATGGCTTGTTCCTGGGCGTATTTTTTGGAGGTCAGACGCTGCACCAGTTGCGTGGCGCATTGGCGCAGGCAGAATCAGATTTGCGGGGTGGTCTGTCACCTCGCGTTGCGCCCATGGGCGAAATCCGCGATCTGGGTGCTTTGTTGCAACGCGCCGGGTTTGCTTTGCCCGTGGCCGACGTGATGTCCCTTGATGCCAGTTACGCGACAGCGCTTGATCTTATGCACGATCTGCGCGCAATGGGAGAGACGAATGCCTTGGCAAGCCGCGCCCGTCATTTTGCACGCCGCGACGTTTTCTTGCACGCCTGTGGGATCTACGCAGACGCCTTTCAGAACAGCGACGGACGGGTTCAGGCCAGCTTTGATTTGATCACGTTGACTGGCTGGGCGCCGGCAGCCGATCAACCTCAACCGTTGCGACCCGGCAGTGCCGTTGCACGCCTGGCCGATGCCCTTGGCACGGACGAAACGTCGCTGAAAGATTGACGGCTGACCGCAAACCTTTATGTCCTGCGTAGTCTGGAACGATGAAACGAAACGATCTTGATATGTTTGACGCCCAAGCAAAAGCGGCGACGTGCCCAATGCACGCCCCAAGTGACCATCCCGCGGTGCCGCACGCGAAAACAGGTGTCTTGGTGGCCAATCTGGGCACGCCGGACGATCACGGATATTGGTCCATGCGCCGCTATCTCAACGAGTTTCTGTCGGACCGGCGTGTGATCGATTACTCACCCTGGATTTGGCAACCGCTTCTGCAGCTTGTGATCCTAAGCAAACGCCCTTTCACCAGCGGCGAGGCCTACAAGTCGATTTGGAACGAAGAAAAGAACGAAAGCCCCCTGATGACGATCACCCGAGATCAGACGGAAAAGCTGTCATCTCGGCTACGTGACAGGTTTGGTGACGACGTGATGGTCGATTTCTGCATGCGCTACGGGAATCCATCGACGAAATCAAAGGTGCGCAAGCTTGTTGATGCCGGCTGTACCCGCATCTTGTTTTTCCCGCTTTACCCACACTACGCCGGGGCAACCTCTGCCACAGCAAATGATCAGTTTTTTCGTGCACTGATGGAAGAGACCTGGCAGCCAGCGGCACGAATTGTTGAGCCGTATTTTGAAAATCCCAAATATATCGAAGCATTGGCACAATCAGTTGAGACTGCCTATGCAGAAGCCGATGAAAAACCTGAAATTCTGGTCGTGTCCTATCACGGGATGCCTCAGCGTTATCTCAAACAAGGTGACCCCTATCACTGCCAGTGTCAGAAGACGACACGCCTGCTCAAAGAGCGTCTTGGATGGGATGACACGCAGATCACGACCACTTTTCAGTCAGTCTTCGGCCCTGAGGAATGGTTGCGGCCGTATACGGTAGAACATGTTGCGAAACTGGCAGAAGAGGGGCGGAAAAAGATTGCGGTGATTGCGCCGGCGTTTTCCGCCGATTGCATCGAAACCCTCGAAGAAATCAACGAAGAAATCAAAGAGAGTTTTGAGGAAGCCGGCGGCGAAAGCTTTCTCTACATTCCATGCCTCAACGACTCTGACGCGCATATCGAAGCGCTGTCTTCTGTTATCGAGAACAACCTCAAAGGTTGGCTGGAATCGGCCAAGTGAACCGCGAAACAGTGAACAAAAAGGCCTTAGAACCCACTGCACGCGTTTTTTAGTTAACTCAGTCCGCGGCAACCACGGCAGCAACCAAGGCCAAAAGAACCAGCGGGATCCAGATGCCGGCAGCGGACGAGCTTGCGGCGGTCTCCTCAACGATGACAGGTGCTTCCATCACTGGTTCGTTCAGGTTACCCGCAACGGACATTGAGGCAGCCACTGTCAATGCTGCCGATAGAACGAGTTTTTTCATTGTTTTCCCCCAAGGACCTGGCCTGGCGCTTCACTTGAAACGACGGCCCCCCAAAAAGTACCTCGTACTAACGTCTAACCAGTAAGAACTGACGTTTGCCAAGCATCTTGGAGTCAGGAGGCGATGAACCGACGTGGGTTCGTCAAATTAGCAACACTTGTGTGCCAACTTTCGTTTGCCCAAACAATTCGGCGATATGCTCGTTGTAAAGACCGATGCAGCCATTGGATGACCGACGGCCAATCTTGCGCGTGTCATGCGTCCCGTGAATGCGGTAATAGGTCCAGCTGAGGTAAAGCGCGTGTGTGCCAAGCGGGTTGTCTGGACCCGGAGGTACATAGGCCGGCCAATCGGGATTTCGCTTGAGCATCGACGGCGTGGGACGCCAATCCGGGCCAACGACCTTGCGTACCACTTTGGTGCGGCCACGGCGTGTCAAATCCTCGCTCAGGGGAACGCTGGATGGGAAGAGTTTGTAAGTCTGACCATCCGCACTCCAGAAATGCAGCGCACGCGACGAAATATCGACAAGGATCGCGCCGTTGTTAAGGTTCGAGAAGTAAGGACGCCAATCCAGCGACCGAAAGCTGGAGATGTTGCGGCTGACGGAGCGCGTAATCTCCTGTTCAAATTCAACGGTGCCGGTGCTGTCCAAGCTTTGTGCAAGGGCAGGCGTGCCCAAAGTGGCAGCCGTGCCAGCGAGAAAGGCGCGACGGTTAAAGCTTTTGTCCAATTTGAATGTCATTTTCCCTCTCCAACTCTCTTGGTTTGGATCTGACCGTACCATATGGCGCGAAAGCCTCAGTCGCAATTCAAAGAAGCGGCAAACAGCGAAGAGTGACGCAAGTGGGTTTGAAACGTCCCCCAAGGCGCGTTACACGGGATTCTAACGTAAACTTTGGGATCACAGGGCACTATGACGCGTATCATCAGCCTTCTTTTATCTGCACTTTTGGTTTTGTCCGCCTGTGCGCCTGCGCCGACCGAGGCGACTTTGGGTCCGGATGGCAAACCCTTGCCCAAGGTGTATCGCATCCGGTCTGGCGAAACGGCGCAGGTCCAGTTTCGCATGCTGGACTCAGTGAATTCCTTGCGACAAGCCGCCGGTCATCAGGCGGTCAAGCTGAATGCGCAACTCAACGCCGCTGCTGCAACCCATTCACGCGACATGTCGGTTCAGAACCGCCCCTGGCATTTTGGTTCCGATGGGTCATCACCGATAGATCGCGTCAGGAGAGTTGGCTACGCTGGCGAACTGGTCGGAGAAACCATTTCGGAAACCTACGAAACTGAGCTTGAGACACTGGCCGCCTGGATGGAAGATCCTGCGACGCGGCAAGTTATTCTTGCGCCCGACGCACGCGACATGGGGTTTTCCTGGCTTCAGGAAAGAAACGGAAAGATCTGGTGGACGTTGGTAATGGGTAAGTAACCCAGCGCATTACGCGGTTATACGGATCGGTGTACCGTTATTCACCATCGCATAAACGCGCTCCATTTCCCGGTTTTTTACCGAGATGCAGCCCGCGGTCCAATCCGGACTAAGCTTACGGCGCTGACGACGACTCAGGCCGTTGGGTTTTCCGTGAATAAAGATATCTCCGCCTGGGCTTTTGTTGTGCAATGCGGCGAAAGCGCGATCTTCGTCATTGGGATAGGAAATGCCCAACGACAAATGAAATGAGCTGTTCGGGTTGCGCCGATCTATGAAGTAATCCCCCTCTGGCGTCTTGCCATCTCCTTCAAACTGCTTGTGGCCTGCGGCGGTAAACCCAAGTTCGACCTCGTACGCCTGCAGTACGCGGTCGTCGTTCAACAGGAACATTCTTCGCTGTCCTTTGTTGACAATAACCTGTGTCACGGTTGGCCCGTTGTATCGTTTGAATTTCGATCCGCAGGCCGTCAAAAACCAACTGGCTGCGGCAAGTAGCAAAAAATTACGGCGACGCATGCGATGCGAACCCTTCAAACCTGTCCCTGTCAAAGTTTTAACCCGCCAAACGCAATCCGTCATATGAAAATAGGGGCGCTCAAGTGGAAGTGATTCGAAATGCCGCAGTAAGCTCGGTGTGCGGTGACCAGCGAAACTGGTCTACCGGGCGGACCCATTGCAGTTCATACCCCGCCCTGACCAGTTTTCGTGCATCCCGCGCGAACGTGATGGGATTGCATGACACATAAGCAATGGCAGGTATTCGTGCTGCTGCCAGCTCTTCACACTGGGCCTCTGCGCCCGCACGTGGTGGATCGATCACGGCAGCATCAAAACGCGCAAGATCCTCTGCAATGACTGGCTGGCGAAACAAGTCGCGCGTCTCCGTCGTGACTGCCTTGAGACGGTCCGCCATCCGCCAGCCTTGATCAAGCGCACGCATCATGGCGTCGCTTCCCTCAACCGCATGTACAGTACTTGTCCTGGACAAAGGCAGGGCAAAGGTTCCGCAGCCAGCGAACAAGTCGATGACGCGCATAGAACCTGCCAAAATCTCCGCCACATCGGCCTGCAATACGCGTTCGGCGTCCTTTGTGGCTTGTAGAAACGCGCGGGGAGGGGGAACCACTTGGATCCCCTCAAACTCTTGAACAGGCGACCGCCGTGTTACGATTACTTCGTCTCCGCATACCAACCGCGCCACATCGAATTGCTCGGCAACGGCCGCCAAGGTGACCCGCAACTGACCTTCTATTGGCTTGCCACCGTCGACATGAACATCAAGACCGGCAATCGATTGCGTTACGGAAACACCAAGCGCGCCCTTGCGGCTACTTGCAGCAACAGCAAGTGCGCGCGCCAGAGGAAGCGCATCCAACAGCGACGGCACGAGAAGATGGCATGATGCAATCTCCACAATGACGTCTGACGCCTTTGCATGAAAACCGGCCGTTGCGCCTTTCTTCGTACGGCGGGCCGAGAACGTCGCGCGGCGGCGCGATCTGACTGGCGAAACAGCAATAGGTCGCATGGTGGTCTGAACACCTTGTGCAGCCAGAGCCTCGGAGATGATTACCGATTTCCAGCTTTCAAGAAACGCGTCTGACGCGTGCTGAAGCTGACATCCGCCGCAGGATTTGAAATGCGAACATGGCGCTGCAACACGGTCCGCGGACGGCCGTACGATACGAACGTCACGTAGCCGTGCATCATTTACCTGTCCGGTAACAAGCTCGCCCGGAAGGGTTTGTGGCGCATAGATCGGGCCATCTGCAACTCCGTCGCCGTGATGGCCCAATCGATGGATCAGGAATTCACTCATGCGATGCGCATATACGCTGAGCTTCGGATGGAAAAGGCCAAGCGATGCTATTCTGCAGCTTCGTCCGCATTGAGAAAACCACCTGACTGACGGCTCCAGAACCGGGCGTAAAGCCCGCCACGCGCCAAAAGGTCGACATGCGTGCCTTCTTCGACAATACGACCCTGATCCAGCACGATAATGCGATCCATCTGGGCGATGGTCGACAAGCGGTGCGCAATCGCGATCACGGTTTTACCTTCCATCATCCCATAAAGCGTTTCCTGAATGACGGCCTCGACTTCGCTGTCCAAAGCACTTGTCGCCTCATCCAACAGCAGGATTGGTGCGTCTTTCAGGATGACGCGCGCAAGTGTAATCCGCTGGCGTTGCCCACCAGACAGTTTCACCCCGCGCTCTCCGACATGCGCATCATAGCCGGTGCGGCCTTCTGGGTCTGCAAGGTCCAGAATGAATTCATGCGCTTCCGCCTTTTTGGCCGCGTCCAACATTTGCGCCTCGCTGGCATCGGGACGGCCGTAAAGAATGTTGTCGCGCACCGAGCGGTGCAAAAGCGAACTGTCCTGCTGAACCATGCCAATGTGATCGCGCAATGTGTCTTGGGTGACGTGGCGGATGTCCTGACCATCGATCAGAATGTTCCCACCTTCCGCATCGTAGAACCGCAACAGCAGCTTCACCAAGGTCGACTTGCCTGCACCGGACCGCCCGATCAGGCCGATTTTTTCCCCCGGCGCGATTGACAAAAACACGTGGTCCAACCCGCCGCTGTCACGGCCAAAATGATGCGACAGATCGCGAAGTTCGATCCCGCCCTTCTTCATCTCAAGCGGCTTGGCGTCGGGGGTATCGATCAGTTCGATCGGCTGCGCAATGGTCTCCATCCCCTCGGCCACGACGCCCAATTGACGGAAGAAAGACGTCAACGCCCACATGATCCAGCCGGTCATTGCATTCAGTCGAAGAGTCAGGGCCGTGGCCGCGGCGACGACGCCCACGCTGGCCTGTCCAAGCGTCCAAAGCCACACAGACCATCCCACAACGCCAATGATCAACAGCCCGTTCAACGCCACCAGAACCACATCCATGATCGTGTAAATCCGCATCTCGGTCTGGAACGTGCGGCGCGAATGTTCGATCGCGTCTTTCGCATAGTCAAGCTCGCGCGCATTGTGCGCGAAAAGCTTGACCGAATGGATGTTGGTATATGCATCCACAACGCGGCCGGTGACTTGGCTGCGTGCATCCGATGCGTCCTTTGATGCCGGACCTACACGAAGCATCGTCCACCGGACAAGAAAACCGTACAAGATCACCCAGATCAAAAGCGGTATCATCAGGCGCGGATCGGAGCCCGACAAAAGGATCGCTGCACCGATCATATAGGCAAGCGAAAACGCAATCGCGTCGAAAGCCTGAAACACGGCTTCACCCGCCGCCGGCGGAGTCTGCATGATCCGGTTGGCAATACGTCCGGCGAAATCATTTTCGAACCAACCCACCGATTGGCGCAAAACATGTTTGTGCGCACGCCACCTGATCAACGTGCCGAAGTTGGGCAAAATCGTATTGTTCAGCAACAACACGTCGACCGCTTGCACAAACGGACGCACCAGAAGGATAAACAGCGCGACCAGGACAATCTCAGTCCCGTATTGCGCCCAAACCGTTGCAGGATCACCGGAAAGGATGTCGACGATTCGACCCATGTAGTAGATCAGCCAAATTTCGATCGCGGCCACAACCACCGACATAATTCCCGCCATCCAAAAGACCTTTTTGAACGGCTGCATGTAAACACGCATGAAAGGCCACAGCCGG
This sequence comes from Pseudomonadota bacterium, assembly GCA_039818805.1. Taxonomy (GTDB): domain Bacteria; phylum Pseudomonadota; class Alphaproteobacteria; order Rhodobacterales; family Rhodobacteraceae; genus Roseovarius. The sequence goes on from JBCBTE010000023.1 coordinate 21,768, forward strand.
GTCGGCGGACGGTTGGATTCTTTATAATCGCAATACGGATCAACAAGGTTTTCGAAAAATTTGAACATGGAGGGATGCTCCGGAAAGGGTCAGACATGACAAAGGAAAGCGCAAAACCGCGCAGGATCGGGCTGTGATCCGGCGGGGTGTTAGGTGCTGCAATCCCAGGTACACATGTCTCAACCTCCATGTTGATTGATGCACAATGCCTTTGAGGAAGCGCAAAGTCAAATGACCCGTCAATGACACCTAGCCAAGCAATTGTTCACGCCCCAGTTGGAAGCCTGATGCGATCCAGCGCTCTTCAAGCTCTTTCAAACGCGCGCCGAGGGCTTGGCCGGACAGACCCGGCATCAGATCATCCGCCTTGATCGGAAAAACGGCGTGGCTGCCTTTTTCAACCGCTTCGATATCTGAGCAGGTCGGCAGTGTCTCAAGCAATGCGTGGCGTATGGCAAGGATGTCCTTGCCGGTCTTGAGACCATGACGGTAGCCAAGAACCTCGGGCGGGGCGGTCTCCATGGCCTCTTCACGCAGAAGCGCAAGGCGTTTGGCTTCTTGGCGGCTTAGCCGCAAAGACTGGTCAACAGCCTCTCCGCCCAATACGGCGAGCCGTCGAACAGGGTCTGGCGCAAGGCCGATCTGTTCCTCGACATATTCCAAGGGTGCCAGCGCCCGGTCTGTCCCACCCGGCAGGATCTGTGCAAGGACGCCGGTTTGCCGCATGGCAGCAACCGCCGGAGCCACGGTTTTCGCACCCAACAGCTTTTTTGTTTCGGCCCCTACCCTTTCACGTGACAACCCTGAAATGCCGTCCGACAAAGCGGCACATGCCGCAAGGCCGTCGGCGTCAAAGCCTTCGTTGGGGTCACCATAGTGCGCAAAGAAGCGAAAGAATCGTAAGATTCGAAGATAGTCCTCTTTGATGCGCGCCTCTGGGTCATCGATGAACCGTACGCGACGTTCTTTGACGTCCGGCAGCCCGCCAATTGGGTCAATCACCGTGCCGTCGTGACGCGCATAAAGCGCGTTCATCGTGAAATCCCGGCGTCTTGCGTCACTTTCAACGTCGTCCGAAAAAGCCACGACGGCGTGTCGGCCATCGGTTTGCACATCGTTGCGAAATGTTGTGATTTCAAACGGTACGCCCATTACGATCACGGTCACGGTGCCGTGTTCAATCCCGGTAGGAACCGCCTTGTGCCCGGCTTTTTCCGCCAAATTCATTATGATTTCGGGCCGCGCATCGGTTGCGATGTCGATGTCATTGACTGGCACGCCCATTAGGGCATTTCGCACGCAACCCCCGACCATGAGTGCCTGAAAACCCGCATCTTCCAGGATACGGCAGACGACTTGGGTCGCGGCCGAGCTGATCCATTCACCCGTTACCTTCATCTGGTGGAGCGTACAGCCTCTGCCAGCGCGCGCAATATCCGCGCAGTGGCCCCCCAAATGTAGTAGGGACCAAAAGGCACCGTGTAGTAGTGACGGCGCGTTCCACGCCATCTTCGGGATTGCACACTGAACCGCGCGGGATCAAGGACGTGCGCCAATGGCACTGCAAAGGCTTCCTCGACCTCTCCCGCCTCCGGCCGAAGTTCAAAAGGCGCACGAATCCGACCAATGACAGGTGTCACAATAAAGCTGGTCACAGTTTCATGCGACGGCAGTTGCCCCAACACTTCCACGTTGTCGGGTGCAAGCCCAATTTCTTCCGATGCCTCGCGCAATGCTGTCGCGGTGATGTCGGTATCGGTGTCGTCCTGTTTGCCCCCAGGAAAGGCAACCTGCCCAGGATGATGCTTCAAGGCAGACGATCGCTTGGTCAACCACAGCTTGGCGCCTGAATCGGTCATTTCGACCGGCACCAGAACACCGGCTGGCCGAAGGCTTCGCCCCTTTGGCAAGTTGACGTCCGGGTTCAGGTCATAATCCGATGACGGCGCCAAAGGTGCGCTCAGCCCCGCAAGAACACGTTCCAGTGGATCAGCCGTCATCTCTGTCAGCCGGCTTTGCCTCGAACCCCAGTGTGTCGGGATCCAAGACGTAATGCGCCCCACAGAATTGGCAGTCTGCGGTCACGGTGCCTTCATCCGTCGTCATCTTTTCAATGTCTTTGGACGAGTAGATCGAAAGACTGCTGCGCACCCGATCTTCTGAACACGTACATCCAAAGCGTACGGCCTGCATGTCAAACACGCGGGGGGTCTCTTCGTGGAAAAGCCGCACAAGAAGGTCGGACGACGAAACAGACGGACCAATCAGCTCCAGGTCTTCGACCGTATCAAGAAGGACATTGACCCGGTTCCAGTTCTCTTCGCTGTCTTCGTCCAGGATATCCGATGCAACAAGCAGTCCCTGCTCGCCCGTGCCACCGCCCGTGGCGAAGGGTGACGCCTTTGGCATGAGCTGCAGCATGATGCCTCCCGCGCGCCAATGCTCTGACCCGCCTGACTCGGTCGACTTGCCGAAGCTAAGCGCAAATCGCGTCGGCAATTGTTCAGATTGAGCAAAGTAGGACTCGGCACAGGCCGTCAGGGCACCACCGGCTATCGGGGTTATACCCTGGTAAGGTGTCGTATCAGGGCCCTGGTCGATCAAAACTGCGAAATAGCCCTCTCCGATCTGCTCGAACGGAGTGGCATCGGTGATGCGGTCCTTGTCAAAACTGGCATACGCACGAATGCGCGCCGGCTCTCCCACTTCCGAAGGGGCAAAGTAATCCGTGGCAATCATGCGCACCGGACCTTTGGACTGAACCTGCAATGACAATTTCCAACGCAGCTTGATCGTTTGACCGATCAGCGCGGTCAACAGGGCCATTTCGGCAATCAGCGCTTCTACCTTTTCGGGGTAATCGTGCTGTTTCAGAATTCCGTCCAGCACGCCGTCCAAACGGACAACGCGGCCGCGAATATCCGATTGATCAAGCTGAAACGGCAGGACAGTATCGTCCCAAGCGATTTTTTGGCCGAGGGTCATGGGGTTTCCTTGTGTGCCCGAACTTGGCATATCGCGTCTATATAAGGGGGACAAGCCGCGGTCCAAGGGGGGCGAATAATGCGACGCTTCGGCACAAGCCCAAAGCCGGGCATCCAATATACGCCGCGCCCTGGCGCATATGCTATCCTACCAAGACAGGGTCGGCTCCTTTTGACGTTTCAGCAAGAGCCCAAGCCCGAATTGCAGTTGCCTGGTGGGGGAATCGACCCCGGCGAAAGCCCGGTTCAAGCGCTACATCGCGAAGTTTTCGAAGAAACTGGATGGCGCATTGCAAGCCCGCGCCGGATTGGCGCGTTCAGACGCTATGTTTTCATGCCAGAATACGATCTTTGGGCGGACAAGATTTGTATCATCTACCTTGCTGATCCGGTGCGGTGCATGGGGCAGCCATCGGAACCGGGACACACCACCGTCTTTGCAGACCCGCGGATTGCGGCGCATTCTGTCGGCAATCCTGGAGACCGATACTATGTCAGCCGGTTATTCGGATTGGCTTGAACTCTAGCAATACGCCTGAAACGTCGTCGTCAAAGTCGTCGCGCCCCGCGAAACTGGCCAGTTTCCAGACCAGTGACTCCAGAAATGCCGTGCCGTGCGTTTGACGCAGTTCCTGCATGATCCGAGCGATGCCCGTGTCGCCCAAAAGTACTCCTTCCGCGTTTGCACATTCATCCACCCCGTCCGAGTGCAGCAACAATCGATCGCCCGGTCGCATCTGCACATCAAACTGCTCGTATGTGGCGCCATCAACAAGACCGACTGGCAATCCGCCCGGACCATCAATTTCAACCACGCCATTGGCCCGCTGTACCGCAGGGTTGGGGTGGCCCGCCTGAACCATTGTCACAAGCCCTGTGTCCAGTCGCACATCTGCCAGGATCAGCGTGAAATAATGCTCGGTGTCGATCTCCCCAAGGAACATGTGGTTGAGATCTGCAACGGTTTCGGCAGGTGGGCGCGGCATAAATTGACCGGTCTCGTCCTTCACCAACGCAACATTCTGCTCCGGCGATGTGGCCGACAGGTAGCCCGCCAGTCGCGCGGTCATCAGGGCTGAGCTGATTCCGTGCCCGGATACATCGATTGCGTAAAGACCGATCCGATCGTCATTGATGGGAAAGACGCCAACCAAATCACCCCCAACATGGCCGCTTGACCGCAGTAGCATTGAAACCTCTGCTGGACCAAGATCCCGGTAACGCTCGCTGATCAGCGATTGCTGAAGCTTTTTTGCCTCTATCAGGTCATTGTCGAGAGAATCGTAAAGCGCCTGCAGCTTATCCAGCGTCGAATTCAGCAAGCGGTTCTTTTCGGTCACTTCCCGTTGCATTCGGACAATGCGGTCACCTGCAGAAATTCTTGCGCGTAGTTCGCCTGGGTTGACGGGCTTCGTCAAAAAGTCATCAGCACCGGCATCCAACCCCAGCGCAACTTCATCCTTCTCACTCTTGGACGTAAGAAGGATGAAATATCCGTAGTCTTCGCGTGGCAATTCTCGAAACGCGCGGCAGAATTCCAAGCCATTCATTTTGGGCATCATCCAGTCACTGATGACCAAGTCCGGCGCATCCTGCCGACACATGTTTAATGCTTCGGTCCCGGATGCGGCTTCGCTCACCTGAAAACCCCAGCGAGCCAATGATGCGCTTACGATACGGCGCTGCAATCGACTGTCATCGACAACAAGCACTTTTCGAATGACACAATCGACCGGTTCCGCCGTTTGTGATTGGAGGTTCTGAAGGTTCACGCGCATCCTTTCAAGCTTGTCGTCTTATGAAAGCACGCCGGGCTTAATGCCATATGAAGCCTAAAATGCAGGGTATTTCGCCAATCCAATTCACCAAAGGTTAACGACACACCGCTAGCCCAAAGCCGAAAGGAACAATGGCATGATCGATTGGAAGCGCGTGGGTCAATTGCGCAATGAAATTGGACCTGAAGACTTTGACGAAGTGGTGGAAATTTTTCTTGAAGAGGTTGAGGAAGAAATCGGTGCGTTGCGCGACGATCCTCCGCCCGACTCGCTGGAGGCCAAGCTGCACTTCTTGAAGGGCAGCGCGCTTAACCTGGGGTTCGAGGCATTTTCTACACTATGCAAAGACGGCGAATGCACAGCAGCGAAAGGTCACGCAACCGAGATTGATTTGGAAGTGATCGTCACCAGCTACGCAGACTCCAAAACCGTATTCTTGAAAGAACTCGACTCCATGTTTCCAAGCTAAATCAGAAACTCTGCGAGCACCTTGTCATCAGTTATGTCTCGGTACTCAAACCCGGAGACCAGCATTTCGTTCTGGATGCGGTTAAAATTTTCGGCTTGCGATGTCTCGATCCCAATCAGAACAGAGCCGAAGTTGCGTGCCGATTTTTTTAGGTATTCAAACCGCGCGATATCGTCCTGTGGACCCAGAATGGCCAAGAAATCCTTCAGGGCACCGGGACGCTGCGGCATGCGTAGAACGAAGTACTTCTTAAGTCCTGCAAACCGTTGTGCACGTTCCTTTACTTCCGGTAAGCGCTCGAAATCAAAGTTCCCACCCGACGTTACACAAACAACGGTTTTACCCTTCACTCGATGACTTACATCCTTCAGCGCATCGACGGCCAACGCGCCCGCCGGCTCAAGGACCATGCCCTCGACGTTCAGCAGCTCCAGCATTGTGGTGCATAACCTGTCCTCGGAAACAGACACGACGTCACAGGGGTCGATATCCGCCAACCGGGCAAAAGTCTTGGCGCCCATCTGGGCAACAGCGGCTCCATCGGCAAACGTATCCACCTGCGCCAGTCGCGCGGGCTTTCCTGCCGTCAGCGCCGCCGCAAGACAGGCACCTCCCAAAGGTTCGACGAACGTCATATGAGTGCGCGCGCCCATGTAGCTGCGCATACCGGAAGACAGCCCTCCGCCACCGACGGGGAGTATCAAGTGATCCGGCACACCGCCCAGTTGCGCCTCGATCTCAACAGCAACCGAGGCCTGTCCTTCAATGACGTCCTCGTCGTCGAAAGGTGAAAGAAAATGACCGCCGATCTCGTGGCAGTGCATTTGGGCCGTGGCCAGCGTATCATCGAAATAATCACCCACTAGGCGCACCGTTACTGCATCACCTCCAAACTTGCGGGTTTGTCCAATTTTTTGCTGCGGCGTCGTGACTGGCATAAAGATGATGCCTTTGACCCCAAAATGCCGGCACATGAACGCCACGCCCTGTGCGTGGTTTCCAGCGCTGGCGCATACGAAGTCGGGCGTGCCGCTCTGGTCCAACAGAACTTTGCGCATCGCATTGAATGCACCACGCAGTTTGTAGGACCGCACGGGGCTTAGATCTTCGCGTTTCAAATAGATCTGAGCACCGTACTTTTCGGACAGATGTACATTAAGCTGCAGCGGCGTCGGCGGGAATACGGCCCGCATTTCGACTTCGGCCGCACAGGCGAGAGATTGGAAATCGGTCATGCCGGCGTGCTTGGCGTATTGTTTCGAGCAAAGCAAGTCCGGGCCTTCAAAAACAGGGGCAACAGTGCAGCTTGCCCCGACATGCAAAACCCGGTAATCGCCGAGATCAGCGATACAGAGGGGAAGACCATGACTGCGCCGAAGAAAGTTGTGCTGGCCTATTCCGGTGGCTTGGATACTTCGATCATTCTGAAGTGGCTGCAGACGGAATATGGCTGTGAAGTAGTGACCTTCACCGCTGATCTGGGTCAGGGCGAAGAGCTTGACCCAGCGCGCAAAAAGGCAGAACTACTTGGAATCAATCCCCAGAATATTTTCATCGAAGACGTGCGCGAAGAGTTTGTACGCGATTTCGTATTTCCTATGTTCCGTGCCAATGCGGTGTATGAAGGACAATACCTGCTTGGCACGTCCATCGCGCGCCCTTTGATTTCCAAACGTCTTGTCGAGATTGCCGCGCAAACCGGGGCCGATGCCGTTGCGCACGGCGCGACCGGAAAAGGCAACGACCAGGTCCGTTTCGAATTGGCAGCCTATGCTTTGAATCCGGACATCAAGGTCATTGCGCCTTGGCGCGTATGGGATCTGTCCAGCCGCACAAAGCTAATTGAGTTCGCTGAGAACAACCAGATTCCCATTGCAAAAGACAAGCGTGGTGAGGCTCCGTTTTCGGTGGACGCAAATCTGCTGCATACGTCCAGCGAAGGCAAGGTTCTGGAAGATCCGGCAGAAATGGCTCCTGACTTTGTGTACCAACGCACGGTACATCCCGAAGACGCGCCGAACGAGGCAGAGTTCATCGAGGTCGGGTTTGAAAAGGGAGATGCAGTAAGCATCAATGAAAAGACCCTTAGCCCGGCAAACCTTTTGACCAAGCTCAACGAATTGGGCGGCAAGCACGGTATCGGGCGGCTGGACCTTGTGGAAGGCCGGTTTGTTGGCATGAAAAGCCGCGGTATTTACGAAACGCCCGGCGGTACGATCCTTCTGGAAGCACATCGCGGGATCGAGCAAATTACTCTGGATCGTGGTGCCGCGCACCTCAAGGACGAGTTGATGCCGCGCTATGCCGAGTTGATTTACAACGGTTTTTGGTACAGCCCAGAACGTGAAATGCTGCAAGCCGCGATCGATCATTCGCAACAGCATGTGACGGGCGTGGTGCGTCTTAAGCTATACAAGGGATCGGTTCGCACGGTCGGACGGTGGTCGGAACGTTCGCTGTACTCTGAGGCGCATGTGACGTTTGAAGAGGATGCCGGCGCCTACGACCAGAAAGATGCGGCGGGATTTATCCAGCTCAATGCGTTGCGGCTCAAGCTTCTGGCGGCACGCGATCGGCGTCTGAAGAAATAGCTTGCGGATCGGCGACTTGCTGCGCCTCCGCCTCTTGATCGGGCTCAAATGAATTCTTCACGATATCCAGCGCCTCTGTGGCCAGTTCATCGAGGCGGCCTTTGACAAGGTAACCGCCTGCTGGGTTGTATTCGACCACTTGGGGCACAATCCGCTGCAACGGTTCGGAAAGTCGGGCAATTCCTTGCGCATTCGGGGCATCCACGACGCCGTTGCAAACAAGTTTCGACAGCAAATTGCGGGCAATCGAGGGACGTATATCGAAGGTCTGGGAAATCATGTCCGCGGATACATCGATCCGGTTATGCGCCAGGGCCACCGCAAAAACGTATTTGCTGCGACCCGCTTGCTTTGCGACAGCACCAGCCAAGCCCGGCAATAGTATCGCGGCAGCAACACTGGTCCCTAGTACCATTTGTCCAAAATCACGTCGTTTCATACAACAGATTTAGGTGCGCTCACTTCCAGATTTACGGGGAAATTCAATCCCGCTCGATCAGGGTGTCACAACGCGTGCTGCTTTAATATTTCATAAAATGGCATAGCCGCATCGGCCAAAACTTGTTGATCCGGTGCAAGTTTCGGCAATTCCGTTTCCGGCTGGGAAAAACCCGTCGACGCATGTACCGAAGCGTACCAGTGTTGCGCCCAGACGCCATCGTCCGGGTGTCCGCCCTTGGGCCAGCTTAACATGGCCGGATCCCATGACAGCCCTACGGCCGTACACAATTGCCGTAACATGGTCTCTGGTGCGCGCCGAATATCGGCGCTATCGATCACAACGGGATTGCCCTCAAAGGATTTGACAAGATCGAATAGCTCGACCTGCTGCTCAAACCCTATGTCCGCCAAAGTCGGCCTATCGAATTTGGAGGAAAAACTTGCTGCAACGCGTACCGGATGACGAATTAAAAAAACATTCGTAAGCTCGGAAATCCAATTGCGTGGTATCCCGTCAATCATGTGCTGAGCCATATGTTTCTGATAGAAATGCGCTTTTTTGCGTGGAACAGGCCCTAAAAGATTGTGCACCACATCTTTGGGACAGACAGGCTGCGCCGCAAGTATCTCGTCACGCATCGGGTGGCGTAATCCGGTCTTCGACAGATACGCTGCGTAAAATGGCTCATCAATGACAGCGCAGTCAGATCGCGCGCCAAAGGCATACATCATCGCCGTCGACAAATTGCGCGGCCCCGACCACATGGCGATCCGCATTATACGGTTTCCTGCTGGATCAGAGCCTTATACAATTTCTGGAGTCGGGCGGTTACTGGGCCAAGCTCTCCAGTTCCAATCATCCGCCCGTCAATTTCGCTCACCGGCGTTTGCGCACCAAACGTACCCGTAAGAAACGCCTCTTCGGCACCATACGTGTCGACCAGCGAAAAATTACGCTCGAAAACAGGAATGCGGTTCGTACGACACAGATCAATCACCTTCTGACGTGTGATCCCGTTCATGCAATAGTCGCCTGTTGAGGTCCAAACCTCGCCCCGGCGCACAATAAAAAAGTTGCAGGCATTGGTCGTGTTCACGAACCCATGCACATCCAGCATCAACGCCTCGTCAGCACCTGCCTTTTCCGCAGCGATGCACGCCAAAACACAGTTCAGCTTGGAGTGCGAATTCAGCTTGGGATCTTGCGACATGGGCATGCCTCTGACATGCGGGACGGTTGCCAGGCGAATCGGACGCGGGATGTGCGGCCGGGAATGCTCCATGATGATCGCCACAGTAGGGCCTTGTTGCGACAGGGATGGGTGTTGAAACGGACGCGTCTTGATGCCCCGCGTCACCATCAGCCGTGCATGAGCATCCGTTTCCATGGCATTCGCAAGTTGCGTCTCGATCAGCGCCTGACGCAGCTGGTCACAGGTCATTTCGATATCCAGGTCAATCGCCTTGGCCGCTTCAAACAGGCGATCAAAGTGCTCGTCCCAAAAGGCCCACGCGCCA
>JBCBTE010000024.1:0-31370 GCA_039818805.1 Pseudomonadota bacterium
GTTCGGGCTGTTCCTCGACATCGGCTTGGTCGTGCGAAACTACCAGGAGGTTTACGCGCCAGATCATGCGACCGACACACGGGGCAGTGTTCCCGCGGAATGGGCGAAAAGGTACCCGGTCGAACAGGTCTGGCATCTGCGCAAACAAGACTGACGCGCAAAAGAAAAAGCCGCGCCAAGCGGCACGGCCTTTTGCAATCCAATGTCAGGCGATCTTACTTGATCTTGCCTTCCTTGTACTCGACATGTTTGCGCGCAACGGGGTCGTATTTGCGCACGACCATCTTCTCGGTCATCGTGCGTGCGTTCTTCTTTGTCACGTAGAAGTGGCCGGTGCCCGCGGTCGAGTTCAGGCGGATCTTGATTGTGGTCGGCTTCGCCATTTTCTCTCTCCTGCGGCGGGGCAAGGGCAACAAGCGCGCGCCCCGCAGAATACGTCATGAAGCCCGCCTTTTAAACGCGCGGGAGGCCGTGTCAACCGGATTCTAAAGGCGGATCAGTTGGAACTGACGCGGGTAGGCATCCGGTAAAAATGGTGCACCCCGATGGTGGTTGTGCGGGGGAATTTGCGCGACCAGCGCGGGTTTACCGCCTTGGTGTGATAATGCGTGGCCCCGTCTGTCAATTCGCGCGGCGCACCCTTGACCATAAGGTAGGCGACCTTACCCACGTTCTCGTATGCACGCGGTTCGCCAATCTTCTCGCTGTAGCCGTCGCAGGTATAGGTAAACTGACACTGATACTTGCGCCCCGTACCTTGATTGACCACGCCGCAGATCGAATCCGGAAAGGCAGAGCTGTCAACGCGGTTCAGGATCACTTCGGCCACCGCAAACTGACCCTTCACGCTTTCGCCGCGCGCTTCGAAATACAGCGCCTCGGCCAGGCAGCCCCATTGCTTGTCGCCGGACTTCACGCTCTGCTTGGCCAACCAGTCACGGGAATACTTCACATCGATGCCGGGGCGTTCCAAATAGCGCGATACCATGCCTTGTGGCATTGCGCTGAGGACGCGGTGTTCTTTTTCATAAAGCTGGCTCATGTCCTGCTCAGCCGCGGCAGCGGTGCCAAGCATCATCATCAAACCGATCGCGAGGTACTTCATAACTCGCCCTTTCACGTTGCCGACCCTACGGGCCCGTCAAGATCGGTGCGAGATATCGAAAAGCTCTGGAAGGGTCCAGTGTCGAAGGCGTCAACAAACTGTCCAAAAAAAGGCACAAATGTGACCACCACCCAATTTTTGCCACATATGGCGCATGGACCTGCGTCGACTACCCTATCTTGTCTTTGACTGCCAGCTGTGCGGCAGCAAGTCGCGCCACCGGAACACGGAACGGAGAGCACGAAACATAGTCAAACCCCGCCGTGCGGCAAAATGCAATCGATTCGGGGTTACCACCGTGCTCGCCGCAAATCGATAGCGTCAGGTCGGGCACCACGTCCCGGCTGCGACGTGCGCCGATCTCCAAGAGTTCGCCCACGCCATCCGTGTCCAGCACGTGAAACGGGTCTTCGGCATAGACACCTTGCTGGACGTAGGCCGACATGAACCGGCCCGCGTCATCGCGTGACAACCCATAAGTCATTTGCGTCAGGTCGTTGGTTCCGAAGCTCAGGAAAGACACGTGCGGCGCGATCTCGTGTGCGCGCAATGCTGCGCGCGGGGTTTCCACCATCACGCCCAGACGATAGGTGAAATCCTTGCCGGTTTCGGTTCGAACCGCGGCTGCCACGGCGTCCACACTTTTCTTGACCAGTTCCACTTCGCGCATGGCCGACACCAACGGGATCATGATCTCGGGCACCACAGGAGCCCCTTCATGGCTGGCCTCGACCGTCGCCTCAAAGATGGCGCGGGCCTGCATTTCGTAAATCTCGGGCACCGCAATGCCCAGCCGCACGCCGCGCATCCCAAGCATGGGGTTGTATTCGTCCAACGCCTCGACCCGCTGAGTCACCTCGGCCAATGGCAGGTCGAGCGCTTCCGCCAATTCGCGGATACCGTCGCGATCCGAGGGCAGGTATTCGTGCAAGGGCGGGTCAAATAGCCGGATGCACACCGGCAGACCCTGCATGATCCGAAAAAGATCGATGAAGTCGGCCCGCTGCATCGGTAACAACACCTCAAGAGATGAGGCCCGATCCTCGCTTGTGTCTGCAAAGATCATCTCGCGCATTGCGATAAAACGGCTGGGATCGACAAACATGTGCTCGGTCCGGCACAAGCCAATGCCCTGCGCCTTGAAGTTGCGCGCAACTTCGGCGTCTGCGGGCGTGTCAGCATTGGCCCGCACCTCGATATCGCGGGCGTCGTCCGCCCATTCCATCAACGTCTTAAAGGACTCGTCGCGCGCCGCTTCCAGCATACGCGGCTCGCCCGCCAGAACCTGGCCGCTGCTGCCATCTATCGTCAGCATGTCCCCGGCTTTCAGCACCCGGCCATCGGGGAAGACCAACCGCTTGCGCTTGGTCTGGAACGTGATGTCCGAGGCCCCTACCACACAGGGCTTTCCGATGCCGCGTCCGATCACGGCGGCATGGCTGGTGATGCCGCCCCGTTCGGTCAACACGCCAGCGGCGGCGTGCATGCCGCGAATATCTTCCGGGCTTGTCTCGCGGCGCACCAGAATCGTGGCCTCATCGCGGGCCTCTGCCGCCTGTGCTTCGGCAGCGGTGAAAACGATCCGGCCCGCGGCCGCGCCGGGACTGGCGCCAATACCGCGCGCCAACTCGTCACGGTGCGCTTCGGGATCAATCTGTCGGTGCAACAATTCGTTCAACGCGCGCGGCTCGATCCGCATCAGCGCCTCTTCGCGCGAGATCACGCCATCCTCGGCCAACGCCACCGCAATCGCCACCGCCGCGCGCGCGTTGCGCGCGACGCGTACCCCGTCCAGCAGAAACACCTCGCCGTTCTCGATGGTGAATTCCGACTGCATTTCCTCACGCAGCTTTTGGCGCATCAACTTGGTGTAGCTCTTGAGCTTTGCAAACGCGTCCGGGTCCAGTTCTTCCAAAGACGGGCCGCGCGGGTCTTTTTGCAGAAACAGCGCTCCGCCATTCGCGCTCAACGCTTCGCGGCCCTGGCTTTGGCTTAGATACCGACCCGTGCAGCGCCGGTCCCCGGTCACGCTGTCAACCAGTTGCATCACACCCGAGCCGCATTCGCCCTGCCCCAACCCAAGCGCCATTTCCTGCACCACAAGGCCAAGACCGGCATCGGCAGGCGCGCCCTTGGCCTGCCGCAAAAGCCGTGCCGTGGTTCCTTGCCACGCCCGCGCCATGGATCGCAGCACTTCCAGTAGCTGTGCGCCGGTATCCTGCGGAAACTCTTCCTCGATGTCTTCTTCATAGGCGGCAAGCGCCTCGCCCACGGCGGTGATGGGATCATCGTCGAGATCATCGAACAAGTCCGGGTCCACACGGGCCACATGCACCGAATAGGCTTGCACGAACCGCAAATAAAGTGCGGCGGCCGCGCGCTTGCCGATCTGATCCGACAGCTCGACATAGCGTGCGTCATTCATCCCGATATTCAACACGGCACCCGGCCCGCCCCAATCCGGATCCTCGGACGAGGGCCGCACGCATACCACCGGCGATGCGCCAAAGGGCTTTAAAAGCGCCGCCATGTCGGGTGTTTCGCCTTCGGCAATTCCACGGACGGCGTCAAAGGACAGCGCCACGGTCCGCGGCACCGGAAGGTCCAGCCGCACAAGCCGCTGCAGGCATTTGGCCCGCCCGCCATGGGTGGTCACGGCCACCGGTGCGGTGGGGGTGATCGGAGTTATATGATGATCATCTTGCTGCACTGCGGCATCCGTATTCTCACGTGCAGAATACGCAAGGTTTCCGTTAAGGCAAGGAATTGTAAACGCAAGGTGACAGCTTCGGTGTCCAGATCACCCGTCAAGACGGCGCAGGTCTGCCGCCTGCAGGCAAATCTCACGGACTTTGTGAAGCATATTCAGACGGTTGCGGCGAACAACGTCGTTGTCCGTATTGATCTGAACGGCCTCGAAGAACGCATCAATTGGCCTGCGCAATGTGGCCATGGCGGCCATGGCTGCGACAAAATCCTCGGCTTTGACAGACTTGGCAATGGTGGATTCCGCTTTTTGCAGCGCGGTAAACAGAGCCTTTTCCTCTTCCCCTTCGGCGAATTTGGGATCCGGACCGAAGGAATATTCCACCCCATCCTTTTCCTCGGCCTGGGTCAGAATGTTGTTGGCCCGCTTGAAGCCCTGCACCAGGTTTTCGCCGTCTTCGGTCGACAGCACGTCCTGCAAGGCCCGGGCGCGCTTGACCAGAAGGGCAAGGTCGTCATTGCCTTCTTGTGCGATGCAGGCGTCGATCACATCGTGCCGGATGCCCTGATCGCGCAAGAAGACCTTCAGGCGATCGTGGAAAAAAGGAAGCAACTCCAGCGTCTGGCTATCCACGTCTCGGCTTCCAACTTTGACTGTCTGTGAGACAATGCCGGAACCGAAGGTGTTTGTGCCACCACCCGTCCGGTTCTGAAAATCTTCGGCCGCTTTCTTGTTCGCCTCGGTAATTGTTCTCGAAATCGACTCGCGCACTTTAACAAAGTGGGCGCTCAAAACTTCTAACAACGACAATTTCAGATCATTCTCCAACACCAACCGAATGACCCCCAACGCTGCACGCCTCAAAGCGAACGGGTCCTTGGACCCTGTGGGTTTCTCGTCAATCGCCCAGAACCCGGTCAACGTATCAAGTTTGTCGGCCAGGGCCACGGCCACGGATACCGGCGCCGTGGGAACCGCATCGGATGGCCCTAGCGGGGCGTAATGCTCTTCGCATGCCTCGGGCACACCGTCGTCATGTCCGGCGGCTTGCGCATAATACTTGCCCATCACCCCCTGCAATTCGGGAAATTCATAGACCATTTCGCTAGCCAGATCCGCCTTGACGATCCGTGCCGCCTCCGCGGCCAGATCAGGCTTGGCACCGACCTCCGGGGCCAGTTCGCGCGCCAGCGCTTCGATGCGCGCGACCCGCTCGGCCTGACTGCCCAGCTTGTTGTGGAATGTCACCCCGGCCAGCGGGGCGGCCATGCCCTCAAGCCCCACGTCACGCACGGTGCGCAGATCGTTTTCCCAAAAGAACTTCGCATCCGCCAATCGCGCGGCCAAAACCTTTTGATTGCCTGCCAGAATGGTGGCGCCGTGATCCGCCGTTTCACGGTTGGCGACGGTCACGAACCGCTCGATCCGGCCAGTCTTGGGGGCTTTCACCGAAAAGAACTTCTGGTGTTCGCGCATCGAAGACTGCAGCACCTCGGACGGCAGATCGAGGAAGTCTGCGCCGATCTCGCCCATCAAGGCGACCGGCCATTCCACCAGCCCCGCCACTTCGCGCAAAAGCCCGTGATCCTCGACCACCTCAAGCCCCGCGGCAAAGGCCAGATTGGTGGCGTCCTGCCAGATATGACGGGCCCGTTCTTCGGGATCCAGCACCACGTGTGCACGTTTCAACTTGGCCGCGTAATCTTCGAATGACGTCACCGCAAACCGTTTTGACGCCATGAAGCGATGGCCTTCGGTGGTCTTGCCCGCTTCGATCCCGTCGACGCTTAGCGGCACGATTGCCGCCTCGCCCGCGTCATCGGTCAGAATGCATAAAATGGAATGCAGCGGTCGCACCCATCGCAGACCGCCGGTGCCCCACCGCATCGATTTGGGCCAGGGGAAATTGCGGATCACGTCCTCAAGCACCTCGGCCACGATCTGGGCCGCCGGACGGCCCGGCTTGGTGATCGTGGCGACATAGACCTGGCCTTTTTTCTCATCGCGCACTTCTAGGTCCTCGCGCGCGACCCCTGCCCCGCGCAGAAAACCCTCGATGGCCTTGTCGGGCGCATCTACCCGCGGGCCCTTACGCTCTTCTCGCAGGGTCGGAGAGTTCGCCAGCAACCCGTCCAGCGCCAGAACCAACCGGCGTGGCGTGGCAAAGGCGGCGGCACCGGCATAAGTCAGACCCGCCTCGACCAAACCATCGGTCATACGCTTTTTCAGGTCTTCCGACGCACGCGCCTGCATGCGCGCGGGAATTTCTTCGGAGAAGAGTTCGATCAGAAGATCTGGCATAGGGGGCCTCTAGAAATTGACAATCGCCTGAATAACGACCGCGTTGGCGAGATCAACGAAAAACGCCGACACCAAGGGCAAAACAACAAAAGCAATGGGCGACGGGCCATAGCGTTTGGTCACCGCCGTCATATTGGCGATCGCCGTTGGTGTGGCCCCAAGAGCAAATCCGCCAAAGCCCGCAGCCAGTACAGCGGCGCGATAGCCGCCGCCCAACAGGGGAAAGAGAACATAAAGGACAAAAAGCACCGCAAACAGTGTCTGTGCGGTCAGGATTGCGAGGATCGCCGCGCCCAGATCGGCCAATGCCCATAACTGCAGCGACATCAATGACATCGCCAAAAACGCCCCCAAGGTGAAATCGTTGATCAGCGCCAGCGCAGGCGTGCGCGAGATGGCGTAGCCACGTGGGAATACCACACCGTGCAGGTTGCCCAAGAGAATGCCCATGATCAGACATGGCACAAAGAGCGGCAGCTTCAGCCCGGTCGCACCAATCGCCTGATGCAGGAAGTATCCAGCGATCACCGCCACGTTCAGCGCCAAGGCTGCATACATGAACGTGACATGATTGATCGGCGGGGGTTTCACGCCATCCTCGATGGGCAAACCCACGGCCAACTCTTCCTCTGGCCGGTTGGGCACAAGATTGCGCCCCTCGACGAGCATCTTTGCGATGGGTCCTCCGACCAGGGCCGCCAGAACAAGCCCCAGCGTGGCCACCGCCACGCCCAGTTCCGGCGCTCCTTCCAATCCTGTCGCTTGCGCGACATCGGGCGCCCAGGCGATTGCCGTTCCATGGCCACCAATCAAGGAGGCAGAGCCGAACAAGACTCCGATCTGCACGGGATAGTCGAAAAGCACCGCGCCAAGTCCGCCGATCAGGTTCTGCATCAAGATGGTCACCAGGGTCAGACCCAGCAACAAAACCAG
This sequence comes from Pseudomonadota bacterium, assembly GCA_039818805.1. Lineage (GTDB taxonomy): Bacteria > Pseudomonadota > Alphaproteobacteria > Rhodobacterales > Rhodobacteraceae > Roseovarius. Next base: position 7,047 of record JBCBTE010000024.1, read on the forward strand.
CGGCTTGCCTCCGGACAGCAGGTCGGACAACCGCGCGTTCAACCCGATCCCGGCAAAAAAGATCACGAGGAACAAGTCTCTGGTGGTCATTTCAAACGTCAGTTCGACGGCAGTGGTGAGATAAAGCACCAGCAAAAGCACCGCCGCGATCAATCCGCCCGTCACAGCCTCGGGGATGTTGAAGGCTTGCAGGAATTCAAAACGATGGTTTATCCACCACCCACCCAAAAACACTGCAAAACCCAGGGTCATCGTGATGAAGTCAGGGATCAAGACGGCTTGACCCATCAGCTTATTCTGCTGGCTTGGGACAGCCCTCTGGCACGGGCTGGCCGTCAAAAACCACTTCGCCGCAGGCATTGATCTGCTGCCAGGCGTATCCGCGCCCGTCCTCGGTGATGACCACCACGCGATCAATACCGTATTGGATGTTTTCCTGACCCAGGAACGCCAGCGCCGACCCGGTCTCCAGTTCGGCCCCGATCTCTGCGGCATCGAAGCAGTCGAACCAGCGCGGTGCGGTCAACGGCTCTGCCGCCTCGTAGGCGGTGAAGGTCTCGGTCAGCAAGGCGTGGCTCATCGGGGTGGTAAAGCAGGCGCGGTAGCGGATCGGGCTGCTGTTGGCATCGATAGCCTTGAAATCCTCGTAGAGAACCGGTTCGGGTAGCCCCGACACCAACGAGGTCAGTTGCACGTCATCGGTGCCGGTCGCCTCGATCTCGTCGTAGAAATGATAGACCTGCAGGTAATACATGGCCGCCCCGGCCAGAATCGCGATCGCCAAGATACCAACCCCAATAACTTTTCCCATCACTCGATGTCCTGCCCGAAACAGATGACGTTGCCATCAGGATCCGCCGCTTCGATTTCTTCCATGCCGTATTCTGTCCGTGTTGGACCCTTAAAGGGCTGGCCGGCCGCAGAAAGACGCGCTTGGATATCGGCCAGGTCATCGGTGTGAAAATAGGCGCGCCAGCGAGTGTATGCGGCCTCTGGCCCGTCCCACGCTGTCAGAAATACCTGTGCATGTTCGCGAATGTAGATGCCGAACCCGGTGACGGGGTCGCCCGCTTCCTGCACAACGCGAAACCCCAGTACGTCCCGCCAGAACCCACGGGCACGTGGATAGTCCGACACCCGCAACACCGGAATGGACGACGTCAGCGTCACGCCGCATACCCCCCGTCGGCGGTCAGCACATAGGCATCGGCGCATTTCTTGGCCAGCGCCCGCACACGACCGATATAGGCCTGCCGTTCGGTAACCGAGATCACGCCACGTGCATCCAGCAAATTGAAGATATGGCTTGCCTTGATGCATTGATCATAGGCAGGCAACGCCATGACAATACGACGCCCCGTCTTCGGGTCATCCTCGGGGTGGCTTAGAATACGGTCACATTCGGCTTCGGCATCGATGAAGTGCTGAAACAGAATGTCGGTATCGGCCACGTCAAAGTTCCAGCGCGCATATTGCGCTTCTGCCTCACGGAAGACGTCGCCATACGTAAGAGGAATCGGTGCATCGGGGTCGTTGAACGGCATTTCGTTGCCATCGTCGAACCCCAAAACATACATCGCCAAGCGTTCCAGCCCGTAAGTCAGCTCACCCGACACCGGGTTGCAGTCATGCCCGCCGACTTGCTGAAAATAGGTGAACTGGCTGACTTCCATGCCATCACACCACACTTCCCACCCAAGACCCCACGCGCCCAGCGTCGGGCTTTCCCAGTCATCCTCGACAAAGCGGATGTCATGCAGATCCATGTCGATGCCTATTGCGACAAGGCTGCCAAGATAAATGTCCTGCAAATCGGCTGGGCTGGGTTTGATCAACACCTGGTATTGGTAGTAATGCTGCCACCGGTTCGGGCTATCGCCATAGCGCCCGTCCGTCGGCCGACGTGACGGTTGCACATAGGCGGCCGACCATGCCCTTGTGCCTAGACTGCGCAGGGTGGTGGCAGGGTGGAACGTGCCCGCGCCAACCTCCATGTCATAGGGTTGCATGATCGCGCAGCCCTGCTCCGCCCAATAGGCTTGCAGCCGCAGGATGATCTCTTGAAACGAGCGGGGTTTGCGGGGGGTGTCCGCCATAAGTTGCCTCTGGTTTGGCCGTCTGGAATTGCCGTTCCTCCCTAAGCCGCGCCGCCGCAGGGGTCAATTGCCTAGGGGTGGCATAATTAGGATGCACCCGGCGCCAGATTTGATAAAGCGGTATGCGTGAAAGCTGTGGCATGCACGTCGCGCAAAACACGTGCAAGAAATGATACTTTCGCTGCGATTTGCGCAGAATGAGGATGCAGGTCTTTCGCGAAATGCTTTAGAAGTCTTGAAAGGTATCCAGAGTTGGCGTTTTGGCATGGGGACGACATGACGCGTATATTTCTTTCACTAGTATTTGTTGTGCTTGCGGGCGTCGTTCCTGCACAGGCACAGCAACAGGTGTTTATCCAGATCGAAGCCCAGCCCAGCCTTGCACGGGCCGAAGCCAGCATCCGACGCTACGCTGCGCAAGTTCAGGATGTGAACGGATTCGCACTGGGCAGCGGCTGGTACGGGATCGCGCTTGGTCCTTACCGCGACGGCGAAGCCGGAGCGATATTGCGCAACCTGCGTTCAGCGCGCTTGATTCCACGGGACAGCTACATCGCACAAGGCTCTGAATATCGGCAACAGTTTTGGCCCGTGGGTGCCAACGTGCTGAATCGACCCACGCCTCAAGCGGCCCAGGACAACACCCAAGAAACGATCGCCGAACCACAGCAACAGACACAGCCGACAATCGTCGAACCTGTGATCGAACCCGAACCGGAGCCTGCGGACGAAACCGTACGCGAAGCGCGCGCGAACGAAGCACTGCTAAGCCGTGAGGAACGGGGCGGCTTGCAGGAAGCGCTGAAATGGGCCGGATTTTATGGTGGTGCGATTGACGCCGCCTTCGGACGGGGTACACGAGCCTCGATGGCGCGGTGGCAAGAAGCCAATAACTTCGAAGTGACAGGAATCCTGACGACGCGACAGCGGACCGAACTTTTGCGGCAGTACAATGCGGTTCTGGAAGGACTTGATCTGAAACTGGTGCAGGACACCAGTGCCGGGATCGAGATGGAATTGCCGACCGGCGTCATCGCGTTCGAGAAATACGAGCCGCCTTTCGCCCACTACGCCGCGACAGGCGATATTGATGCGCGCGTACTGCTGATCAGCCAAGCGGGGGACCGGGCGACGTTGGCGGGTCTTTACGACATCATGCAGACGTTGGAAATCGTGCCCCCTAACGGGCCGCGCACGATCGACCGCGATGCCTTCACCCTAATCGGTGAAGATGCCGATATGGTCTCACACACTCAGGCATGGCTCAAAAATGGCCATGTCAAGGGTTTCACCCTGATCTGGCCGTCAGGCGACGAGGAACGGCGCACCCGGATGCTGGGCGAGATGCAGGAAAGCTTTGTCCGGCTGGACGGCGTGCTGGACCCGGCGGCGGGCAACAGCGAAACGCAAAGCATTGATCTTGTGTCGGGTCTCGAAATCCGCAAACCCAAGATGTCGCGATCTGGGTTCTACGTTGATCGGACCGGTACCGTGGTGACGACCTCGCAGGTGGTCGGCTCATGCGGTCGGATCACGCTAGACGAAACCTATGAAGCGCAGGTTCAGACGGTCAATGAAACTCTGGGCATTGCCGTGCTGCGTCCGCTCAAACCGCTGGCACCACTGGCCGTGGCCGCGTTCCAGCAAAGCGTGCCGCGACTGCAATCGGATGTGGCTGTTGCGGGCTATTCCTATGGCGGTGTGCTGGGTGCGCCAACGGTAACGTTCGGGCAATTGGCGGATGTCAAAGGCCTGAACGGCGAGCAGGAGCTGAAGCGCTTGGCATTGAACGCACTGGACGGGGACGCCGGTGGTCCGGTTGTAGATGCAGGCGGCGCTGTTCTAGGTATGCTGTTGCCCGACGAGCAAGCAGGACGCCAATTGCCGGACGGCGTCAGCTTTGCCGCCAAGGCCGATGTGATACAGCGCGTGTTGGAACAGGCCGGGGTGACCCCGGCGGCCACGAATGGTGGCAGCCAGATGCAACCCGAACGTCTGACCGAACGCGCCGCGGGCATGACCGTCTTGGTCAGCTGCTGGAACTGAACCTTTAAAATCTGAACAAAGCGCCGCTTTTCGACCCCAATCTTGCTAAAGCGTTTCCCCGACCTTCTGCCACATTCGGCGTGTAGGTGGTGTGGGGTTTTGGCCGGTCTTTGATCAGCCTTTGTTTGGAGTATGTACCCGTGTTCAAATCGACCGTTATGGGGGCCATGGCCCTGAGTTTTTCGTTCGCGCCCATGGCGCAGGCCGACCTGTCTTCTGACGTGGCCAGGTCGCTTCACCTTGCGGGTGAGCGTCACGCCGCTCCGCCCGCAGGCCATCAGGGCCAATGGTGGACCCATCCGCGGGGCTGTGAATACTCACGCGCGGGTCGACCGGGCGAAACCGTTTGGTACCTGATCATCAACACGGCCAAGCGTGGTTGCCCCAGTTACATCGTTGGCCACAGCTCCTATGGCGACGTCTACTGATCCGCAATTCCGGCTTTGACGTGAACAAGGGTCGGGCGGTCCGCGTCGAAAGCGGTGCGCACCGCTTGCCCCATCTCATCGAGCGTCTTGGGGGCAGCAGCATAAGCACCATAGGCCCGTGCCAAAGCCACAAAATCCGGATTGCGCGCCACAACCGCGTTGGGCGCAATTTGCGACCGGATCATGCTGTCCTCGATCTCTTTCAGCTTGCCGTTGTCCCACAGAATGATTGGCAGAGGCAGACCCAGTTCCACCGCCGTGCCCAGTTCCTGCATCGTGTACTGGAACCCGCTGTCGCCACAAATGGCCAGCGTCGGCTTACCCTGCCGCGCCACGGCCCCACCGATGGCGGCGGGCATCCCGTATCCAAGGGTTCCGTAGCCAAACGGATGATGCCAATGCCCGGGCCGATCCATCGGCCAGACCTCTTTGGCCACATAGGCAAACTGCGTCATGTCCGAATAGATCATCGTATCCGCCGGAATCGCCGCGCGCAGCGCATCCGCCACCGCAACGATCCCGGGACGTTCCGCGTCAGTTTCAGCCCGCCAGCGCGCCTTCGTGGCGGCGACGTCGTCGGCGTTCCACTTCGGCGCACCCTGTCCCGGCAGCGCGGCAGCCAAAGCCGTCAGGAAGGTGCGGGCATCTGACAAGATCGACAATTCCGCCATTGGATGCTCTAACTCTGCGGCGTCAATGTCCACGCGGATCATCTTGCCTTTGTGACCCAAGTCATTGCGCCACAAGTCGACCTCCGCCAATTCAGACCCGACAACCAGAACAAGATCGGCCTTTGCCATGATCTCGGTACTGTCGGGCCGCGCAAGATAGGCCCCGAAGTTCAAGCCATAGTCCGGGTCGGACACGCCCCGCCCGGCATAGGTCGTCATCACTGCCGCACCGCATTTGACCGTCACGTCGCGGGCCGCATCCCCTGCCCCCGCAGCGCCGCCACCCAACAGAATCATGGGTGTTGTGGCATTTGACAGCGCATCGGCAACCGCGGCTACGTCCTTGGGGTGCGCCACGGGCATCGCAGGCCGCATCGGTGGTGCCTCCGGGGCGGCCTCGGTCTGGCGTCCGCCCAAGGCAATGGGCACCTGGATGTGCTTGGGACGCGACCGGGTGCCCGAAAACTCGTTGAACGCCCGTTCGATCAGCGCATAAGCTGCTTCAGCGCTTCTTACCTCATGACTCCAATCGCAAACACAGGCCCCTGCAGCTTCCTGGTCGATCATCTGGTGCAATTGCCCGCGCCGCGCCGCGGTTTCGTCCAGACAGCTTGAGATGACCAGCAAAGGCACGCTATCCGAATAGGCCTGTCCCATCGGCGTCATGATGTTGGTCAGCCCCGGCCCGGTGATCACATAGGCCACGCCGGGCTTGCCCGACGCCCGGGCATAGCCATCGGCCATGAACCCCGCCCCTTGTTCATGGCGTGCCAGAACATGGGTGATCCCGGCCTCTTCGATGCCGCGATACATCTCGACATTGTGCACGCCGGGAATGCCAAAGATCACATCTATCCCACGCGCCTTCAGCATATGGGAAATTTGGGCACCAAGGGGTCGTGTGGTCATCAGGCTCTCCAGAATGACAGGGTGAAGATGGCGTAGACTGCCAGCAATTCCAGCCGTCCGATCAGCATGGCCGCGGACAGGATCCATTTGGCCGTATCGTTGAGGGGCGCGAAATTGCCCGCAGGCCCGATAATATCACCCAAGCCCGGCCCGATATTGGCAAGAGCTGCACCAGCGCCGGAAATGGAGGTGATCAGATCCAGGCTAGTCAACCCCAGCGCCACGGACAGGATACCCAGGGAAGCTACGAAAAACACGAAGAATGACATGACCGAGCCCAGAACGTCGTCATCGATGGGCCGACCATCGTAGCGTGGCGTGAAAATGCCATGCGGCGAGTAGATGCGCTGCAATTGCACACGCACGGACGCAAACAGCAGTTGGTAGCGGAAGATCTTGATCGAGCACGAGGTCGATCCGGCGCACCCTCCGATCAACCCCACGAAGAACAGCATCGCCACGGGAAACGGGCCCCATTGCATGTAATCCGCACTGGCGTACCCCGTCCCTGTCAGGATTGAGACCGTGTTGAACAATACCTTGCGAAATGCACGCTCCGACATCTCTTCTTGTTGCAGAAATTGCCAGCATGTCAGAAGCAGTACAAGAATCGCCGCAGTCACGAAGAAACCGCGCACCTGCGGGTCTGTCAGCAAGGGACGGGCGGTCCCGGCGGTGATCTGAACGAACCGCACAAACGGCAAGGCGGCCAGGACCATGAAGACGACGGCGACATATTCCACGCCCGGCCCGAATGCCCCGAACGAGGCGTCGTAGTTGGCAAAGCCGCCGGTGGCCAATGTGGTCATGGCGTGCACGGTGGCGTCGAACGGGTCCATGCCCGCCAACAAATAGAACGAGACGCATGCCAGTGTCAGGCTGAGGTAGATGACGGAAATACGCGAGGCGATCTCGGTTGCGCGGGGCAGGATCTTGCCCATCGTGTCAAAGGCCGCGCTGCGAAAGATTTGCATCCCACCAACGCGCAGTTCGGGCAGAAACACCATGGCCACAACGATGATGCCGACCCCGCCCAGCCATTGCAGGATGCCGCGCCACAGCAAAAGCCCTTTGGGCAGCTCTTCCAGGCCAGAAAGCACGGTCGAGCCGGTCGTGGTCAGCCCCGACATGGCCTCGAAAAACGCATCGACCAGCCGCGCATCGGTGGCCCCCAGCATAAACGGCATTGCGCCGAAGATGGGCAAGGTCACCCAAACACCGGTTGTCAGAAGAAAGGTCTGCTGGATCGTCAGGCCTTCGCGCACCCCGTTGCGGCAGGCCAGTGCAACCAGACCGCCGACAAGCATGGTCAGGATCGAGCTTTGTGCAAAAACCTGCCAGTGTTCGCGGCCCTCGGCGATGTCCACAACCATGGGCAGGATCATCGCCAGCCCAAGAGCCATGACCATCAGGCCAATCACATATCCGACAGGGCGAAAGTCCAACATAAGGCGCAGCCTTGGCTGGCGGCTTGCCCGGTGTCAAGCGGATCGCCGCCGATCCCTATACCGGGATCAGGCGGCGCTATCAAAGGTTATGCGTAGAACAGGTCGCGGAACACGTAATGCGCGATTTCATCGCGTCTCAGACCCATTTCGGCCAGTTCGCGGTCTGACTTTGCCTCAAGGGCTTCGATCGCTGCGCGGCGGGAAGTGGCTTGGGCGTGTTGTTCAAACCTGTCAGTCAAACGATTGACAAGGCGAGTAAAAAATCCTTCGTGGATCACATTTGTCGGTGCAGTCGTCATTTGGAAACCTCACTTAGCTTGTTGGTTTCCTCCCTGCTTCCAAACTAGGTCACGGTCACTGACAGAACCACTGTTGATCCCGCAGACCCGGATTGCGCGTCATGCAACCCCGGGCGTCAATCCAGTCAGGTGCCGCTTTCCTTGGCATTGCGAACACGGTCAGGCATCTTTGGCGGTGCTGAGGGTTTGCGCGGGCGTTTGGTGCTCGACGCGGATGTGTCGACAGATGAGGCGGGAAAGGCTGTGACATTGTCAGCCTGAGCCCGCGGTTCAGCAGCCTTGGGTGCCGATTTTGCCTTGGCGGCGGGCCTGGTCTTGATCGCTGGCTTGGCAGCCACGGATTTGCCGCGCGTGTTCGGCTTCGATGCAGGTTCCGCAACTGGCTTTGCCTTACGCGCAGGTTTGGCTTTGGCCACTGGCTTGGGCTTGGCTGGGGCCGCAGGTTTTGCACGCGACACGCTTTTCGGTTTGGCCATAGGCTTGGCGAGTGGCGTTGCGGCCGGCTCGGACATGCTGGACGGCACGCGGTACCTGACACCTGCCAAGTAAAGCTGTGTCTCGAACGCGGCGCGACCGAAGGCCTGTGCCACCTTGATATTGGTCTCAATCATGTAACCGGTCAGCCGAACACCGGCGAGCGACACTGCAACAGGTGTTGAAAACATATCCACGTAGATCATCCCCTATGAAGAGTGGCACGCATATTGCCGTGCAATACATCCTTTTTAATCGCCTTGCAGTCGCAGAAAAAGAGTATGCTGCGTTGCAGCCATAAGCGACCGTGCCATGCGCGGAGATTTGCCAGTTTTTCGGGCAAACGGGGAAAACCCGGGCAACAAAAAGGCCCGACGGCCGCGTTAACCGACGTGGATCAACGACGCGAACAGCTTGGGATCCAGGCTTTCGGCCGCGAAGGTGTCGCCATGGGTCATGATGCTAACCGCGTCGTGGCTGTGCAAACTTTCCTGATGGCTTGCAATTACGCGGAAATCGCCGATTCGCGCATCGTTCAGAAGTTGCTCCGAGAACAACCGGGCGGCATCTTCCACAAAGATTGGATTGGCGGCGTTCAGCTCGGCGAAAGCCTGTTCATCTTCGCGCTTGACCATCACTTGAGTTTCGGTGCCAACCCCATTGCGCGCCATGTCGATCAGATCTTCGAACCATACGCAGTTGTCGCAAGCCACCTCGACCGAAATGCGCGCAACCGAACGCTGCGAATGCGGCGTGGCCAATTGTCCGCGTACTTGACGGGCGTGTTCGCTAAGCTCCAGCGAGCACGGGCAAGTGGACGAATAAACGTAATCGAGATGCATGAACTTGCGGCGCACGCCGTCCTTCTCCACCAGTTCCAGCGCGATGTCGTAGTACTGATAGCCTTCCAGTCCGGAACGCAGCGACTGAATTTTCATCGGGAAGGAAAACCGCATCTGGATGCGCGCATCAATGCTGTCAAGATCGGTGATGTAGTCATCCAGCGCCGCCTCGATCACCTCAAAGCTGAATGTCGCGCCAGCATGCTTGTAAAAGCTGCGCATGATGCGCGACATGTTGATGCCCTTCTTCTCGGCCTCAAGGCTGACCGAGCCGGTCACCGACGTTTCAAGCGTCAGATCGCCGTTGTCACGCGTATGAAAGCGGATCGGCAGGCGGAAATTGGAAATCCCGACGTGCTGAAGCTGTTTCTTTGCGCCACGGATCAAAGAAGACGGCCCGTTCTGCAAGTCGGGCATCGTTGCCTTGTAAGCTGCGTCCGGTACGAAATCTTCGGGGTATGCGCGTGTCAGCAGAGGGTAGTTTGACACCTCGCCCTGCGGCAAGAGACGTGCAACCGCGGGGTCCAGATCGGCCACTTCTTCGGGTGTAGCCGCTTCTGCCCATGCTCGCAGACATGCGAGCGCTTCTTCGGCTTCGGCCCGGTCTTGCATTTTTCCCATCTCGGAAGTGTGAACGTTCATGGCCGGGATCCTCGCTCGCTGCCGACAGGTGGATACATAGTGCCAAATGCCGGAAATTGCTAATTAACATCACGGATACGTCAGAAACCCGCGCCCGGATCACTCAAATTCAAGCGAAATTGCCAGAATGCGGCGTGCATGGATAACTTAACCTATTGAAAGAAATTATTTTTATACAATCCTGACATCCTACGTCAACAATCGCAGACCTTATACAGCGTCCAAAGCGGTCAGAACATCCGTTACCAAATCTTCGGTATCTTCGATCCCCACGCTCAGCCGGATAAGTCCCGGCGTTACACCGAGCACGTGTTTCTGATCGTCCGACAGACGCTGGTGGGTTGTCGTGGCCGGATGGGTGGCGATGGACTTGGCATCGCCCAGATTGTTGGAAATCAACACAATCTGAAGTGCGTTCAAAAACCGGAATGCCGCCGCTTGACCACCTTGGATATCAAGCGCGATCACCGTCCCACCCTTGCCCATCTGCCGCTGCACCAGATCGAACTGTGCATGGCTGGAGTGACCGGGGTAGATGGCCCGTGCCAGCTTGGGATGGCCCTGCAGCGCGTCTGCTATGGACAATGCGCTGGTTGCCTGAGCGCGTACGCGCAGGTCGATGGTCTCTAGACCTTTCAACATTACCCAGGCGGTGAAGGGCGACATCGAGCCGCCGGTATGCTTCATGTAAGGCTCGACCGTTTTACGGATGAACTCTCGCGTGCCAAGGATCACGCCGCCCAATGCACGGCCCTGCCCGTCGATATGCTTGGTGGCAGAGTACACAACCACGTCCGCGCCCTGCTCTAGCGCGCGCGAAAACACTGGCGTTGCAAAGACGTTGTCGACCATGACTTGTGCGCCTGCCGCGTGGGCAATCTCTGCCACCGCCGCGATGTCCACCACTTCCAGCGTCGGGTTGGCGATGGTTTCAAAAAATACCAACTTGGTCTCGGCGCGCACTGCGTTACGCCACGCGTCCAGATCAGTGCCGTCGACAAACGTCACCTCGACACCGAAGCGCGTCAGCACGTCTTCAAGCACGTAAAGGCAGGATCCGAAAAGCGCGCGGGCGGAAACAACATGATCACCGGCTTTCAGCATTGAGGTCAACGCCCCCGATACCGCCGCCATCCCGCTGGCGGTGGCGAACGCATCTTCGGCCCCTTCCAGCGCTGCAATGCGATCTTCGAACATCGCCACGGTGGGATTGCCGTAGCGCGCGTAAATGAACTCGTCCTCGCCGGCCTGCAGGAAACGCGACTCTGCCGCTTCGGCTGTGTCATAGACAAAGCCCTGGGTCAGAAAAATCGCCTCACTCATCTCGCCCCACTGGCTTCGCCGCGTGCCGCCATGCACCAGCTTGGTGCGTGTGTTCCACTTCTTTTCCATCGTCGACCTCCGGGCGATCCGCCCAAAAAATAAAGCCCCCAAGCCGGTCAAGCGAAAGGGAGCTTTCATCCTGACCTTTTAGCGGTGATGTTTAACGTGGCCCGCAATCCGGTAACAAATCGCCACGGGTTGCGTGTACAATCGGCACTGTTGCACGTCAACACTGTCACGTTGTTTTAACGTAAGTTTCAAATTCTTTTCATATGTCTCCGCTACGTGCTGCCCACAAGATGTAGTAGGAGACGTGCCGCATGCCTCTATTGCAGATCAATGCCGGTCCCGACGGCCCCCGACTACATGGTGCCGCGCAAGCGCTTCTTCCCACCCTTCGGACGGCCTTGCGTGTACCGGGCCCGATCATCGTGATGATCCATGGCTACAAGTTCGCGCCGGGCCATGCACAAAGCTGCCCGCATCAGCTTATCCTGTCACTTCGTCCTCGCCGCGCCACGTGGAAGGTCAAAAGCTGGCCGCGTGCGTTGGGTTTCGGCGTGGGCAACTGCAAGGAAGGTTTGGCCATCGCCTTTGGCTGGTCAGCGCGAGGCACGATCTGGCAGGCGTATCAGCAGGCCGAAATGGCCGGGCTTTGCCTGTCGGACCTGATTGCGATGATTCAGCAAATAGCACCGCACAAACCCGTGCATATGGTGGCACACTCGCTGGGCGCGCGCGTGGCACTGGGTGCTCTGCCACATGTCAAGCCCGGTTCTGTAGGGCGTTCGATCTTGCTTAACGGGGCCGAATTCGGCGCTTGCGCGCGCATGGCCGTGGATAGCCCCGCCGGGCGTCTGGCCGAAGTGATCAATGTCACGACCCGTGAAAATGATGTCTTTGATTTCCTGCTTGAGCGGCTGATCCGGGCGCCCGAGACCGGCGACCGCAGCCTTGCACAAACCTTGCCTGTACGCGCCAATACATTGACGGTTCAATTGGATCACCCGGGCACGATCGCAATGCTGTCGGACCTGGGTTTTTCCATTGCGCCGGGACGGGCGCGGGTGTGCCATTGGTCGACGTATCTGCGCGACGGCCTGTTCGAGTTCTACAGCAGCCTTTTGCGCTGTCCCGATGGGCACAGTATTGCAGCATTGCGCGCAAAACTTCCCGATGCGCCGGATCCGCGATGGTCACGGGTTCTGTCATTGCCTGATTTGCGGCTACCTAGCTTTGCCGCTTGGACGACGCCGGGGTCTCAGACCAGCCCATCCTCGCGCGGCATGACCAGCAATACGATAAACCAGTAAGCGGCATGCAAAAGAAACACGGCAACCACCATCGCCGTGATCCAGACGGTCAGCGACCCCGTTGCGATCAGCAACTCATTCACGAGTAGAAAACCAACCGCGAACACCGCATTCACCCGCAATAGCGATACCGGCTGTCCCGACGGTGTCGTACGCATGACACGGGCCAGCACTTCTTTTTCGCGGCGCACACCAATCAGCATGACCAGCAGAACGAAGATACATCCCCCGGACAGGATGCGCTGACTGAAAAGCGGGTCGGCGATCCAAAGTTGCAGGGTCGACAACACCAGCACAGCAAACACAGGCCAGATTACAGCGTTGCGCCCTCCGTCCCGCATGTGGCGCGCCGCACTGGGAATGCTGCGCCACACGGCGTGGGCCTGGGCGACGACCAAGACCAGGACGAAAACGGCGTTCTCAGGCACCCCCGCAGCCCTGAGGCCGGTCCAAAGGATCAGCATCACGATCAGCGGCAACAAGGTTCCGGGTGGCATCGGCGGGATCGAGGCAAATGCGTCATAGACGCGGGCAAAAACAGTACGAGTCATGGTCGTCAAACTGCACGGTCAATACGGCAAATTTTGGACAGAACCGCCATGATTTCAAATTTGTTGCGACACTGTCGTTTTCGTTGCGTCAGGACCCTTCGGCATCGTCGGTGCCATGTTCGGAAAAGAGCTTTCCCTGTGTCATGAAAAACAGGAAAATCGCCGCCGTCAGGCCAAACGTTTTGAAATAGACCCATGTGGTTTCGCTCATTGTGCGCCACACCAACTCATTCAAGATCGCAAGCACAAAGAAGAAGACCATGATGCGCCGGGTCAGGATCATCCACCCCTTGTCGGTCAGCGGCATTAGCCCATCCATGACATATTGCAGATAGGAGGTTCCCCGCAGCAGGCCAAATCCCAGCACGGCGCTGAAGAACACGTAGATGATCGTCGGCTTCATCTGGAAGAACTTGGGATCGTTGAACCAAACGGTCAGCCCGCCGAAAACGACGATCAGCACGGCGGTGACGATCTGCATCTTGGACAGATGCCCGGTCAGTTTCCGCAAAAGCGCGATGGACAACAAGAAGATCGGAACAAAGGCCGCTGTGACGATGATAAAGCCTTGATAGTCGGTACCACCAATCGAGAAAACGCGATCTTTCAGCAGAAGGTAAGCCACGAAAAACCCAAGCAAAGGGCCAAATTCCAGTGTCGCCTTCAGCTTGGGGCTTACAGCATTCTCATCCATGTTGGACCTTTCCTTTTATCCGCCACTTTCAACTATGACTGCACCCGCTGCAATCAATGCCATCAACGCAATTCGCCTTGGCCCAACGGTTTCCTTCAGCACCAGCCAACCAATCAGCGCCGCAAAAACAGTCGATGTTTCGCGCAACACCGCCGCCTCGCCCACCTTGTCCAAGCGCGTGGCCATCATGATGGAGCCGAAAGAAAAGAATGCCACAAAGCCCCCCGCAACGCCGCGCACCATAAGGGGGCCAGGCGCCGGGGCATCCGCCATCGCGTGCCAGCGCCGCCAGGCAACAACTGGGAAGATCAGCCCGTCGATCAGGAAAAACCACGCCAGGAATGTGAATGGGTCCGCTGTGGCGCGGATGCCATAGGCATCATAGGTCGTGTAAAGCGCCACGAAAAGCCCGGTGATGACGGCCAGCGCCAAGGCTGCGGGCATCGTGTCGCGGTCCAGCTTGATCGTGCGCAGATTGTAAATGGCAAGGCCATAAATCCCGACCAGCAATACGCCGACGCCCAGCCATTGCACGATCGTGAACGTCTCGCCAAACAGCAGGTAGGCCCCGATCACTGTAAACAGAGGCCCCGTGCCCCGCACCACCGGGTAAACCACCGTGTAGGCCCCGCGCGTGTAGGCCATCGCCTGCAGTACCTTGTAGACCGTATGGATCAGCCAGGCCGTGGCGAAGATCACCCACATGTGCGGCTCGGGCCACGGCACGACGAACAGCGCAAACGGGGCGGCCATCGTGGCGTAGGACACGTCAATCGCACCACGCGTCAGCCACGGATCGTGGCGCCCCTTTTGCAAAGCACCAAAGACCGCGTGCAAAAAGGCCGCCAAAACGGCCAACATCAGCGCCAGTTGATGCCCGGCTTGCGTGCCTTCCAAGGAGATGAACCAGTCGCTCATCGGGCGGGTGTCACCTGCCTCGCTTCGACGTGGCGGGCAGGATGACACCCGTCAGGATCTGGTTCATTGTGCCCGCCTTGTCCGCAGAGTCGGGCGGGCAGGCGCGGAAGGGTCGGATCATCTTTCCAGTCCCGTCAGAGCCGCGGCAAAATCCTCGGGGTCAAAGGGGGCCAGATCGTCAATCTGTTCTCCGACACCGATGGCATGAATGGGCAGGCCGAACTTGTCAGCCAATGCAACAAGAACACCGCCCTTGGCGGTGCCGTCCAACTTGGTCATCACCAGGCCCGAGACGTCAGCCAGTTCCTGGAACGTCTTCACCTGGCTGAGCGCGTTCTGCCCCGTCGTCGCGTCCAGCACCAGCAGCGTGTTGTGCGGTGCGCTCGCGTCCTTCTTGCGGATCACACGGACGATTTTGGCCAGTTCTTCCATCAGGTCCTGCCGGTTCTGCAATCGGCCTGCCGTGTCGATCATAAGCAGGTCCGCGCCGTCACGCTCGGCCTGGTCCATCGCATCAAAGGCCAGGCTGGCCGGGTCCGAACCTTCGGGTGCAGTCAGCACCGGCACACCCGCACGGTCCCCCCAGACCTGCAATTGCTCGACCGCCGCGGCGCGAAACGTGTCGCCTGCCGCGATCACCACCTGCTTTCCGGCCGCCTTGAACTGGCTTGCAAGCTTGCCGATGGTCGTGGTCTTGCCAGAACCGTTTACTCCCACCACCAGCACCACCTGCGGGCGCTTAGGATAAAGCGGCATCGGCGCGGCCACGGGATCCATGATGCGTGTGATCTCGGCGGCCATCAGTTCCTTGATTTCCTGCGTCGAGAGTTTGCGCCCCATCCGTCCCTCAGCCATGTTGGCGGTCACCCGCAAAGCCGTGTCCACCCCCATATCGGCGGTGATCAACAGCTCTTCCAATTGTTCCAGCATGTCGTCATCCAGCACGCGGCGCGTGACGGTGCGCGTCTCTGCCCGGCCCAACAAGCGGCCCAGAATGCCCGGCTTTTGCGACGGTTCCGGGGCAGGTGCGGCCAGTTCATCGGGTGTCTCAAAGGGAATTTCCACCGGTGTTGGGGCCGGCGCAGGTTCCGGGCCGGGCACCGGAATTTCCTGTGGCATTTCAGGTGGTATTTCTTGCGGCGCGGGTGCGGGAATTTCAACCGGCGCCGCTGGAATCTCTGGATCTGGTCCAGGCGTTGGCTGCGGCTGTGGTTGTGGTTCAGGGGCCGGATCGGGGTCCGGGATCGGTAACGGCTGCGGCGCAGGCTCCGGTTCCGGCTCAGGTACGGGATCCGGTTCGGGTTGGGGATCCGGATCGGGGTGCGGTGGAATTTCCGGGTCGGGGTCGGGCTGCGGCGCGGGTGGGTCCGCCTCTAACGTTACCTCTTCTTCCTCTCCGCCGTCCTCGACAATCGCATCCAAACCTTCCTCAAGCTTGGATGAAGATTTGAACAGCCGATCTTTGAGCTTGCGGAAAAACGCCATATTGCACCTGTTGTTTCGTAGGTTTCAGTTAAACCTCCCGGCCCCCAAAGAAAAGGCACCATTGACAGGCACGCATCCCTGGCAAGGATGACTAAATGCTGCGCTTCGCCCTGTCCTTGCTGGTTTGCCTGATCGCCTTGCCACCTTTAGGTGCCGCGTCCGAACGTGTCGGCCCACCTGAGGTGATCTGTTCAACCGACCGTTGGGGACCACCGCACTGCATTCGAAAGGCGCATTTCGTCTACGACACGTGCAACGCAATTCAGACGTTCGCAACGCGCCACGGGCTGAACCCAGATTTTTTTGCCCGCCTCATCTGGCAGGAGAGCCGGTTCGACCCTAACGCCCGCAGCCCCGCAGGGGCGCAAGGCATCGCCCAGTTCATCCCGTCCACGGCCAGGCTGCGTGGTTTGAAAGACGTCTACAATCCTGCCGAAGCGCTGGAGCATTCGGCACAGTACTTGGCCGAAATGACCAACGCCTACGGCAATCTTGGACTGGCTGCTGTGGGATACAACGGCGGCGAACGGCGGGCCGAAGGCTTTATCGCAGGAACGGGTGGGCTGGCCCGGGAAACGGTGGATTACGTGCGCATTATCACCGGCGTGCCGCACCAGAATTGGGTGCAGACACCCTTCCCAGACCCCGATCTGCGCCTGTCAAAGACGTTGCCGTTCGACAAGGCGTGTTTTGATTTGGCGCGCAACCGGCGCATGACCGACCTCAAAAGCTATGAGCCAAAGATCAAGCCATGGGGCATTCAGATGGCCTTTGGCGTCACCCAGGACGCCGCCCGCGTCAAGTTTTCCCGGATGACCCGCGCCTGTTCCGGGCTTGTCGGTAAACAGACACCCGATCTGGTGTTCAAGAAAAGCCGCGCCAGCCCGCAAGGCGGATACTTCATGGCTCGTTTGGGGCGCGACAGCCGTGATGCCGCTTGGCGCGACTGTGCTCAATTCAAGAAATCGGGCTGTGTGTGCGCCGTCTACCGCAACGATGGTTAAAGCGTATAGGCGAGGGTGAACATGGCCTGCGCCGACCAATACGTGGTCCAGATCACGTAGGGTGTGTAGGCGCGGGCGGGGTGCATCTGGGGCAGCAGGAATTTTTCCACCGCCAACGTGATGTCTGACGCCACAAAGATCAGGGCCGCGGGCAGAACGGCGGCAAGGGGGCCGGACATTGGCACGCTCAGCGCCGCCCAACCCATGCCAAGAATGATCGGAATGTAGATCAGCACCGGAACCCGCAATTGCCCCGCGCGCGACCACAGCAGCGTGGCCATGACCAGCCCCAGGATCAACAACAGCCACGCCAGCGCGAAGACCCCGATCGTGGGCAACTCGGCGCCGTCCTTTGCCGTTGACAAAAAGAGTGCCACATAGGCCAGATGCCCGGCGGCAAATGCGGCCACACCTGTCATGAACGCCACATCACCGTCGCGAGACAAAAAGTAGTCGCCAACCGCACAGCACAACAACGCAACGATTAAAAAGGCCGGGGCGTCGACCAAGAAGGCCGCAACCGCAAGACCCAGAACTGCCCCCGTTTTTGCGGCCGACCTGGCCACGCTTGCACGCGCACGAACGTAAGCACCTGCATAGGTGGCTGCCAAGGCAACCGCCGCACCAAACAACAGCCACGCTGTCACGGTCATTTTTCAATTCCAGGATGTTTCATATGCACATCTATCAACTCTTGCGGTGGATTTCGTTCCCCTACAACACGGGTTGGATGAAATTGCCGCAAATTCAACCACAAAGATTGAACGAATCGTAATCCACATCATTTAATGCGTCGCCGGGGGAGTGTTTTTTGGGTGAGTACATGGAAGGCTTGCGCCTTTTTGCAATTGCGACGTTACTGCCAGCGGCACTGATCCTGTGTTCCGTTGCATGGGGTGGCGTCTGGGCTTGGGCAGCGATTGGGTATTTGACCGTGCTGGTGTTCCTGTTAGACCGCCTTGTCGCCATCGCGTGCGAAAACACGGACCCCGAGGCCGAGTTTCCAGCCGCCAATTCGCTTCTTGTTGCCTTGGGAGTTCTGCATTTCCTGCTTTTGGGTCTTGGTCTGTGGGCGGCGGCAGGGTCCAGTGGTCTGTCAGGGCTTGAACGCACGCTTGTTCTGGTTGCCTGCGGATTGGTGTTCGGCCAGATTTCACATCCCGTGGCTCATGAGCTGATCCACCGCCATGCCCGCGCGCTGCGGGTCTTGGGAAGACTGATCTATACGTCCATGCTGGTCGGTCATCATGCAAGTGCGCATTTGCGGGTGCATCACGTGCACGTCGGCAGTGACGCCGACCCAAACAGCGCCCGCCCGGGCGAAGGGTTCTATCGCTATGCCCTGCGCGCCAGCCGCCAATCCTTTTTTGCCGGGCTTGCAGCCGAAAACCGTTTGCGTGCCGGACGGGCGCGGTCGCTGGCAAGCCATCCCTACACGCTGTACATAGGTGGTGCGGTGGCGACCATGGCGGCGGCTTATGCCTTTGGTGGCGAGACCGGGCTTTATGCGCTGCTGGCGCTGGCGCTTTATGCGCAAATGCAAATCCTGATGTCAGACTACGTGCAGCATTACGGGCTGCGCCGGGCCACATTGCCCGACGGACGGCTGGAACCGGTCGGACCTCAGCATTCATGGAACGCGCCACATTGGTTTTCATCGGCTCTGATGCTGAACGCGCCACGTCATTCCGATCACCACGTCACCCCCACGCGCGCTTATCCAGCGTTGCAACTGGACCCCGACGCCATGCCTATGCTGCCTTACCCGCTGCCATTCATGGCGGCCTTGGCGCTGATGCCGACGCTGTGGCGGCGCGTCATGGACAAACGGTGCGGAAAATGGCGTGACATGTCATCGGGCAAACGGTCGCCTGTGGCAATGCCAGGCGAATAATCCGGTGGCCAGTGCCCTGCACGTCTGGCAGGATCAGGGCATGCATATCAGAGTTGCTTTCCTGTTTTTCCTCTTGCCGGTTGCGGCGACCGCACAGCCCCTTATGTCGGCGTCGGAATTTGATGCCTATACCAAGGGTAAGACTTTTTACTATGGCGCGGCCGGGGCGCCCTACGGGGCCGAGGAATACCTTGAGAACCGCCGCGTACGCTGGTCATTTCTCGATGGAAATTGCCAGGAAGGTGAGTGGTACGAAGAAGGCGAATTGATCTGCTTTGTCTATGAAAACAAACCTGAACCGCAATGCTGGAGCTTTCAGCAATCCAACCAAGGTTTGATCGCGCAATTTCAGAACGACCCAAGCCAGACGCTTCTTTACGAGGTCGAAAAAAGCGACGAACCGCTGATGTGCCTTGGACCGGAAATTGGCGTTTGACGCCCGCCTAGAACAGGTTGCCTTGTTCTGGCGGTGGTGGCTTGGGCTTAGAGGATTTCGTTGACTTTGGCGCCTTGGACGTCTGGCCGTCCACGAGCGCGAGGCGCCCGTCCGCAAATTCGATCTCAAGGCTTTGCGCGGCTTGTGCCGCAGCCTGGGTCGTAACCACGGTGCCGTCACCGCGCACCACGGCGTAACCGCGCCGCAGCGTGGCCTTGTAGCCCAAGGTTTCGCGCAACCGATCCAGGCCGGACAAGGCGTCGTGCAGGTCTTGCATCTGACGCCGACCCGCGTCGCTTAACCGGATGGTCAACCGGTCGAACTCGGTGCGTTTCTGGGTCACGTCCCGCGCAAGCATGCGCGTGTTCAGCCGTGCCGCCGTCGCCTGGAACCGGCGGAGGTCGGCATCCACACCGCGCCGAAGAATACCGGGGCGCAGCACGCCCGCGCGTTCCGACAATTGCACCCGCCGGGCCTGCACAAGCGCCCGCAACGCCGCAGGCAAACGCTCGGCCTGAACATCCAGTCGCTGCCGCGCACCTTCGGTCAGGGTTTCGCGGCGCGGCAAGGCCCGTGACAGATCCTGTAGCCGCTGTCGCCGTGTCCCCACTTGTCCCGTCAGCGCCTGCAGCAGCCGTGCGCCCTGCCCGTCCAGCCAGCCCAATAAGTCAAGACGTACCGGCACGGCCAGTTCCGCGGCCGCCGTGGGTGTCGGC
The DNA here is from genome assembly GCA_039818805.1 of Pseudomonadota bacterium. Lineage (GTDB taxonomy): Bacteria > Pseudomonadota > Alphaproteobacteria > Rhodobacterales > Rhodobacteraceae > Roseovarius. The sequence goes on from JBCBTE010000024.1 coordinate 27,236, forward strand.
GCGCGCTTGTCCGAGGCATAGTCAATCAGCGTGGTATCCGTTTCGTGCCCGACGGCCGAGATCAGCGGGATCTCTGACGCTGCCGCAGCGCGCACCACCGCTTCTTCATTGAACCCCCACAAATCCTCGATGCTGCCCCCGCCGCGGGCGACAATCAGAAGATCAGGCCGTGGCAACGCCCCGCCCGGGGTGAACCGGTTGAAGCCTTCGATCGCACGGGTCACTTCGGGGGCACATTTATCGCCCTGCACAGCGACAGGCCAGATCAGCACTTTGCGTGGAAACCGGTCGCGCAGACGATGCAGGATGTCGCGTATCACAGCACCGGAGGGCGATGTCACCACGCCAATCACTTCGGGCAGATACGGCAAGGGCCGTTTACGCTCAGGCGCGAACAGTCCTTCGTCTGCCAGCATCTTGCGCCGCTTTTCCAGCATGACCATCAATGCGCCCATGCCCGCGGGCTTGATGTCCTCGATGACCATTTGATACCGCGACTGGCCTGCAAAGGTGGTCAGGCGGCCGGTGGCGACCACTTCCATTCCCTCTTCCGGTTGAACGGACAAGCGCCCAGCCACACCTTTCCAGATTACCCCGGCCAGGACCGCGCGGTCATCTTTCAGATCCAGATACAAATGTCCTGAACGCGGGCGGCTGACGCGACCCACCTCGCCCTTGACGCGCACATGGGAAAATTCGCCCTCGATCACCCGCTTGATCACCCCCGACAGGTCGGAGACCGAAAACTCGGGGGCGTTTTCACCGGGGGCGGGATCATCGATTAGATCAGACATGATCCATCTTTGACGCATCCCGCCCCGGTTGGAAAGATCACGCGGCGCGATCTTCGTGACGGCCTTCGCAGATCTCTTCAATCATCTTGTCGCAAAAAGCCGGAAGGTCGCCCGGATGGCGACTGGTCACAAGGCCTTCATCGACCACAACTTGGCTGTCTTCCCAACGACCGCCGGCATTTTCGACGTCGGTGCGGATCGAGTGATACGAGGTCAGATTGCGGCCCTTGGCGATGCCCGCTTCGATCAGTAGCCACGGTGCATGACAGATTGCACCGATTGGTTTCTTGGACTCAAAGAACGACCTGATGAAGGACACAGCTGCATCATTGGTCCGCAGTACATCGGGATTGATCTGACCACCGGGCAGAACGAGTGCGTGGTAATCTTCCGGCTTGGCGTTGTCCAATGTAAGATCCACCGTCACACTGCGCCCCCAATCCTTGTCGTCCCAACCACGGATTTCCCCACTCTCGGGGGCAATCACATGAACCTCGGCACCGGCATCTTTCAGGGTCGCCAGCGGTTTTTCCAACTCGGATTGCTCGTAGCCATGGGTGGCCAGAATAGCCACTTTGTGATTTTCCAGTTTCGACATGTCTTGTCTCCTCTTTGAGTTTGCGTTGCACTGGCATGTCAACGCAAGGCAGCGCGCTGTGTTCCACGCAGCGCGCTAGACTTGCCACCATGGTCGTCAAACCCTATGCAAGCGGCGGAAAAAAGAGCGGAGCGGTACAATGAATATTCTGATCCTGGGCAGCGGTGGGCGCGAACACAGCCTGGCCTGGGCGGTGATGCAGAACCCCAAATGCGACAAGCTGATCGTGGCGCCGGGCAATGCGGGGATCGCGCAAATCGCCGAATGCGCCAGCCTGGACATCTTGGACGGTGCGGCGGTGGTCAATTTCTGCGAAGCAAACGCGATCGAGTTTGTCATTGTCGGCCCCGAGGCGCCGCTGGCGGCTGGCGTAGGGGACCGGTTGCGCGACGCGGGACTGCTGGTTTTCGGACCCTCTCAGGCCGCCGCCCAGCTGGAAGCGTCGAAACATTTTACCAAGGACGTCTGCGACGCAGCCAAGGCCCCAACGGCAGCCTACGGCCACTTCACGGACGCCGAAGCGGCCAAAGCGTATGTGACCGACCAAGGTGCGCCCATTGTGGTGAAAGCCGACGGACTGGCCGCGGGCAAGGGCGTGATCATCGCCGAGACGGTCGCAGACGCGCACGCGGCCATCGACGACATGTTCGGTGGCGCCTTTGGCGGCGCGGGTGCCGAAGTGGTGATCGAAGAGTTCATGGACGGCGAAGAGGCATCGTTCTTCGTGCTGTGCGATGGCGAGGTCGCCCTGCCCATCGGCACGGCACAAGATCACAAGCGCGTCGGAGAGGGCGACACCGGACCCAACACCGGCGGGATGGGGGCCTATTCGCCTGCCCCCGTTCTGACCGACGCAATTGCCGACAAGGCACTGGATGAGATCGTCCGCCCCACCCTGCGGGTCATGGCCACGCGCGGCATGCCGTATCAGGGCGTGCTTTATGCCGGGTTGATGATCAAGGATGGCCAGCCGCGACTTGTTGAATACAACGTGCGCTTCGGCGACCCGGAATGTCAGGTGCTGATGCTGCGACTGGGGGCACAAGTACTGGACTTGCTGCAGGCGGCGGCCGAGGGGCGTTTGGCCGAGGCGCGCGTGAACTGGGGCGGTGACCACGCGTTAACCGTCGTGATGGCGGCCAACGGCTACCCTGGACCTTACGAAAAGGGAAGTTTGATCAAGGGGCTGGAGGCGTGTGGCGAGGACAGCTTTCACATGGTCTTTCACGCCGGAACGTCGGAAAAGGACGGGCAGATCGTGGCCTCGGGCGGGCGGGTGCTGAATGTCACAGCGCGGGGGGCGTCGCTGCGCGAGGCCGCCGACCGGGCCTATGGCATGATCGACCGGATCGACTGGCCGGAGGGGGTCTGCCGGCGCGATATCGGCTGGCGGGCGCTTTAGGTTTCGTATCGTGCTGCGCACGATATGACCGACTGGGGGTTCCACCCCCAGACCCCCGGGGTATTTTGGACAAGAAAGAAGCCGCGACATTTAACAAAGCATTGGTGTGTGCTTTTTGCGAAACGCTTTAGGGGCAGCGCAGGGCGGCATCGACGCTTTTGGCCCCTTCATACCGGCCAAGCGTGCGCGTCGTGATCGTAGTGCCATCAAAACGGGCCGCGACAATGTGTGACCAGTTGCCCGTGGCCAGGATCATCTCGGCTCCGTTGCCGCAATCGCGGATGCCGCCGGGGATGAAATCCCAGCCGATCTTGTGATTGCTGTAGCCGGAGGCCATGGCGGCCTCGGTCAATGTGCCGTCTTTGAAGCGCCAGATGCGCAAGGTTTTGGCCAGATGCGGACGATCGACGTAAGCAATTTCAATATGCCCGTCGCCATCCAGGTCCGCCGCGCCCACCGGTGCCAGCCAGCGATGGCGCGTGCCGATATAGGGCCCGGCGATTTCTACAAGCGCCGCATTTGTATCGTAAACAACCAGACGTGCACCTTTCTCGAAATGCGACTGAACGACAACGATTTCGTCTTCGCCATCTAGATCGACGTCGAACAGGCGAGGCAAAACGTCTTCGTAAACATGATCAAGCAGCAAAGTCGTTGCTGCACCACCTTGCCCGTCCGTGCGTGGACGTGTCCGCTCGCCCCAGAAAACTGTTAGCTCGTCCCATTCAGGAGTGTCGCCGAGCACATGATGCCCGTAGATCGGTGCGCCCGCGACGTCTTCGAAACACACTTTCCGAATGTGCAGACCATCCCCTTTGGTACATCCCAAGGGATCGGCCTGCACCGCACCAGCGAGACCAGAGGTGAACAAGAAGATGAGGGCGACAACAGCGCCCGACGACAGCTCAATTGCTCTCAAGGCCTCAGTCTTCGCATGTTGTCAGATCTGCTTTTCGGGCATTTGCACGACCAGCCCGTCCAGTGCATCGGTCACCTTCAACTGGCAGGTCAGGCGCGAACGCTCGGTGTCGGGCTCGAACGCGAAATCGAGCATGTCCTCTTCCATGTCTTCCTTGGCTGGCAGCTTGTCCACCCAGGCCGGATCGACATAGACATGGCATGTCGAGCACGCACACGCCCCGCCGCAATCTGCCTCGATGCCTGGGATGTTGTTGTCCCGTGCGCCTTCCATCACGGTCAGACCGTTGGCCACCTCAACCTCGTGCTTTGTGCCGTTGTGCTCAATATAGGTGATCTTTGCCATTAATTGGGGCTGGCATCACCTAAATGGCAGGGCTAGTTACCATTAAATTTCGATCCGAGGGGGAGCCCCAGTTAATG
>JBCBTE010000025.1:0-30214 GCA_039818805.1 Pseudomonadota bacterium
ATCGCTTTGAACGAGGCCAGCACATTGCGCCACGGGCTGCAATTGAACCTTAGAATGCCGGCATAAAGCGCAAACCCGAACACCGCCAAGAACCCAAGCGTGCGCGCCAGCCCGGTGGCCGCTCCTGCGCCTTCGACCCCCATCTCGGGGATTATCGCCCAACCAAAGATAAAGATCGGATTCATCGCGATGTTTGCCACGGATTGCACGACCATGACCGTCGCCGCCACGCCCGCGCGTCCCGCCGCGCGGAACACCGCGTTCAGGGACATGCCGGTCACCAGAAACGGAAACCCCAGGCACCAATAGGGGGTGTAGCTGACAGCGGCTGCCAGAACTTGGTCTTTTGCCCCCATGGCCGCAAAGATGTAGGGCGCTGTGACGTAAAACAGCACCGCCACAGCGCTGGCAAGCAACGCCGCAAGGGCCATCGCGTGCAAGGTCATGCGATAGCGTTCCGCATCGCCGGACCCCTCGCCGATGGCCTGAGACACCACCGTGTTTGTGCCCGCGGCCATGCCGATCGACAGCGATGTCAATGCCGCCGTCACCGGAAAGATAAAGGATATGGCCGCCAGCGCCTCTTCGCCCGAACGCGCCAGAAAAAACGCATCCGCCAGCCCTACTGACAAAACGCCGAGAATCCCCAAGGTCATCGGCGCGCTTGTGGCCACCAGGGCCCGCCACACCGGGCCCTCGTTCAGGTTGCGATCTTTGCTCATTTGTCCGTCTGCGTTCTTACCGAATTGGGCTTAGCCCGATTGGCGACGCCGTCGGCATCTCCGCGACGGTCTGCCACAGGTTATTTCTACGAACTGCCCCCGACCACCCCAACAATCGGACCCATCGGGAACCCGCCATCATGCCGGTTCAACTGCGGCGCATACAGCCGCGAAACATTGCCGTCGAAATACAGGGCCTGCGGGACCTTCAGCAGATCCCGGAAAAGCCGCCCGAATGCGTGAAAATTCACTTCGTCCTCGGAAATGGCAAACCATGCAGTGCGCCCATCGGCGGATGTACCGACGCCGTTGCGTACAAACAGGCTGTCACTATCCTTGAGGAACCTAGGGTGCAGCTTGCCGTCGATCACCAGCATCGGACCGGATTGACTGGCGTAGCGGCATTCGGGCGGTTGCCGCGCAAAGGCCTTCGTCTCGAACACGTCTGCGCGCGTGTCCTGAATGCAGAATACCCCGTTGGGCAACAAACCGAAGTTGCCCGGTCCGTCCCGGGTCACCACCGGGGCGGCCTCGCGACCATCCTCGACATAGTGGCCAACCGGGCGACGATCCTGATGGTACATCCCGGCATTCATCGCGAACAACAAGACTGCCCCATCACCGGCCACCTGGCGTTCGACATTGCTGAAGCCGCCCAGCGGTTCTCCGGTTGACGGGTGGTTCAGGAAAAGACGCAGGTCCTCCTCGGCAGGCTTGACTTTGCACACGGTGTAGCGCGCGTCCTCGAACGCCAACCGCTCACACTCGACCGCTGTTGCGGGCACCGAACCGGCCCCCAGCGCGGCCAGCGCCGCAAGCCACAGCGCCCTAGCTCTCAACATCCCGCCGCACGTCGTCCTGCGCAAACAGGCGACGCGTCTCGTCCAGCTGGTCAAAGGTCTCATCAATCCGAAACCGCAGATCGGGGGCAAATTTCAGACCCAGCTTCTTGCCGACAACCCGGCGCAGTTCGCCCTTGTTGCGGCTAAGAAGCTTGACCACGTCATCTTGCCCCTGCCCGCCCAGTGGCAGCACATAGGCCGTTGCAATCTTCAGGTCGGGTGACACGCGCACCTCGCCCACTGTCACCGACAGGCGGTTGAGATCGGGATCATGCACATCACCGCGCATCAGCACATCCGACAGGGTGCGCCGGATCAACTCGCCCACGCGCAGCTGACGTTGCGACGGGCCGGGACCATCGTGAAACTTGTTCTTTGCCATGCAGCAGCATCTAAGACCTGCGGCCGCCTTTGCCAAGCGATGATCTTGGCGCTATGCAAGCGCGAGCAGATATTCGGAAAGGACAGCAATGACCGACCTGCCAGGGATCGTGGTGACAGGCGCCTCGGGGCGCATGGGCCAGATGTTGATCGATGTGATCACCGCGTCGGACCGGGTGCGCCTGATCGGGGCACTTGAACGGCCCGGGCATGCCTGGGTCGGTCGCGACGTGGGCGAGGCCATGGGCGGTGCGCCCCTGGGTGTCACCGTGACCGATGATGCCCTTGTCGCCTTTGCCAAAACCCACGCGGTTCTGGATTTCACGGCCCCCGCCGCCACTGTTGAATTTGCCGCGCTGGCCGCGCAGGCACGCTGTGTCCACGTGATCGGCACAACCGGTCTCAGCGATGCGGACCTGATGAAAATCAATGCCGCCGCGCGCCACGCCACGATCATCCGCGCAGGCAACATGAGTCTGGGCGTCAATCTTCTGGTGCAGCTGACCAAACAGGTCGCCGCCGCCTTGGACGAGGATTACGATATCGAAGTGATCGAGGCGCATCACAACCAGAAGGTCGATGCGCCTTCTGGCACCGCACTGATGCTGGGTCAGGCGGCGGCGGATGGGCGCGGCGTGTCGCTGAACCACGCGGCCGACAGGGGTCGCGACGGCATGACCGGCGCGCGCCACCGCGGCCAGATCGGCTTTCACGCCATACGTGGCGGCGATATCGTGGGCGAACATGACGTGCTGTTTGCCGCCACCGGCGAACGCATCACCCTACGGCATGTGGCCAGCGACCGGGCGGTTTTTGCCCGTGGCGCGCTTAAGGCCGCACTGTGGGGTCAGGGCCGCAAGCCCGGGGAATACGACATGCTTGATGTGCTGGGGTTGAAAGAAAACTGATCCAAGTCGTGACGAACTCCGTACCTATTATTGTTTGTTACGGGAGCCGAACAAATGCGCCTTACAACGTTTGCATGCATCGCTGCACTGATCGCCGGCCCGGCGATGGCAGAACCTTTCGACCAAATCAAAGATCGACAGGATTTTGTGTCGGTCATCGAAAACAAGAAACTGACACGCTTTGGCATCAATCTGACCGTAACCCCCACCGGACAGATCGCAGGCAGAGCGTTTGGCCGCAGCGTGCGCGGCGCATGGCAATGGAAATCCGGCTATTTCTGCCGCGATCTTTACTGGGGCAAACGTGATCTTGGCCCGAATTGCCAGGCGGTGAAAGTCCAGGGTGAAACGATCCGTTTCATCTCGGATCGTGGCACCGGTGAATTTGCCGACCTCGTTCTAAAATAACGACACCCGTTGGGTTCAATTCAGCGTGCAAGCACGGCTACTTTGCCGGCTTGCACGTCGCTTGCGCATAAAGCGCAATGTCATTGATCAAGCCATCGGCCACGTCTTCGTTCAGCACCATCCAGAACGGGCTGAAACGGGTCTCACTGACAAGTTCGTTCACTTCCCAGAACGGGTCGCCAAAAACGTCTTTGCCTTCGGCCCAGGCATAGTTTCTTTGAAAGAACGGCCCGTAGGCACCGGTTTTCATCTGCCGAAGCAGGCCGCGCATCTCGATCTCAAGCATGTTCACTTCTCCGGGGCGGTTCAACATCCCGATGTAATCGGCTCGCCAATTGTCAATGGCATCGGAATGGGCCGCCAGCGTGTCCTCGGACCAACGATAGACAAATTGATACTGCCACCATGTCCGACCTGTGCCATCGCCCATCTTTTGACCCGTGCGGTGCACCTGCTCGGGCCGGAAATCCAGATCACCCAGCCATAAATTCGTCTGCGACACTTGCACACCCGACGGCGGCGAGATCTGCAACACGAAAAGTGCGCACCCGTCCAGGGTGATGGCGAATTCTTCCTTCGGCCAAATCGCACGCAGTCCGGATTCGATGCGGTCGGTCAGGTCAACCGGGTTGGGCACGGTCTGTGCGAGTGCCGAATTTGCGAAAAAGATCAATCCGATTGCGGTCCACAAAGCATGCCAGTTGCGCGTCATGCCCGTCCAAAACCGGCTAGAAGTCAATCGCGAGGCCCTTCTTCTCCCAGTCACCGTAGCGTACCGGCTCGGGTCCGTCGCGGCCTCCCAACTCCTTGGGCAGGTCCAGTTCCTTGGCCTTCTTGCGACGTTCCTCGGCTTCTGCCAGGGCGCGTTGCGCTGCGGGCGGCAGGTCTTTGCGGTCGTCCGACATGGGTGGGCTTCCTTTGGTGTCCTGCCCCTGATATATGCCGCCTTCGTTCAAAGGCCAAGGAAGACCGATGCGCACCTACACGCCCCGCAGCACCGCCGTGGCCTTGTTGGACAAGGTCCTGGGCGAAGGGCGTTTGCTGTCCGAGCTTTCGGGGCCACTCAACCGGCTGGAACCGCAGGATCAGGCGCGTGCGTTGCGGTTGGCATCGGACACGTTGCGCGGGCTGGACCGGGCCGACCGATTGCTGGCGCGCCAACTGCGCAAGACGCCGCACCTTCATGTGATGAACATCCTGCGCCTTGGCACGGTCGAGCTTTGCATGGGCGGGGACGATCACGGCGTTGTCGGCGAACTGGTCAGCCTGACTGGCGCGCACCCACACCATGCCCGTCTGAAAGGGCTGGTCAACGCGGTCTTGCGCCAGATGGCCGGCGAGGCCGGAAAGCCATGGAAAGACCTGCGCATTCAGCGCCTGCCCCGTTGGCTGCGCGAACCCTTGGTGTCGGCATGGGGCAACGGCGCGGTCTCCGCGATGGAAAAAAGCCACTTTGCAGGCGCACCCTTGGACATCACGGCGAAGGGCGATGCCGCCGCGCTGGCCGAACGCTTGGGTGGCACCCTGTTGCCAACCGGATCCGTGCGCCTCGACGATCCCGGTCAGGTATCGGCCTTGCCCGGCTACGACAGCGGCGATTGGTGGGTACAGGACGCCGCCGCCGCCCTTCCGGTGCGTGCCCTGTCACCACAGCCCGGCGAGCGTATCCTCGATCTCTGCGCCGCGCCGGGTGGCAAGACCCTGCAACTGGCCGCGGCAGGGGCCAACGTGACGGCGCTCGACATTTCTCAAAAGCGCATGGCGCGGGTCCAGGAAAATCTGGACCGCACCGGTTTGACGGCCACGCCCGTCGTGGCGGACGCGCTCGGTTTCACCGATGGCCCCTTTGATGCCATCCTGCTGGATGCGCCATGTTCGGCCACCGGGACCATCCGCCGTCACCCCGATCTGCCCTATGCCAAGGATGGCGCCGAATTTGGCGCGCTGATCGAATTGCAATCCAAGCTGCTGGATCATGCGCTGTCACTGCTTGCCCCCGGTGGGCGCCTGATGTTCTGCACGTGCTCTTTGCTGCCGGACGAAGGCGAAGTGCAGGTTGACGATGCCCTGGTCCGACATCCAGACCTCGTGATCGACCGCGCCGCGTTCGAGATGCCGGGCATTGATCCCGCCTGGATCACCGAAGAGGGCGGTTTGCGTCTGCGCCCCGATTTCTGGCCTGAACTGGGTGGCATGGATGGCTTTTACATGGCCTGTCTCAAACTTCCGTAGCCACGCTTGGAAAAACGTACGTTTTGACCCCAAAAATGTACGTTACGTACACTTTTTCTCGGCCGTGGACGAAGCGCCGTGACTTGAATTGGCCTTGGCGCTATACTGCGCAAACAGCGCCAAAAAGAGCGTGCCGAGGCCGGGACCGAATGTCGACATCCACCAATCTTTCCGCGCAATGGACGCGCCTTCAGAACCGCATGGCCGCGCGTCGCGCGACGTTGACGCGCAGTGGGACGGCGTTTTTGTCACAACCCGAGCCGCGCACCATCGGCAGTTTTGCGCGCGGTCGGCAACTTTGCGCCGGCAATTATCTTTTTGCCGGTCATCTGCTGCGTGAGCCCGGCAAAAACCTGTGGGATATCCCGCCCCCCGATCAGAATTTTTCCGCCGAAATCCATGGATTCACCTGGCTTGACGATCTGGCGGCGGCCGGAGACGCATCCGCCCGGGCATGTGCGAAGGATTGGTTGTGGCGGTGGATCACCGTCTACGGCCGGGGGCGTGGCCCGGGCTGGACGCCGGATCTGACAGGGCGTCGCGTGATCCGCTGGATCAGCCACGCGCTTTTCCTGATGAGTGGCCAAAGCCAAAAGCAAACCGACTTGTTTCTGCGCTCGTTGTCGCAACAAACCCATTTCCTGGCGCGGCGATGGCGTGCCACCGCGCCCGGCCTGCCCCGGTTCGAGGCGCTGACCGGCCTGATATATGCCGGTCTGTCACTGGAAGGCATGGGCTCTTACGTTGCGCCTGCAACAGACGCCCTGGCACGGGAATGCACCCGGCAGGTTGACGTTCAGGGTGGCTTGCCCACGCGCAATCCCGAGGAATTGCTGGAAGTCTTCACACTTCTGACCTGGGCGGCTGTCACTTTGACCGAGGCGGGTGAAACCCCGCCCAAGGAGCATTGGAGCGCCATCGAGCGCATTGGCCCCACCTTGCGCACACTGCGTCACGCAGATGGCGGACTGGCGCGGTTTCATGGTGGCGGGCGCGGGCTGGAAGGACGGCTCGATAGCGCCTTGGCGGCCAGCCAGGTCAAAGGGCGCAATGCCGACGGTCTGTCGATGGGCTTTGCCCGGCTCAGCGCCGGGCGCAGTTCCCTGATCATCGACGCCGCTCCGCCACCGGTTGGCAAGGCATCGGCCCATGCACATGCCTCGACCCTTGCGTTCGAGCTGACCTCGGGTCGACGGCCACTGATCGTCAATTGTGGCTCGGGTGCCAGTTTCGGTGCAGACTGGCGACGCGCCGGTCGTGCCTCGCCGTCGCATTCGACGCTGGTTCTGAACGGCCAATCAAGCAGCCTTCTTGGTGTAGGCGCTCAGAAACAGAACTGGCTGACCGAAACGCCAAGCCAGGTGCCCATCCGCGTCAATCAGGCCCCTGATGGCCTGACGTTTGAAGGCGGCCATGATGGGTATCAAAAGGCCTATGGTCTGACCCATGTGCGCAAACTGGAAATGACCTTCGATGGCCGGGGATTGGCCGGAGAAGACATGCTGATCGCACTTGATGACGTCGGCAAAAGGCGTTTCGACAAGACGATGGACAGCACGCGCTTGCAAGGCGTGCCCTTTGACATCCGGTTTCATCTTCATCCCGACGTCGATGCCTCGATCGATATGGGCGGGTCAGCCGTGTCGATGGCGCTCAAAAGCGGTGAATTGTGGATCTTCCGCACGGACGGCACCACGCAGCTAAGCGTGGAACCCAGCGTTTTTCTGGAAAAGAACCGATTGAAGCCACGTGCGACCAAACAAATCGTTCTATCCGGTCGCGCAATGGAGTATGCGACGCGCACACGATGGTCACTGGCCAAGCCGCAGGATTCTCCCATTGGCGTGCGCGATCTGGCAGAGGACGGGCGAACCCCGGTGACCGTGACCTGATAGAACACGTTTTGGACCTCAAGGATCTGCTGCCTCATGACCAACCTCACACCCGTGCGACGCGCGCTTCTTTCCGTTTCCGACAAGACCGGATTGGTCGATTTGGGCCAGGCTTTGGCTGATCGCGGGGTCGAGCTGTTGTCGACCGGTGGCAGCGCGAAAACCCTGCGGGATGGGGGATTGAACGTGCGTGATGTCGCAGAAGTGACAGGGTTTCCCGAAATGATGGATGGCCGCGTGAAAACCTTGCACCCGATGGTGCATGGCGGCCTTCTTGCGCTGCGTGACAACGACGATCACGTGGCCGCCATGAACGAACATGGGATCGGGCCCATCGATCTTTTGGTGGTCAATCTGTACCCGTTCGAGGCGACGGTCGCCCAAGGATGTGACTACGAAACCTGCATCGAAAACATCGACATCGGTGGTCCGGCCATGATCCGTGCCGCCGCAAAGAACCACGCCTTTGTCAACGTGGTTGTGGATGTCGAAGACTATGACGCCCTGCTGGCGGAGCTGGACGCCAACGATGGCCAAACCACATACGCGTTTCGCCAGCGGCTTGCGCTTAATGCGTATGCCCGCACAGGGGCATACGATGCGGCCGTGTCAGGCTGGATGACCAATGCGCTGAACGAAGCCGCTCCGCGGCGGCGAGCCGTGGCCGGCCAGCTTGCACAGACCCTGCGCTACGGCGAAAACCCGCACCAAAGTGCCGCGTTCTATACCGATGGCACGAGCCGTCCCGGCGTTGCCACCGCCCAGCAACATCAGGGCAAGGAGCTGAGCTACAACAACATCAACGACACGGATGCAGCATTCGAACTGGTCAGTGAATTTGCGCCCGAGAATGGTCCGGCCTGCGCGATCATCAAACACGCAAACCCGTGTGGTGTTGCGCGGGCCGAGAGCCTTCGCGAGGCTTACATGCGCGCCTATGACTGCGACCGCACGTCTGCTTTCGGCGGGATAATCGCGGTCAATCACCCGTTGGACAGGGCCACCGCCGAAGAGATTGCGCAGATTTTCACCGAAGTTGTGATCGCGCCGGGGGCGGACGAGGATGCCCGCGCGGTTTTCGCGGCCAAGAAAAACCTGCGCCTGCTGACAACGGACGGCTTGGCCGATCCGGGGCAGGCCGCGATGATGATCAAACAGGTCTCCGGCGGGTATCTGGTACAGGACAAAGACAGCGGCACCCTCCGCGTTGATGATTTGAAAGTTGTGACCAGACGTCAGCCAAGCGAACAGGAAATGGCGGATATGCTTTTTGCATGGAAGGTCGCAAAGCACGTAAAATCAAACGCCATTGTCTATGTTAAGGACGGCGCGACTGTTGGTGTGGGCGCCGGGCAAATGAGCCGTGTCGACAGTTGCCGGATTGCCGCGCGCAAAGCCGAGGATATGGCCGCAGAACTCGCGTTGCCCGCACCCTTGACGCAAGGCAGCGTCGTGGCCTCGGATGCGTTTTTCCCCTTTGCGGATGGTCTTCTGACAGCGGCCGAGGCCGGCGCAACCGCCGTCATTCAACCGGGCGGGTCGATGCGCGACGATGATGTGATCGCGGCCGCCGACGAAGCAGGTCTGGCGATGGTCTTGACCGGTATGCGGCATTTCCGGCACTAAGACCGGGTCGACAAATCAGGCCGTACACCAAGAGAGACGGCCACAAAGGAGAGCAGTATGCGCACCGTTTTCTGGGTGGCAGCCTTGATATTCGTGCTCGATCAACTGAGCAAATACTGGATCGTGCAGGTTCTGGACCTGAAAACGCGCTTGGCTATCGACGTTCTGCCACCGTTCATCAACTTTCGCATGGCTTGGAACACGGGCATCAACTTTGGCGCTTTGGCCAGCCCGGACCCGATAATGCGGTGGGTCTGGATCAGCGTGGCGATTGTGATCGTGGGCGCGGTGTTGTGGTGGGTCTACACCGACCCACATGGCCGATGGCAAAGGGTCGCGGCCGGATTTCTGGTGGGTGGTGCCCTTGGAAATGTGGTGGATCGCGTGATTTACGGCGCCGTGGCCGATTTTCTGAACATGTCCTGCTGTGGCTTTAACAACCCGACCTCATTCAACGTGGCCGACATCGCGGTTTTCATCGGTGCATTCGGCATGGTAATATTCAGCGCTGACAAGAAAAAGGCGGCGTGACCTCTGCGAATGAATACGCTAAGCCTGTCACAGGTTTTTAGGAGTGGGGCATGAAGCTTCCGGTGATATCGGCTTTGATTGTTGCGATGGCGTTGTCGGCCTGTGGCGGGCGCGACCGTGATATCACGCTTACGCGCTTCAAGGATACCGGTGCCGGTCCAGACGAATTTGCGATCTCGCCAGGCAAGCCTCTGCAGGCTCCGGAAAACTATTCGACGTTGCCCGCGCCACGGCCGGGTGGTGCGAACCTGACAGATGCAACACCGCTTGGTGACGGTGTTGCGGCGCTCGGGGGCAACCCTGCCGCCTTGGCCCCCGGCGGAATTGGCGGCAATGACGGCGGATTGGTAAATTACGCCCGTCGGTTCGGCGTCGTTCCCGGAATTCGGCAGACGCTGGCCAAGGAGGACGCCGAAGTGCGCCGCCAGCGCGGCCGCGTGAACATTCTGAATATTGGACCGAATGACGATTATGTTCTTGCCTATCGTCGCCAATGGTTGAATTCACAGGCCGAAGCCGAACGGTTGCGGCGCCTTGGTATTCCAACCCCGTCCTCGCCGCCGCCGGCACCGCAGCGCCGCCGATAAGCTTTGGCTCACAACCAAGTCAGCACGGTTGAAACGAAGCAAAGGCGCTGTATCTATTCCTGAGTGCAAAAACCTTTGGGAGAAGATTTAATGCGCCGATGGATTGCCGGCCTTGTTGTGTCACTTTTTGCGACGCCCCTTTTGGCCGCGGATGACCTCGTTACAACCTTTACGCTCGACAATGGAATGGACGTGGTCGTGATTGAAGACCACCGCGCGCCGGTTGTCGTCCATATGGTGTGGTACCGCGCGGGATCCGCCGATGAAGACCCCGGCGTGTCTGGTGTGGCGCATTTCTTGGAACACCTGCTGTTCAAAGGTACTGAAACGCTCGAACCGGGTGAGTTTTCGGCCACTGTCGCCCGCAATGGCGGCTCGGACAATGCGTTCACAAGCTATGATTACACAGCTTACTTCCAGCGTATCGCAGCGGACAGGCTTGAACTTATGATGCGTATGGAGAGCGACCGGATGGTCAACCTTCAGCTGGACGAGGCGGACATCCTGACCGAGCGCGACGTGATCATCGAAGAACGCAATCAGCGGGTCGAGAACAACCCGTCGGCCCTGTTCCGCGAACAACAGAATGCGGCGCAGTACCTGAATCACCGGTACGGCGTGCCGATCATCGGCTGGCAACACGAAATGGTGGACTTGGATTTGCAAGATGCACTTAATTTCTACGAAACCAATTATGCCCCCAACAACGCCATCCTGATCGTGGCCGGTGATGTCTATCCCGACGACGTGCGGGCACTGGCCGAGACCTATTACGGCGTGATCCCGGCAAACCCCGACCTGCCAGCGCGCGCCCGGGCTCAGGAACCCCGGCAGATGGCAGAGCGCCGTCTGACGTATCAAGATCCGCGCGTTGCACAACCTTACCTGACTCGCTCTTATCTAGCCCCCGAACGCGATAGCGGTGCGCAGGAAAAAGCTGCGGCTCTGACCTTGCTGGCCGAAATCCTGGGCGAAGGTACAACGTCGGTCCTGACGGAAAAGCTGCAATTCGAGACGCGCAAGGCGGTCTATACATCAGCTTACTACGGGGGCATGTCGCTGGATGACACGACGTTCAACCTGACGATCGTTCCTGCCGCTGGTGTCACCTTGGAAGAGGTCGAGGCGGCGATGGATGACGTGATCACGACCTTCCTGGAAGAGGGTGTAGACCAAGAGCAGCTTGATCGGATCAAGATGCAGATTCGGGCGGCGCAAATCTTTGTTCGTGATGACGTGGGCGCGCTGGCCAATCGTTATGGACGTGCTCTGACCCAAGGTTTGACCGTCGAGGATGTTCAGGCATGGCCTGGTATCCTGGATGCGGTCACGGCCGAGGATGTAATGGCTGCGGCCCGCGACATCTTTGGCAAGACCACGAACTCCGTGACAGGCTATGTGACTGCGCAAGAGGTAACCCAATGACCCGAATGATCCGTTTTATCCTGCCGGTTCTGCTTGTTCTCGGCGCTCTGCCGGCGCGTGCCGGGGTTGAAATCAAGGAACTGACAACGCCCGGCGGCATCAACGCCTGGCTGGTCGAGGATCATTCGATTCCCTTTGTCGCCTTGGAACTTCGTTTTCGCGGCGGAACATCCCTTGACGCACCGGGCAAGCGTGGCGCGGTCAATCTCATGACCGGGCTTCTGGAAGAAGGTGCCGGAGATCTGGACGCGCGCGGATTTGCACGCGAGACCGAGGCTCTGGCCGCAACCTTCAAATATGATGCGGACCCGGATGCAATCAGCATATCCGCCCGCTTTCTGAGTGAAAACCGCGACGACGCACTGGCCCTTTTGCGTGAAACGCTGGTCAACCCGCGTTTTGAAGAAGACGCGCTGGAACGTGTGCGGGCACAGGTCATTTCAATCATCCAATCCAACGCCAAGGACCCGTCAGAAATTGGCGGCGAGGCCTTTGCGAGGCTGGTCTATGGCGAGCATCCTTACGGCTCGTCGCAGGAAGGTACGGTCGAAAGCGTGACCGCCCTGACACGAGACGACATCGTGGCTGCCCACGCCGCGACCCTTGCCCGTGATCGTCTTTACGTCAGCGCAGTGGGCGATGTGACCGAGCAAGAACTTGCCACGATTCTTGACACGCTTTTGGGCGATCTGCCGGAGTCGGGTGCAGAGCTAAGCGCGGATGCGACCTTGAACATGCCAGGCGGGATCAAGGTGGTCGATTACGAAACTCCACAATCCATAGCGACCTTCGCGCAACCGGGACTGGAGCGGGAGCATCCCGATTTCTTTGCGGCCTTCGTACTGAACCATATTCTGGGCGGTGGTGGCTTCGAAAGCCGCCTGATGCATGAGGTGCGCGAAAAGCGCGGCCTGACCTACGGCGTTTATTCCTACCTTGCGGATCGTGACGGGGCGCAAATCTGGACCGGCCGTGTTGCATCGGCCAATGACCGTATTGCAGAGGCGGTCGACGTCATCAAAGCCGAATGGGCGCGCATGCGCGACGAAGGCGTGACGGCCAAAGAGCTGGAGGACGCAAAGACCTACCTTACCGGCGCATATCCATTGCGCTTTGATGGCAATGGGCCAATTGCGAACATTGCGGTAGGCATGCAGATTGACGGGTTGGGCACGGATTACATTGCCACGCGCAACGATAGGGTAGACGCAGTCACCCTGGATGACATCAATCGGGTCGCGCGCGAACTGCTCGACCCTGAGAGCCTGACATTTGTTGTTGTTGGTCAGCCCGAAGGCCTGAGCGGGACAATCAATTAAGCCTGGTTCTTACCCAACAGGCAGCGTTGCCGCCAGTTTTGAGCCAAGACCCGGATCCGCGTTTTCCAATGGTGGGCGCAGTGTCAGCCATCTTTCGTCGCCGGATTGATGCGCTTTGAGAGCTTTGAGGGCAGGGATCAACCCGCCGTCTTGAATGGCCTTGCGGTGAACATTGATTGGCACCAGCGCGGCGTCTGCCAGTTCCCATTCGTTGGATCGCGCCATTTCGTAAAGCGCGCGGATCGCCTTGACGTTCGAGTTGCAACTGGCGGAAATACAGCCACCGCCACCAATCCTCACGGCCTTGGGAAGAAAGCTTTCCGACCCTGGAAAGACCGAAATGTCTGGGGCCGCTTCGATCACCGCCTGGGTATTGTCCCAATTGCCCGAGCTGTCCTTGTAGGCGACAACAACCGTGGGAAAGGCTTTGTTCAGGCGTGCGGCAAGAGCAGGCGAAATGCCAACGCCGGTATTTTGCGGGATATGATAGAGGCACATCTTGAACGCGTCCGTGCCGATCGCCTCGATGAGCTGGCTAAAGTATCGGTACAACCCCTCGTCCGTTGTGTTGGTGAAGAAGAAGGGCGGCAAGACCATCACCGCTGCACATCCCAGATCTACCGCGTGACTGCAAAGTTCTAGCGTCTCTTCCAGGGCACATAGGCCCGTGCCCGGCATCAATTGGTCGGGCCGCGCAGTGCCGCTGTCAACCAACCGATCAAGCGCATCCATACGCTCGGCTCGCGTGGCGCTGAGCGCCTCGCCAGTGGTGCCAAAGGGCGACACGTAATGCGCGCCGCCCGCCAAACAGGTGGCCGCATGCTCAAGATAAAGATCATAGGCAATGCTGTGATCCTTGTTGTACGGGGTCAGGATTGGGGTGATGACACCTTGAAACCGGTTGGTCATAGCTTGCCTTTCAATATCCACGCGCCGGGTTAACCACGTTTTGCAACGGCTCGTCCCGGCGCCACCGTTCAAGGTTATCCAGGAACATGTCGAACGACGTCAGGTCCCAGCCGTCATACACCGCAGAGGCATGCGGCGAGATAATCGTGTTCTCAAGGTCCCAATAAGGGCTGTCCGTCGGCAGGGGTTCTGTTTCAAAAACGTCGAAGGCCGCGCCGGCGATCCTGTTGTTTTGCATTGCTGCAATGGCGGCGTCTGGGTCAATTACGCCGCCGCGAGATACATCCACCAGAATGGCGGTACGTTTCATCAAACTGAACGCTTCAGCGTCAATCAGCCCCAGGGTCGAAGGCAGTCGCGGCACACAGACGCAGATCAGATCCGCGCGCGGCCAAAGCCGCGGCAAACTGTCGGCGGCATGCACCTCGTCCACGTTCTTTACCGGCTGCGGCCGCGCCCGAGTACCCAGAACGGCCATTCCAAAGGCCTTGGCCTTGGCCGCAACTGCCTGACCCGTTTGGCCCAACCCCACGATGAGCAACGTCTTGCCCCGAAGGGGCGACACCTGCTTCAACAGCCAGTGACGGGCGGCCTTGTCACGTTGCAATCCTTGGATGTCCAATGTGAAGTGCAACGCGCAACCAAACACAAACTCCGCCATCATCGATGCAGCAACGCCCGCCGAGTTGGTCACGGTGACACGAGACGTGTCCCAGTCTCCAAGGTGATCACATCCCGATCCACCGACGGATATCCACCTAGGTCCACCCTCAGCCAACAGCGCGTCTCTTGGAAACGGCTGGCTGACGTCGAACCGAACGGAATAGACGGCGTCGGGCCGGAACTTGGGGATCATCGCGTCCAACTCGGCGTTGCTGTGACACGTCCGCATATCGACATCCGGAGCGACCTGAGACAGCCGTGCCGCCATTGCGTCCGTTACATCATTGTGGATCAGAACTTTCGGTGCTTTCGTCATGCGTCGGTCCCGGGATACACCAGTGCAGCCAAGTCCGAAAAGCACACGGCCGGATCCATCATCTTGTCGCGCATGGCCCACAATCTGGTGGTTCTTTCAGGCGAAAGAGTACCCTCGCAGAAAACGTGAAACTTCTCTTCAACGTCCTTGTCGGAGCGCCAAGCCCCTGGTCCACCGCTGGCGGGCACGTCGCCGGACTGCAGCCGTCGTCCATCGGTCAGGACAACCTCCACATCCGACCATCGGCCTTCGGGGAAACGGGCGTTGTGGACCTGTGTCGATACGGCTGTGATCTTGGGTATCAGTTTCGCAACCTCCGGGTCTTGAAGGCCCCTGTCAGAGATGTGCGACGGACCGACCGCCCCGTACTTCAACATGATGGCCATAACGAAGTGTAACGAATACTGTGCTTGGGTCGTGGTTTCGGGCATGCCTGCAAACAGGCGTGCGGCTTCGTCAAATGTGCGCACTTCGACCGAAGCGACGGTGTCGGCATTCACACCCTCGTTCTCGGCCATGATCTTGCGCAACGCGTCGATGGCGGCGTGACCCCAACGACAGCTTGGATAGGGCTTGATGTAGTTCTCTGACACTGTCCAATGCTGACCCAGATCAGCCCAGAACTGTGCCACATCTGCGGCCTCGGCCGTGATCGCGGGAGCCCCGGTAAAGCCACGCATTGCCAGCAAAGCCGCAGACGATCCAACCAGTGCCCCCATGCCTGAACCGTCGTGCAGCATGGTCGGGTTGTCGATCTCGCGCATCATTTGGCTGCGTGGACCGTGATACTCGGCAATGCCCATCGCTTGGCGTAAAACCTCTTGCGTTGTCCCGTCCAGCCGGCACGCCAGAGCAGCGACACCTAGCGCGTTCCACGCCCCCGAAGTGTGGTAATCACTAGCGGTTGCATGCAGCGACAACCCGGCGCGCGCGGCCACCTCGTAGGACATCACCAAGGCCCGCAACGCTTGCGGACCAGTCAGATCGGGGTGTCTTTCGGCAAAGGCAAAAAGCGCTGGCACCACAGCACAGCCGATATGGCCCTTCACCGGATTATACCCATCATGCCCGTCCAGATTGTCGATCTGCGTGGCCAGGGCCCAGGCTGCGCCGGGAACGCTGACGCGGCGACCATCAAACAGCAAATGTGCGGCGTTCCGGTCGCCCCCTGCCCCATGGAAATCCACCGCAAAGTTGCGCGCGATATGGCCGACTTCAAGCATGCTGGCCCCGGCGGCCACGCCAAGCGTGTCAATCAACAGTGTCGCGCAATGACGCAACGCCACATCGGGGATGGTGCGTTCGGTATCCAGCACGAATTCGGCGATCGCTTCGAATTGCGCCTGTCCTGGCTCCGCCAAGGGGTTAAGGTGCTGGTTCAATGAATGATCCTTTCAAACAACCGACCATAACCGACCGGCGGCAATCCCATATCTACAAGATCCATCGCCTGAAACATCATCGCCTGGTTCGACGTAATCACCGGCTTGCCAATCTCGTCTTCCAACGTATGGATGATCTCGACGCTGCGCATATCCGTACAGGACAACACCACCGCCTCGGCCCCGGGATGGTCGGCCTTCCGGCCCAGTTCCAGCACCGTGTCGGGTGACAATGCACCCTGCGCGGTGTTGTCTAGTGTCTTTTCAACTTCGGACCGGTTCACGGTTTCGAAGCCTTCACTGGCCAAAAAGGTGATTGCGTCATCGTTCAAGCCAGACACGTAAGGCGAGGCAAACCCCAACTTCTTGACCCCTGATCGGCGCAGCGCATGAACCAACGCACCGGCCGCGGTCACGGTCATCGCCCCGCTATGCGCCGCGATCCTAGCACTCAAGTCGCGATCAAACGCAGGCCCATGCGCCAGCGTGGCCGAGGTACAGCCGTACATCACCACGTCGGGACGAACGCCTTGCAGTAGGCGCAGAGGCTCTTCGATATCGGTTGCGCCCAAGTCTGCCATCTGCGCCTCATCGGGAATTTCGTCGGCGTCATATCCGCCCAAACGCGTGAAATGCAGTGACACGCCATCGGGCCGCATGACCATCATGTCCGGCTCTAGGTTGGTATTGGTGAAGGGGACGAACACACCAATCCGCGCACGCCCCCTGCTTGGGGCAGTCATCGATCCACCTCCTTTTGTAAGGCAGTCTCGATCAGGCGGGCCGCCAAGTCCATGTCATCTGCGACACCCACCGTCGCACGCAGACTGTGTGGCAAACCCGCCCCGGCCTGCGCACGCAAAAACACCCCTTCTGCACGTAGAGCCTGATCGACCCGGGTGGCAAGGCGTACCGTTTCAAAGCGCAGCAGTGCAAAATTGGTAAAGCTGTCAGACGCATCCAAGCCTGCCTTGCGCATTCGGGCGATGAACCGGTCCCGAATGCCTGCCGTTTCCGCACAAGTATCGTGCATGTACGTCTGGTCGGTGATGGCCGCCACGGCGGCAACCTGACCAGTCAGGGCCACATTGTTGGGGTTCATGACCTTTCGCATCTCGGTCAATATGGTCTGCGGGACGTAACCCCAACCCACGCGCATGCCGGCCAGACCATACGCCTTGGAGAACGTGCGCAACACCAGGGTGTTACCACGCGCCACCAGGTCAAACATCGGATCATCTACATGGTCTGCAAACTCGCCATAGGCTTCGTCAATGACCAAAAGTATGTCACCCCGCAGCCCGTCCCTCAGTCGAAGCAAGTCAGCACGCGAAATCCGCGTGCCAGTCGGATTTCCCGGGTTGGCCAAAAAGACAATCCGCGTATCCGGCGCAGCAGCCGCCAAGAGCGCGCTGACGTCCACGCCACTTTTGTCCTCCGACGCGGTGTCGAAACGCGCGCCGGACATCAAGGTGGCAGTTTTGAAAAACGGATAGGCGTGCGCCGGCGCCAGGGCGGCGGTGGTCTGGTCCAGATACGCCCGCGCCAGCACTGCGATGAGGTCCAGCGATCCGTTTCCACACAAGATCAACGCCGGGTCAAGCCCGTGCTGATCGGCAATAGCGCGACGCAGACCGGACCAATCGGGATCGGGGTAAAGATGAGGCGTCGCGGCCGCGCTTTTGATGGCCTCCGTTACGGCGGCCGACGGGGGGCGCAAGCTTTCGTTCTGTGACAGGGACACGACCCGTTTGCCTGCCGGTGCATCCAGATTGGCCAGGGCGTAGGGGGCCATCGCGGAGATATGGGCAACAGCTTTCATGGCGTCTTCTTCCAGCCGTAATCACGGCGCGCGGCATCCATGCTGACCAGACCCTGGGCCATGTCGTGTTTCAAGTCTTCTGGCGCTCGGTTTTCAGGATGGCCGAAGCCGCCTCCACCTGGGGTTTCAAGGATCATCGCGGTGTCTCCCGGAACCACGAACTCTCCTTTGCTAGGCAAGTCCGCGCCCTCGTGTCCAATGCGCATCCTGCCCTTGGCCCCAGTCTGCCCGCCGTGCCGACCGCTGGCTGGAAATAGAACACGCTCGACTGAGGGGAACACCATGAACGGGGTGCCATCTGCGGACTGGATTTCGATGTGCTGTCCCAAACCGCCACGGTACTGACCTGCGCCGCCACTGTCGGGGCGCAGCTCTCGTTTCGTGATGAGGACCGGCGCGGTGGCTTCCGTGGTTTCTACCTGGCTGCCCCAGACCCCGCTAGGAAATGCCGTGGCTGACAAGCCGTCGCTGGTCGGGCGCGCGCCGGTTCCGCCGTTGTAGACGAGTTCAAGCGCGAACCGCGCGCCGCCATCGCGCGCGGCCTCAGGCGTGTGACGTATGGGCAAATCGTAAAGGCAAGACGCCCCTTCGGCGGGCACCTTGCCGGGCAGCGCCTGCGCCAGACAGCCATAGACAAGATCCGGTGTCATCTGTCCGATCGAATGACGCATCGCCACGGGAGCAGGCGGCTGCGCGTTCAGAATGCAACCTTTCGGGCCGGTCACCCGAAACGGGTCCAACGAGCCGGCATTGTTGGGAATGTCCGGACCGACAATGCACCGCAGGGCAAACACCGAATACGCAGTGGCGTAGTTCAATGGCACGTTGATACCCTTGTCGGAGCATCCCGCCGTGCCGTCAAAATCAAGCAGGATATGATCGTCCGAGACCGTCAAACTGGCCGCAAGTCTGATCGGCGCTTCGTACCCGTCGACCATCAGTTCGGATTTGTAGACACCCTTTGGCACTTCGGCGATGGCCGCCAACGTGCCGCGCTTCGACGTCCCGATGATGTAGTCGGCCAAGAGATCCAGATCGTCTAGCGCGAATTCTTCCATCATGCCGGCAAGACGCAGGGCACCAGTTTCACAACACGCAATCAGCGCGTAGATGTCACCCTCATTGGCAGTCGGTTCGCGCGAATTGGCCTTCACGATCTCCATCAGGAGAGCATTGACCTTGCCTTGATCCACCAGCTTGCAGGGTGGTATCAGCAACCCTTCATCATAGACATCAGACCCTTCGGGACCCATGCCTTTGCCCCCCAGATCGGCCAGGTGCGAAGTGCAGGAAGTAAAGCCAACCACGCGCGTTTGATGAAACACAGGCTGCATCAACAGAAAATCGTTAAGGTGACCCGAGGCCAGCCAGGGATCGTTTGTCATATAGATGTCGCCGGGTCGCATGGTCTGGACGGGAAACCGCTTCAGCAGGTTTTTCACTGCCTCGGCCATCGTGTTGATGTGCCCCGGTGTACCGGTCACGGCTTGCGCCAACATCCGTCCACGCAGATCGAAGATACCCGCAGAGATATCACCGCTTTCGCGCACGATGGGGCTGAACGCGGCGCGGATCAGGGCCTGCGCCTGCTCTTCAACCACTGCCAGAAGACGGTTCCACAAGACTTGCAGACGGGTTTTTGAGATCTCTGTCATGGGGCGACCCTTTCGCGACTCAGGATGAGGTTGCCAAAGCCATCGACACACGCGGTGAAATCCGCACTGACATAGGTCGTGGTCTGCGGCTCAACGATCAAAGCAGGGCCGTCGATCTGCGCACCCGGATGCAAGCCGTCGCGATCGTAAAGGGCAGCGGCGCGCATCTTTCCCGACACCTCGCAACGTATGGAATGATGCCGGACTGGTTCGGCCGATAGAACCTTCGCGACCTTGGGTCGATCATCAACGCTATCAGGTGGTGTCACGACTTTGACGGACCAATTCAGGATCTCGATGGTCATGCCGGGAACAGATCGAGCAAATTGCTTGCGATACTCCGCCTCGAAGGCGGCGCGCAGCATGCCACGGTCATCTGGCGCAATAGCCCTGTTCGGCAATGTGATCTCGATCTCATGCCCCTGCCCATGATATCGCATGAACGCCGAACGTTTTGCGATCAGGTCCACTGTTGGGGCGCCAGCGCGGACGACGTCCTTCGCCTCGTCGATCATCGTGTCGAAAAACCGGTTCAACGAATCCAGATCCAATGACTCCAGCACCTCGTAACGACTGCGCACAATCTCAAACGAGACCGGAGCATGCAGGAACCCGACGGCAGAGCCGACCCCTGGGTCCTTTGGAATCAGAATACGGTCTACGCCCGCTCGGCGCGCGACGCGCGTGGCATGCAGCGGTCCGTTTCCACCGAAGGCGATCATGGTGCGCGCCGCCAGATCCTTGCCGGATTCCACCGCGTGCATCCGACCAGCCCCGGCCATGCTTTCATCCACGATTTCACTGATCCCCGCCGCCGCCTGCTGCGTCGGTATGTCAAGCGCTTGCCCAACGTTGTCCCGTATTGCCGTTTCTGCCGCCGAAACGTCTATCGCCAACCGACCCTCGGCAAAGCTTGCCGTATCAATGAGACCCTGAAGAACGTCCGCATCCGTTACCGTCGGTAACCGCCCGCCCTTGCCGAAGGCGGCCGGACCGGGTTCGCTGCCCGCACTTTGCGGACCAACCTGCACCCGGCCCAGCTGGTCGACGGACGCAATTGATCCACCGCCGGCCCCGATCTCGATCATTTCCAGAACCGGAATGCGCACCGGCATGCCGGACCCCTTGATGAACCGCTCGGCGCGGGCGATCTCAAACCGTCTTGCGCTTTGCGGGTGATATCCGTCGATCAGGCACAGTTTCGCCGTGGTCCCGCCCATGTCGAATGACAACACGTCTTCCGCCTTCACCTGACGCGCGATGCGGGCGGCAAGGATGGCACCGCCTGCAGGGCCGGATTCCACCAGCCGAATAGGCAGGTGCGCCGCCGTTTTAAGTGTGGTCATCCCACCGCCTGCCGTCATCATCAGGATCGGGCAGGCGATGCCCTCTGCGCTGAATTTACTTTGAAATTCTTCAAGGTAGCTCGCCATAAGGGGTTGAATGTAGGCATTGGCGATCGTTGTGCACAGCCGATCAAACTCGCGCGCCTCTGGGCTGACATCGCTGGAAATCGAAATCGAAACGCCGGGCAAAGCGCCGGATAACTGATCCCGAAGGCGCTGTTCATGCGCAGGGTTGGCATAGGCATGCAGCAGGCAAATCGCCACCGCCTCGGCACCGAGCCTGCGCACGTCGTCAACAAGAGCCGGGATGGCAGCCTCATCCAGAGGCGTCAGTTCGCAACCGGCCGCGTTCATGCGTCCGCCGATAGTCAGGCTGTGGGTTCTGGGTACGATCAAATCCGGTTTTTGCAGGTTGATGTCGTATTGGCTGTAGCGCCGCTCGTAACCAATCTCGAGAACATCGCGGAAACCCGCAGTGGTGATCGTTGCAACCCGCGCACCGCGCCGTTCAATCAGCGCGTTGGTCGCCAGTGTCGTGCCATGAATGAAGCCCGTCACCTCTGCACAGACATGACCCGCGTCCGCCAGAACGCGCCGCATCCCCTCCAACGCCCCAAGTGTGGGGTTTTCCGGGGTGGTCGGCGTCTTATTGGTCGCCGCAATACAGCCGTCGTCGGTCATCAGAACGGTGTCCGTAAACGTCCCGCCAATATCGACCGCAACGCGCAGCGCAGATGTCTTCGCCATATCTTGATTTTCCGAAAGCGGGTGCGCAGGCACCCAAGTGTCACGCCGAGAGGTTCATCGCGTCGTTGCGCGTTGCGCCCGCTAGATGACCAAGTCGCACCGCAAAGCGCGGCGGTCGTGGCGTGTGATGGCGATCAGATGCGTCATGTGCGAACGCTGCGCCGCGTTCGCGATTCTGTCAAGACATCTGAAACGTGCTTAGAAATCCAGGTTTTCCACGTTTAGTGCATTTTGCTGAATGAACTCGCGGCGCGGTTCAACCACGTCGCCCATCAGCTTGGTAAAGAGGTCATCAGCCTCGGCCACATCATCGATCTTGACCTGCAGCAATGTGCGCGCCTCTGGATCCAGCGTCGTTTCCCAAAGTTGATCAGGGTTCATTTCACCCAAACCTTTGTAGCGTTGCAGCGACAAACCCTTTTCGCCTTCTTGCAAAATGGCATCCAGCAAGTCGATGGGGCCCGTGATTGGCTGACTTCGATCCTTGCGGTGCAGCGTGGCGGGAAGGCCATAGACGTCCTGAAGCGACTTGGTGAAGGTGCCGGTTTTGCGCGCTTCCCCGGACCGGAGCACCGGCCCATCAAGCGTGCGTGCCTCTTCAACACCGCGCAGGATACGCGCAAGACGTACGCCCTTGTCTTGGGTAATGCGCCCTGTCCAGCCTTGTTCGTATTCCAGCGCAATCAGGTTCAAGCGCGCTGCCACGCGATCCGCAACACCTTGTAGGTCGGCGTCCACAGCACCGGGCACAAAAGCACCTGCAATCGCGGCTTGCTCCAGAATGTGGCGTGGGTAATGTGTTGGAAAAGCTTGCAAAACACGTTGCAATTGTCGTGCTTCGTCTACAACGCGCACAAGATCCTGACCAATGATCTCTTCGCCATTTCCCTGTCGTAGCATGGCGTCTTCAATGCCCTGCTGGATCAGGTAATCCTGCATCTCGGCCTCGTCCTTCAAGTAAACCTCGGACTTGCCCCGGCTTACTTTGTACAGCGGCGGTTGCGCAATATAGAGATATCCACCTTCGATCAACTCGGGCATCTGACGATAGAAGAACGTCAGCAACAGCGTGCGGATATGTGCACCGTCTACATCGGCATCCGTCATGATGACAATCTTGTGGTAGCGCAATTTCGAGATATCAAACTCGTCGCGCCCGATCCCGGTGCCCAAGGCCATGATCATGTTTCCGATCTCTTGGCTGCTGAGCATCCGGTCAAACCGGGCACGCTCGACATTCAAGATCTTGCCCTTGAGCGGCAAAATGGCTTGGGTCTTGCGGTCGCGACCGGTCTGCGCCGAGCCGCCGGCGCTGTCACCCTCGACCAGAAAGATTTCCGTATTGGCTGGGTCCTTGTCGGAGCAGTCCTTCAGCTTGGAACTGAGGAAGTTCATGTCCATCGGGTTCTTGCGCCGCGTAAGTTCGCGTGCCTTTCGGGCTGCCTCGCGCGCAAGCGCCGCTTCAACGATCTTGCCGACGATGATCTTGGCCTCATTGGGGTTTTCTTCGAACCATTCGGACAGTTTTTCGTTCACCAACCCCTCGACCGCCGGTCGCACCTCGGAACTGACAAGCTTGTCCTTGGTCTGGCTGGAGAATTTCGGATCCGGAACTTTGACGGACAAAACGCATGTCAGTCCTTCCCGGGCGTCATCGCCAGTAAAGTTGACCTTTTCCTTCTTGGCGATGCCGCTTTCAGCGGCGTATTTCTGGATCACGCGGGTCAGCGCGCCGCGGAAGCCAGCAAGATGTGTGCCACCGTCGCGCTGCGGGATGTTGTTGGTAAACGGCAGAACGGTCTCGTGGTAGCTGTCATTCCACCACATCGCCACTTCGACGCCAATGTCATCTCTCTCACCGGTCACGAAAATGGGTTCGGGCATCAACGCGGATTTGCTGCGGTCGAGGTAACGGACGAACTCGCGTACGCCGCCTTCGTAGTGCAGTTCGGCTTCGAACGGTTCGGCTGGGCGCTCGTCCCGCAAAAGAATGCGGACGCCCGAGTTCAGAAACGCCAACTCGCGCAGTCTTTTCTCAAGTGTTTCAAAGACATAGTCGAGGTTCGAAAATGTGTCGGTAGACGCCAGAAAGCGAACTTGCGTACCGCGCTTGCCCTCGGCATCGCCGACGACCTCAAGATGTTGTGTCGTCTCGCCACCTTCAAACCGCGCCAAATGCTCTTTGCCGCCACGCCAGACGCGCAGTTCGAGCCAATCCGACAGCGCGTTCACAACCGAGACGCCCACACCGTGTAAGCCCCCGGAAACCTTGTAGGAATTGCTGTCAAACTTCCCGCCGGCATGCAATTGGGTCATGATGACCTCGGCGGCGGATACGCCTTCCTCTTCATGCATCTCGACAGGAATTCCGCGGCCATTATCACTGACCGAGACGGAGTTATCCCTGTGAATACATACGCTTACATAATCAGCGTGGCCGGCCAAAGCCTCGTCGATACCATTGTCGACCACTTCGTAGACCATGTGATGCAAACCAGACCCGTCATCGGTGTCACCGATATACATTCCCGGGCGCTTGCGAACGGCCTCTAACCCTTTGAGAACCTTGATGGAATCGGCGCCATATTCTTCGGGTGACGCAGCGGGTTCAGCCATACAGCTTGTCCTTCGATCTTTTTGCAATTTTATACGATTTTCTGGGGGGAATGTCACGCGATCACCACAATATTTTGTGGTTTTCCGACAGACAGAGTCAGCGGCGCCACCACTGGTTTTCGAGCCGCCAAATTACGTACGTTACGTACATTTTTCAGGGCAAAACGTACGTTTTGAAAACACCCTGGTTTCAGGTCATTGCGATCAGCCCGGCGACAACGATCAGAAGCGTTCCGGACACAAGGTTGATCCGCCGAAGTGCGGCCGAAGACGTCAACCATCCGCGCACCCGGCCGATGAAACCCGCCAACGCCAGGTTGCCGCCAAGCGGCACCAGAAACGAGATCGTCACGATGGCGGCGATGTCGGGCGCGGTGACGCCTGTCAGATCGAAAAAGCCCGGCAAGACGCCCATGTAAAAAAGAATGGCCTTGGGGTTGGACAGGATCACCGCCAACCCCGCCAGAAAGCCCGGCCAAAGACCGGGGCGGGTCAGGCGGCTGTCGGTTGTGATCGTATGCTCCGCATTGCGGATCAGCAGACATCCCATGCCAAGGAACATCGCCACGGCCACCCAGCGCATCACCGTCATCAGGCCGTCGAAGGTTGAGACCACCCAAGACACCCCGAGGACCGCAACCAGGGGCCAGATGACGTCGCCGATCGCCACCCCCAGCGCCAAAGGCCACGCGGCGCGAAACCCGCCAGACAAACCCCGTGCCATCAACGCGAGCCAGACCGGTCCCGGTGTCAGAAACAAAACGGCCATCGCACCCGCGTAGAGCCAGAGATCCACCGCCGAAAGCGTCATGCGAAGGCGGCTTCGGACAGCGCCATGTGCAGGTGCGTGGCCTCGGCCCACAACTCATCCCGGTCTTGCCACCCGGCGGACGCAACCCACGCTTCGGCGGCGCGCCATTCCGAATGCACAAGGTTGTCCAACAGAGGGTCCACTTCGGTCATGGTTGCCTGTTCCTTCGCGGCCATCTTGCGCACCAGCAGCGCGTCCATCGCGTCTGATACGGGATCGGACAAGTCGGTTTCAGCCCGCAACCGGGCCAGGTCCATCGGCGGCATTGCCCGTTCATTCAAACGCAACCAGCGCAAGGCAAGGGCGGGGCGCAGAATGTAGAACCAGCGCTTCACCCGCAGCGATCCATCCGGCGCCAGCACGCGGCTTTGCTGACGTTTGAGTAACGAGAGGTAATGCCATGTCACCGATTTCCTGCTAAGCGCCCTTTCCGTGAAGGCCGTCAATTGATCGATGACACCCGGCAATGATCGGTACAGGATCGGGGATTGCAGCCATTCGGCGACCACCGCGTTTGAGCCAAGTGCCAGTTGCAATGCCTTGGACAATTCCCAGCCCGAGACGTCCAGTTCCGCGTCGATCGGACGTTCGATGACATCGCGCTTTTTTCCCACACGATAGTGCCAGTCCTTGGGGCGCGCGTAGACGAAGCGGACGTCGTAGTCGCTGTCAGGCGAATGAAAGCCCCACGCACGAGAGCCGGATTCGACGGCAAGCAGAATGCGAACGCCGTCTTCCTCTTCGATCGCGTTCAGCACCTTTTGGATGTTCGAACGCATGGCAGGGCACACGGGTTCAGTCATTGGATCTGCTCAAGATGGGAGATGCCGTCAGCCTCGTTCACGTAGATGTATTGTGCACGCTCTTTGAGCCCGGCAAACAGTTCCGGCCCGGTGCCGGTCATCCACGCTTGGGCGCCAAGCGCGCACACCTCGTCATAAAGGGCAGCGCGGCGGGTGGCGTCGAGATGGGCCGCGACCTCGTCCAGCAAGAGCAGGGGCGGCGCGCCAAAGTCACGGGCCAGTGCCCTGGCGTTGGCGAGAATGAGAGAGACGAGAAGCGCCTTTTGTTCGCCCGTTGAACAGTCGGCGGCAGGCACGCCCTTGGCCGCGTAGACACCGTAGAGATCGGCGCGGTGGGGGCCGATTAGCGTGCGGCCAGCCGCGATGTCGCGAAAGCGGCTTTCCGAGAGGGCATCGCGGAACTCGGGCGCGGTGGCGGGCATCTCGCCCTCGGTCATGGTCAGGTCAAGCTCGGCTGTCGGAAAGGCGGTTTGCGCCTCGTTCTGGGCTATGGCCAATTGTTCCAGTGCCGCGATGCGGTTGGCGTGAATGGCGGTGCCGGCGTCGGCCATCTGCCGTTCAAGGGCCACGTACCAATGACCGTCACGCACCTGGTCCTTGAGCAGGCGGTTGCGTTCGCGCATGGCTTTTTCATAGGCCAGTGTCGCCTCGGCATGGCTGGGCGTGAAGCTAAGCGTCATACGGTCAAGAAAGCGGCGGCGGCCCTCGGCGCCTTCGATCCAGAGCCGATCCATGGACGGAATCAGCCAGAGGACGCGGGCGATACGCCCGAGCGCCAGTTGCGATGCAGGCTTACTGTCGATCCTGAGCTGGCGGGCGTTGCCATCCTCGGACCAAATCTCGATTTCGTGGGTCTGGTGGAGCGAGTTCAGGATGCCTGTCAGCTTCCAGCCGATGGGGTCGGGGCGACGCGCCATGTCCTGCGCCGCGGCGCGACGCAGGCCCCGCCCCGGGGAAAAGAGTGAAACCGCTTCGAGGATATTGGTCTTGCCCGCGCCGTTGGGGCCATAAAGGGCAACGGGCCGCCCGTCGGTCATAATCCGTGCGCTTTGATGCGAGCGAAAATGCGACAGGGTCAGCGTGGAGAGATAAAGACCGGTCATGTGTCGGCCTCGTTGTCTTCAAAGAGAACGATCCGGAATTGCCGAGAATTCCGGGACCGCGTCACACGCGCATCGGCATGACGACGTAAACGGCGGAGGTGTCATTGCCCTCGCGCATCAGGGTCGGGTCGCCGGACGAGTTGAACATGAACACGGCGTTTTCGCGGTCGACCTGGCTGGCGATTTCCAGCAAGTACTTGGCGTTAAACCCAATTTCCAACCGTTCGTCACCGTATGCAACGGCAAGTTCTTCTTCCGCGGCACCGCTGTCGGGGGCGTTTACCGAGAGGATCAGGCGGTCTTCGTCCAGCGCCAGCTTCACCGCACGGGAGCGTTCGGAACTGACGGTTGCAACACGGTCCACGGCCTGGGCGAACTCGGACGCGTCCACTTCCAGCTTGCGGGTGTTCCCCTGGGGGATCACGCGGGTGTAGTCGGGAAACGTGCCGTCGATCACCTTGGACGTCAGCGTGATGTCGGGCGTGGCAAAGCGGACTTTGGTTTCGGACACCGAAACGGCGATCGACATGTCGTCATCATCCAGAAGCTTGCGCAGTTCACCCACCGTCTTGCGGGGGACGATAACGCCGGGCATGTCCGTCGCCCCATCGGGCAGGTCGGCGTCGATACGGGCCAGGCGGTGGCCATCGGTGGCGACACAACGCAGCGCCTTGCCTCCGTCGCTGTCGGCGACATGCATGTAAACGCCGTTGAGGTAATAGCGCGTCTCTTCGGTCGAGATCGCGAATTTCGATTTGTCGAAAAGGCGGCGCAGGTCGGGGGCCTTGGCCGTGAAATTGCAGTCATACTCGGACGAGGCCATGACCGGAAAATCTTCCTTGGGCAGGGTGGCGAGCGAAAAGTTCGAGCGCCCGGCCTCGACCGTGAGACGTCCCGATGCGCCATCATCGACCAAGGTGACAAGTGCGCCGTCAGGCAGCTTGCGCACAATCTCGTGCAGGGTGACGGCCGAGACGGTCGTGGCGCCAGCACGCTCGACCTGCGCGGGGGCCTTGTCGACCACTTCGATGTCAAGATCGGTGGCGCGAAAATGCACGGCATCGCCTTCGGCGTCGATCAGGACATTCGCCAAGATCGGGATCGTGTTGCGCCGTTCGACGACCGATTGGGCCTGGGACACGGCCTTGAGAAGTGTGCCGCGTTCAATGCTGAGTTTCATGCCCTCGCTCCCTGCGTGGTGCGTGCCTCTGACGGGCACCGGGACCGGCAAGGTAGCAAGTTTCGCCTTAGGCTCAAGCCTTTTGTTGTGCTGCTAGCCCTCCAACGCGCGGCGCAGAATCTCTAGATCTTCGGCGATCTGGGCATCCTGAGTGCGCAGCTCTTCGATACGGCGCACGCCGTGCATGACGGTGGTGTGATCACGCCCGCCGAACCGGCGTCCAATCTCGGGCAGCGAGCGGCTGGTCATCTGCTTGCACAGGAACATTGCCACCTGCCGCGGACGGGCAAAGGTACGCACGCGTTTGGGGCCGATCATGTCGCTGAGGCGGATATTGTAATGCTCGGACACATGGCGCTGAATCTCTTCGATCGAGACCTTGCGTTCGGACGCGCGCAGGATATCGGCAAGACAATCCTGGGCCAGTTCCAGCGTTATTTCATGCCCCACGAGAGAGGCGAATGCGTAAAGCCGGGTGAGCGCCCCTTCCAGCACGCGCACGTTGGTCGAAATGCGGTGAGACAGGAATTCCAGCACGCCGTCGGCCATCTGGAGGCCGGGATATTGTTCGGCAAAGCGGTCAGCCTTGGATTGCAGAATGCCTAAACGGAGTTCGTAATCCGTGGGGTGCAGATCAACCACCAAACCGCATTGCAGGCGCGACTTGATCCGTTCTTCGAGGTTCTGAATCTCACCCGG
This sequence comes from Pseudomonadota bacterium, assembly GCA_039818805.1. GTDB lineage: Bacteria > Pseudomonadota > Alphaproteobacteria > Rhodobacterales > Rhodobacteraceae > Roseovarius. The sequence goes on from JBCBTE010000025.1 coordinate 28,926, forward strand.
GGCGCGGTCGGCCGAGATGATGATCTGCTTATTTTGATCAACCAAGGCGTTGAACGTATGGAAAAATTCCTCTTGCGTGCTGTCTTTGCCGGCAATGAACTGCACGTCGTCGACCATCAGCACATCAACCGAACGGAACATTTCCTTGAAGTCCATCATCTTGCGGTCACGCAGCGCCTGGACAAAGCGGTACATGAATTGCTCTGCCGAAAGGTAGACGACGTTGAGGTCCGGACGTGCGGTCTGCAACTCCCACGCGATGGCGTGCATCAGGTGCGTTTTACCAAGGCCGACGCCACCGTATAAAAAGAGAGGGTTAAACGTGACAGGGCCGCCTTCGGCCACGCGCTTGGCCGCCGCGTGAGCCAGTTCGTTCGGTTTGCCGACGACGAAGCGGTCAAACGTGAAGCGTTCGTCAAGTGGCGCGGAGGCCAGGGCACCATCAGACGCGCGGGCAGACGTTGCGGCCGGTTGTTTACCCGTACTGCCCGGCCCCTTCGGCATTGTGGCCGGATCTGCCGGGCGGGCGGTGGAGTTGGCGGCCACCTGAAAATCGATGCGCCTGATTTTCGGGGCAAACCCGTTCACCTTGTAAAGAATCAGGTCGCCGAAATTCTGAGAGACATAATTGCCGAGAAACGATGTCGGCACTTTGAACGTCGCCACATCGTCGGTGATGCCGGTCAATTCAAGAGGTTCAATCCAGTTCGTAAAGTTGTTCTTGCCCACCGATGCCAGGAGTTCTTGTTTGATTTGGCCCCATTGTTCTTGCGTCATTCTGTTTTTATCCGCGATTATACGTTTCCACTTAGCGCGAGCCATCCCGGCGCACCCCTCTCATGCGGCTCATGCTGTTGAAAGCGTTGGACAAAGCAGTGCCACCGTCCGGCATAGGAACAGCCGTTCGATAAGCCCGTAATGGCCTTGTCTCAGTGCGCAATCCAGCCCGAACCCTGCAGATGTCCCCACAACGGCGGGGCCGGGCGATCAGATTGCGCGCTTTCCGTTGGACATGTGGCTGTCCTGACTAACCGTCAGCCGCACTGAAAACAACGCTAACACGTCGCCTATCGTTCAGTGCGAAGGCCTGTCCCCCCAAGCGTGAATCGCTCGCTGAAACTAGCAATTCGCATCACATTCCGGCAACTGTTCTTCGTTCTTGACAGCGGCTTTGCGCAAAAAGAATCTCTTTTGAGCAATCTCGCAAAGCCAATAAAAAAAGGTGCCTAAGAAACTGGCACCTTTTTTGATCAATGGGTTAGGCCCCGAAAATCAGTTGCCGGAATGTG
>JBCBTE010000026.1:0-29169 GCA_039818805.1 Pseudomonadota bacterium
ATGGCGTGGCAGAGGTCTTCTATTCGATTGGCCAAGCGCTGTTGGGCGACACCGGCGAGGACTACACCTTGCTTTATGCGCGCATCGCTCACTACCTGAACCCTGACCACGTGGATGCGGTCATCATGTCCGCCGAGCTTTTGGAAGCGCTGGAACGCTATGATCTGGCCACCGCAACCTACAAGCTGGTCCCGCGCGACCACCCATCGTTTACTGCCGCGGAAATGGGCCGGGCCGAATCCCTGCGCCGTGCCGACAAGACCGATGCCGCCATCGAAGTGCTGGAACAGCTTCAGCAGTCCCATCCCGAACTGCCGCTTGTGCATGTGTCCGCCGGCGATCTCTACCGCCAAGACGAACGGTATGCCGACGCGGTCGTCGCCTATAACACGGCGCTGGAAATCTATTCCGAGCGGCAATCGGACCAATGGTTCGTCTACTATGCCCGCGCCATCAGCCATGAACGCCTTGGTGTATGGGAAAAGGCTGAGGCCGATTTCCGCAAGGCATTGGAGCTGAATCCAGACCATCCGCAGGTTTTGAATTATCTGGGCTACTCGCTGGTCGAACAGCAAAGCAAGCTTGACGAAGCGCTGTCAATGATCGAGCGCGCGGTCGAGCGTCAGCCCAATTCAGGTTACATTGTCGATAGTCTCGGCTGGGTGCTTTACCGGCTGGGCCGCTATGACGAGGCGATCGGTCATATGGAACGCGCCGCCGAACTGATGCCGGTGGATCCGGTGGTCAACGACCACCTGGGCGACGTCCTTTGGGCCGTCGGCCGCACGACCGAGGCCGAGTTCCAATGGAAACGTGCATTGTCCTTTATCAACAAGGAAAACCCATCGCCGGACGTCGACCCCGACCGCATCCGCCGCAAACTGGAGGTCGGCCTGGACGTCGTGCTGCAGGAAGAAGGTGCGCCACCTCTGGAGGTTGCCGATGACGGCGGCTGAGGGCTTTGCCCCGGCAAAGGTCAATCTTACGCTTCATATCACCGGGCAGCGAGAAGATGGATACCATCTTCTGGATTCGCTCGTCGTCTTTGCCGATGTCGGGGACCGCCTTACCGTCGCGTTGAATGAACACCCGGGCCTTGACGTCACCGGACCGATGGCCGCCGGCGTGCCAACGGGCGATGGCAATCTTGCTGTGCGGGCGGCGGCAAAATTAGGCGTCACGGCCAAGATCCACCTGGAAAAGAACCTGCCACACGCGGCGGGTTTGGGCGGGGGATCATCTGACGCTGCCACCACGTTGCGCGTCCTGTCTCGCCTGACCGGCGCGGATGTACCTGATGACGTGACGGATTTGGGGGCCGATGTCCCCGTCTGCCTTGGCAACAGCGCGTCGCGCATGCAAGGGATCGGTGAACAGGTGTCGTCCGTACGCGGCCTGCCCTGCTTTTACGCCGTGTTGGTCAACCCGGGCATCGAACTGGGCACCCCGGACGTGTTCAAAGCGCTGGACCACCGGTGGAACACACCCATGCCCGACGAGATACCGGTCGGTTTGGATGCGTTGCATTTCATCGACTGGCTACGCGCCATGCGCAACGATCTGGAAGCACCCGCGACGGCACTTGCCCCCCGGATCAGGCAAGTTCTTGATATGTTGAATGTAACGTCCGGCTGTCGGCTGGCACGGATGTCCGGCTCCGGCGCCAGTTGTTTCGGGCTTTACCCTGATCACGAAACGGCCTTTTCTGCCGCGGGCCGTCTGGCAGAAGAACACCCGTCCTGGTGGATCGTCGCAACCCAGTTGAATGGTCAAGGCGCCTGATGCGTTTCTGAACAAAGCCTGCACAAGTGCAGCCCTCGTGACCCGGCTGATGCGTGTGGTTCAAAGGCAGATGGGGCTAGTTTATCCGCGCGACAACATAGTCCGATAGCGCCGTTAACATGTCGCGCACCGGATGTTCGGGCAGGGTTTGCATGGCAGCGTTGGCCTTTGCGGCCCAGGCCAGGGCATCAAGCCGTGTTGCTTCCAGCGTGCCGTGGTGATTGAGCAGCCGAAGCGCCTCCTGCAAATCCCCGTCGCGCTGATCACCCTTTTCGATCGTGCGCGCCCAGAAGGCCCGCTCTTCGTCAGACGCCAGTGCCACCGCCTTGATCACCGGCAGGGTCAGCTTTCGCTCGCGGAAATCGTCACCGACATTCTTGCCGGTGACCTTGGCATCGCCTTGGTAATCCAGAAGATCATCAACGATCTGAAATGCGATGCCCAATGCGTCGCCATAGTCAAAAAGGGCCCGAACCTGCGCCTCGGGCGCACCTGAAATCACGCCCCCCACTTCCGTGGCCGCCGAAAACAGCGCCGCCGTCTTGCCCCGCACCACCTGAAGGTACACCGCTTCGTCCGTGGCCAGGTTCCGCGCCGCGGTCAGTTGCAGCACTTCGCCTTCGGCAATCGTGGCCGCCGCGTTCGACAGAATGTCCAGCACCGTCAATGACCCGGTTTCAACCATCAACTGAAACGCACGCGCAAACAGGTAGTCACCGGTCAACACACTGGATTTATTGTCAAAAAGAAGATTTGCCGTCGGTCGTCCACGCCGCTGTGTGCTCTCATCCACAACATCGTCGTGCAGCAAGGTCGCGGTGTGAATGAACTCGACCGTTGCGGCCAGCTTTACGTCATCCTCGCCCGTGTAACCGCACAAATCCGCCGCCGCCAGTGTCAGCATCGGCCGCAACCGTTTGCCGCCCGCCTCGACCAGATGCGCCGTAACCTCCGGTATTCGGGGGGCATGCTTGGACGCCATGCGCGCACGAATAACATCGTTCACGGCCACAAGCCTTTCGGTCAGATGCCGTGCAAGCGCCTCGTGCGGCTTGGTTGTGGCGTGGTCCAATCCCATCAAACTCCCGTCACGCGAGGCTCGACATGTGCCTGTCGTGTCCTTACATCATCCCCATGAAACATCTACTTAGCACGACCGACCCCACCGTCATGGCCTTTGCCAAAGCGCTGCTTCAAGGCGAGGGTATAGACTGCTTTGAAATGGACGTAAATATGAGCGTCCTTGAGGGCGGTATCGGCATTTTTCCACGCCGCCTGATGGTTGTGGAAGACGATTACACACCCGCGCGCCGGACCTTGCTGGACAATGGAATCGAGCTTGGGGCCGAATAGCGCGATGAGCGATCTGACCCGCGATGATTTCCTTGGCGGCCGATTGCAAATCTGGCAACCACGGGACGGCTACCGAGCGGGCGTCGACCCGGTCCTTCTAGCCGCCAGCGTAACCGCGAAACCGGGCGATCATATCCTCGATCTGGGCTGCGGCGTGGGTGTCGCGGGTTTGTGTCTCGCACGCCGGGTCCCCGGAGTGCGCCTGTCCGGGCTCGAAATCCAACCAAACTATGCCGCCCTGGCGCGGCGCAACGCGTCGGACAATCAAATCGTGACCAACGTGTTCGAGGGGGACTTGGACGATCCGCCCGACCCATTGAAAGCGCAGCAATTTCACCATGTCATTGCCAATCCGCCATACTTCGATCGGTCTTCCAGCACTCCGGCGCGGAACCCGGGGCGCGAAACCGCCTTGGGTGAGGCCACACCCCTTGCCGTTTGGGTCAAGGCGGCGGCAAAGCGCGCGCGACCAAAAGGATACGTGACCTTCATCCAGCGTGCCGAGCGCTTGCCCGCGCTTTTGAACCACGCCAGTCGCGCCTTGGGCAGTATCGAGGTGTTGCCGCTGATTCCCCGTCCGGGTCGTGACGCCCGCCTGGTCATTTTGCGCGGCCGCAAAGACGGAAAAGCTGATTTCCGGCTGCATGATGGCTGGTGTCTGCATGATGGACACGTCCACACCACCGATCAGGAAAACTACACGTCCGCAACGGCTTGCATTTTGCGAGACGCCAAAGCCCTGTCCGTATTTGCCCAATAATAAGACTTGTAACCAGATTCCCGCCGCCGATTTTGCGCGCGCAGCGTGACAGATTGATGAAAGTGTGATGCACTCTGAGACGTTCAAACAAAATGGAGAGGAGACGCATTTATGTCCTTGGGTTCGCACGTCGAAGAACTGAAGAAAAAACACCAGGCTCTCTCGGAACAGGTTGAAGCCGCACAACGCGCCCCCGGCATGAGCGACTTGGAAATCTCGGACATGAAAAAGCAAAAGCTCCGACTAAAGGAAGAAATCCACCGGTTAACGCATTAGCAACGGCGCGCGGGGCCTTTGACAAGTTCCGCGGATTGCACGCGTTTCATTTTTTGAGTAGCGGCAGAATGGTCAGTGTGTCTGACGTCGGTCGCCCTTTCTCGATTTCGGCCAGCATCCATTCCCGAAACGCCTTGATTTGCGGTTTGTCCTCGGCGCCCATGCGGCACAGGAACCGGAACCGTCCACCTGCGTTCAGCGCCATGCCATAGGGGGCCACCAGCCGCCCGTCCATCAACTCCTTGATCACCAGTGCGCGGCGCCCAAGCGCGACGCCGACACCTGCCAGGGCCGCGTCCATGGCATGGTCAGCCTGGGAAAACCGGGGGCCATGCGGGACAACCGGTGCAACATTCACCGCTTTGAACCATGCCTCCCAGTCGGTGGGCGGATCCAGAAAGTCGATGGACTGATCGACGATAAGTACTGCGTCGCGCAAACTCTCAATCGTCGGAAACCGCTCGGCCAGCGTTGGCGTCATCACCGGGCTGACCCATTCTTCGGCCAAGGGCAAACTCCACAGCCCGGGATCCGGCCCGTAGCCAAACCGGATCGCCACATCAACCTCGTCACGGTCAAAATCCATCCGGCGCAAGGACGCAGAAAACCGCAACTCGATATCCGGATGCAATTGCGCAAACTCGTAAAGGCGCGGCGCCAGCCACTTCGCGGTAAAGGCCGGGCCGGCCGTCACCGTCAGGCTGGATGTATCCTGCAGGCGCCTGGTCGCTGTCCACGCCGATGTCAGCGTCGTGAATGCATCGCGACACCCCGGCGCCAATGTCGCCCCGGCCTCGGTCAATTCCACGGCCCGGTTAAGCCGCTTGAAAACGGGCACGCCCAGATGCTCTTCCAGTGACTTGATTTGAAACGACAACGCCGCGGGCGTCACGTTCAGTTCCGCAGCAGCTTTTTGAAACGACAGGTGCCGGGCGGCCGCCTCGAAAGCGCGCAAGGCTGTTAATGGGGGCAGGCGATCAGTCATTTCAGTTAAATAAATCTTATCCGAACAAATGAAAAGTCTCGTTTGTTCACTTTAAACGAATACCGCATATTGAACTCAGATAAGTAATTCAGAGGTGATGAAATGATCGAAACGGCAACAGACCGCAAAACCCGCGACGCGTACCGGGCCGCACATGACGCCCGTAGCCAAGCCATTGGCAATTTCTTCGCCTGGCTTAGAAAAGGTTCTACCTCCGCCTGATCGTTGCAAACGTTTTGCCTTTACCGCTTGCAGCGGGCTTAGAGCAAAACACTTTAATCAGCGGAAATTGAAAGGGCCGGTCCCCCAAGACCGGCCCTTTTTTATTGTGTTCTTGGGCGCGTGTTAGACGAAGAACTGCGCCCCGTTGGCCGAGATGGTCGAGCCATTGATGAACCCGGAGTCTTCGGACGCAAGGAAAGCCACGCAGCGTGCAATCTCTTCCGGCGTGCCCAAACGACCCGCGGGAATGCCCGCGATGATCTTCTCGCGAATGCTTTCGTCGATTGCCATCACCATTTCGGTGCCAATGTAACCGGGGCAGACTGCGTTGGCGGTGATCCCCGCGCGGGCACCTTCCTGCGCCAATGACTTCACGATGCCCAGATCGCCGGCCTTCGTGGCCGCATAGTTCACCTGACCGAACTGGCCTTTTTGTCCATTGATCGAGCTGATGACGACGACGCGGCCAAATTTACGCTCGCGCATGCCGGGCCAGACAGGGTGGACGGTATTGAAGACACCCGTCAGGTTGGTGTCGATCACCTCTTTCCACTGCTCGGGGCTCATCCGGTGGAACGGCGCATCGCGGGTGATCCCGGCATTGGCAATAACCGTGTCGATCGGGCCAAGATCGGCTTCGACCTGCTCGATTCCTGCTTTGCTGGCATCGTAATCGGCCACGTTCCACTTGTAGGTTTTGATGCCAGTCGCCTCGGTAAACGCGGCAGCGGCTTCGTCATTGCCGGCATAAGTGGCGGCCACGGCATAACTGTCGGCCTTGAGTTGTTTGGAAATGGCTTCGCCAATCCCACGGCTACCGCCGGTGACGAGTGCAACACGAGACATAGTATTCTTCCTCCGGATTCAATGTCCGGGCACAGCTGCGCCTGCCCGGGTTAAGGGTCGTTGATAGGATCAGGGGCGCTCAAGACACATGGCAACACCCATGCCGCCGCCGATGCACAGGGTGGCCAGGCCTTTCTTGGCATCACGGCGCTTCATCTCAAACAGCAGCGTGTTCAGAACGCGGCAGCCCGAGGCGCCGATCGGGTGACCGATGGCAATGGCCCCGCCATTCACGTTTACAATGGCGGGATCCCACCCCATGTCCTTGTTCACCGCACAGGCTTGTGCCGCAAAGGCCTCGTTGGCTTCCACCAGGTCCAGATCATCCACGCTCCAGCCGGCTTTCTCCAATGCCTTGCGGCTGGCATGGATCGGGCCAACGCCCATGATCGACGGGTCCAGACCGGCGGTTGCAAAAGAGGCGATGCGCGCCAGCGGCTCGATACCGCGCTTCTCAGCGTCATCGGCGCTCATCAACAGGGTGGCCGCCGCTCCGTCATTCAGACCCGAGGCATTGGCGGCCGTCACAGAGCCTTCCTTGGTGAAGGCCGGACGCATCTTCTGCATGGCTTCGATATTGGCGCCGTGGCGGATGTACTCGTCCTTGTCGACCACGATGTCACCCTTGCGGGTTTTCACGGTGAACGCGATCACCTCGTCATCGAACTTGCCAGCGTTCTGCGCGGCTTCCGCCTTGTTCTGGCTGGCCACGGCAAATTCGTCCTGCATGTCGCGTGTGATCTGCCACTGGTCGGCTACGTTCTCGGCGGTTTGACCCATGTGATAGCCGTTGAACGCATCCCAAAGCCCATCGCGGATCATCGTGTCGATGTATTTCATGTCGCCCATCTTGTGACCGGCGCGCAGATGCGCGGCATGCGGGCTCAGTGTCATGTTTTCCTGTCCACCGGCGGCCACGATGCAGGCGTCGCCCAGTTGAACGTGCTGTGCGCCAAGTGCGACGGCCCGCAGACCCGAGCCGCACACCTGGTTGATGCCCCACGCCGCGCTTTCAATCGGCAAGCCGGCATTGACATGGGCTTGACGCGCCGGGTTCTGGCCCTGGGCGGCCGTCAGGACCTGACCCAGAATGGTCTCGGACACCTCAGATTTGTCCACGCCTGCGCGCTCGACGACGGCTTCGAGAACCGCGGCGCCAAGATCATGGGCGGGCGTGTTTGCAAAAGAGCCGGAAAAAGAGCCGACGGCGGTACGGGCTGCCGAAGCGATTACAACATTGGTCATTGTGGTCCTCCACCAAGTTAGGTTGGTCGAGAAACAAGGGACAGCATCCAATATGCGGGCCCCAGATTCCCCGCGCTTGGTGGGGTCTTACCTCAGACGCCGGAACGCAGCAACGGTAGCTGTTGTCACATGCCAAACCGGTTCGCAAGACGCCGCCCAACAACCGTTGGCGAATCGATGGTCGCGCGTTTGACGTGCTTGGGCCTTGCCTGCAGTTCGATTTAGGCTTCGGAACAACTCGGGTTATGCGCGGGCGCGCTCGGTGGATGCTAGCCAGGGCGGTTGTATCGTCGGGGCGCCGAAATAGTATCCCTGCAAGCAATCCAGACCCATGTTTTGCAAGAATATCGCATCACGAGGCTGTTCGACGCTTTCGGCCACCGTGACCATGTCGAATTGCTCGGCAATGGCGACCAGAGCACGTGTCAGAACCTGATTGTCGGGATCGTCCGCAATACCGCGAATGAACTGTCCGTCTATTTTGAGAATGTCGAAATAGAAGTCCTTGAGATAGCGAAAGGACGTGAAACCGGCGCCAAAGTCGTCGAGGGCAAAGCTGATTCCCTTCTTTTGCAGATCTGCCATGAAGTTCACCACCAGTTCGGGCACCAGCATTGCCGAACTTTCCGTGATTTCAAGGATCAAGCGTTCCGCAATAGTCGGATCCTGAGACAGCCCGCGTTTCAGTGAACGCATCCAGCGCGGGTACCCGATAGACCGCGCCGACATATTGATCGACAGGCGAACCTGTGGATACTCCCGCAGGGACCGCAAGCCCTTTTCAAGCGCCAGACAGTCGATGATCCGACCGGTTTCCGTCGCTTCAATGGAGTGAATGAATTCGCGCGCCGGGATGATCCGCCCTGACGCATCAAGGACCCGGATCAACCCTTCATAAAATGCTGGCTGATCCTGACGCCCGGCGGGCACGATGGCCTGAAACGCCAGCATGACCTGCTTGTGCCGGACCGCTTCATCGACCATCTGGATGACCGATTGGTCGCGGGCCGTGACCGCATATGCGAGCGGGTTTTGCTGCCCGGCTTGAACATTCGCCCATTTCAGAACTTTTTCGGCCATGTCTTATTACTCCGTGGACACGATCTGCCCAAACTCCGCCACGGCAGCTAAGGAATTGTTAAACGGGGCATTTGAGTCGTAGTGTCGCGAACCGGCTGAAATGAAGGAAAAAACCCATGGAAAGATGTGGCTGGGTTGGTCACGATCCGATCTATGAAGCCTACCACGATACCGAGTGGGGCGTACCCGAATACGACGGTCGCGCCTTGTGGGAAAAGCTGATCCTCGACGGCTTTCAGGCTGGCCTCAGCTGGATCACGATCCTGAAGAAACGCGACAACTTTCGCAAAGCTTTTCAGGGCTTTGACCCCAATTTAATTGCTACTTGGGGCGCGGCAGAGGTCGTGGATTTGCTGGGCAATCCCGGCATCATCCGCCACCGCGGCAAGATTGAGGCGACGATCTCAAACGCACGCGTCTGGCAGGCGATCGAAGCCGAGATGGGCTTTGATGCTTACCTTTGGAACTACATGGGCGGCACCCCGCTTCAGAACCGTTGGACGTCGTTGGATGAGGTGCCCACCGAGACGGAAATTTCCCGCGCAATTTCCAAAGATTTGAAGAAACGAGGATTCAAGTTTTGCGGGCCAACCATCGTCTATGCCTTCATGCAGGCGGTGGGCATGGTCAACGATCACCTTGTCACCTGCCATTGCCACAAACCTGTGGCAAAGCTGGGCCGCGGTCACGAAACCTGACGTCGGAACGCGGGAATAGGTTTGGACATGCGCCAAGACTCCCTATATGGAGGCGCATCCACATTCCCGGTACGCATAGACCAATGACCGACACGGCCCCGATCACCCAAGATGTTCTGACCATCCCTCGCAAACTGCCGGAGGGACCGATCAACCTTGTCGGTCTGACGCGCGACAAGCTGCGAGATGTGTTGATCGACCATGGCACGCCTGAAAAACAGGCCCGGATGCGGGTCAACCAGATCTGGCAGTGGGTGTACCAGTGGGGCGTGCGCGATTTCCACGCGATGACAAATCTCAGCAAGGCCTACCGTGCCGAGTTGGCCGAGCAATTCGTGATCAACATTCCAGAGGTCGTCAGCCGCCAGATCAGCGTCGATGGCACCCGCAAATACCTCGTCCGCATCGCGGGCGGGCACGAAGTTGAAACCGTCTACATCCCCGAAGAAGACCGCGGCACGCTCTGCATCTCAAGCCAAGTGGGCTGCACCCTCACCTGCTCCTTTTGCCACACCGGCACGCAGAAACTGGTGCGCAACCTGACAGCGGGCGAGATCATCGGCCAGGTCATGCTGGCCCGCGATGATCTGGGCGAATGGCCCCAACCCGGTGTCGGCTCCGGCACGGACGGCCCGCGCCTATTGTCGAACATTGTCCTGATGGGCATGGGCGAGCCGCTTTACAATTTTGACAACGTGCGCGACGCGATGAAAATCGCGATGGACGGCGAAGGAATCGCCCTGTCCCGCCGCCGCATCACGCTCTCGACTTCCGGCATCGTGCCCGAGATTCACAAAACGGCTGAGGAAATCGGCTGTATGCTGGCCGTCAGCTTCCACGCCACGACGGATGACGTGCGCGACAAGCTCGTGCCGATCAATCGCAAATGGAACATCGCCGCCTTGCTCGATGCCCTGCGCGAATACCCCAAGGCGTCGAACTCTGAACGCATCACCTTTGAGTACGTGATGCTCAAGGATGTAAACGACACCGATGAAGACGCCCGCCGCCTTGTGCAGCTGATCAAGGGTATCCCGGCCAAGATCAACCTGATCCCCTTCAACGAATGGCCGGGCGCGCCGCACGAGCGCAGTGATTGGGACCAGATTCAGGCCTTCGCCGACATCATCTACAAAGCCGGGTATGCCAGCCCCATCCGTACCCCGCGCGGCGAAGACATCATGGCCGCCTGTGGCCAGCTGAAGTCGGCCACCGAACGCGAACGCAAATCCCGAAAAGAGATCGAGGCCGAAACGGGGCTCTGAAACCATGCGACACGATTGTCCGGTCTGAGCGCTTGTTAGAAAAATCCGTAGGGTGGGTGAAACCCAAGCGTTGATCCGGTCGGCTATGGATGGACGCGTGGGTTTCACCCACCCTACGCATGATTTCAAACGTCCGCCTCGTCCCGCAAGACGGATCTCGTCACTGCCAGCCTCGATGGTATCGTCCTGTTTGGGTGGAATTGCAGAACAAAAGCAAACACTTATTGGAGCCAGCCGGGTGGCGTCGATTTTCGTCAAGGCAAAACAGTTGCGCCGACCCAGGGTCGTTTGATGTCGCATTTGATGGAATAGCTTTCTGCGACGCGTGTTGAAACGATTGACTTGGGTCAACCTTACGTACCCAACGGCGGTTACGACATGCTTCGTGCTCCTTTGGACTGACCAGGAAGGAATTTCTTATCAGGGGGTGAAGCACGACAATGTCGAACAAACTGAATTCAAGGAAGCATACGAGTTTAACACGCCGTGAGGTGTTGGGTACCTGTGCTTTGCCACGCGATGTCTCTCTGCGCGCATCAAAGCCCTCGCACTTTCTCACTCTCGATGCGTGGGAACTCCATCCGCTCTTCTTCTGGTGCCCCGCACAACACTTCGACGGCGCGGTCAGCCGCGTCCTGAAACGGTTGTAGCACCAGATCTGCGCCCAAGGTTTCCATGGCTTTGGTGTCGCGACTGTTGTGCGAGGTGACAGCGACTTGTCCGCCATAATCGGAGGTGCGGACCAGTTGGATCAACGTGTTGCGGGTGTCTTCGTGGCTTAGCCCGGCATGATGGATCGGAACGGTTGATACAACCCATTCGGCATCATCCAACGGCAGGTTGGCCACGAACTCGGGGTCTGTCAGATCGCCAAACATGGTATCAAGACCAAGCTTTCGCCACCGCTGCACGGCAATTGGGTTGAAGTCGACACCAAGCACGCGAATGCCCCGCCGTTGCAGCCGCATTCCGATCGCTGTCCCAAAACGACCGAGCCCGAAAACAATAATAGAATATCGATTGTGCTCATGGCTCTCGATCTGATCCCCTTCTCGGGGGGCGCCCTTGCGCTCAAACAGGCCAAGAACAGGTTCGAACAGGGTATAAAGCTGGTGCGAATAGGTGATCAAATAGGTCGACACCGAAATCGTCACCAACCCGACCAGAGTGACGAGTCCAAGCGTATCTTCGGTCAGGTGCCCAATCGAAATACCCATTGCGATGAAGATCAGGGAAAACTCGCTGATCTGTGCCACGGTCAATCCAGCAAGGAACCCGGTCCGTTTGCGGTACCCCAAGGCACCCATAATCGCGAGAACGATAAGAGGGTTCCCGATCAACACGAACAGCGAAAAAACAACGGCACCGGTCACATGCGTTCCAAGCAAAGACAGATCCAGTGTCGCACCCAAGGCGATAAAGAAGAAAAGCAGCAGAAAATCCCTGAGCGGAGCCAGGCGAGCGGAGATGGTCTCGCGGTAGGGCGTGGAGGCCAGTGAAACGCCCGCCAGAAGACCGCCGACTTCCTTGCCAAGACCTACAAAGTCACCAATCGCCGCAAAGATGGCTGCCTGCGCGATTGCAGAGATCATCAGAAGTTCAGGCGTTCGGGCCAAGCGTTCCGTTAGCGGATTCGCGATGTAGCGGACGATGATGTAGACCAAGGCCACCATCGCGATACCGGATACAAATACGCGCAGCACCGCACCGCCAGATCCGTCGTCGGTTGCCCCGATCCCGATGGCCGACAGCACGATCATCGCCAGTACAACGACCAGATCCTGCACGATCAGAAACCCAAGTGCGATCTGTCCATGCAAAGAGTCGATCTCGCGTTTGTCCGAGAGCAGTTTGACAATGATGATTGTGGACGAAAACGTCAGTGCAACGGCCACATAAATACTGGTTACTTGGTCAAGCCCAAGCGCAAGACCGATCAGATAGCCAAAGAATGAGGTGAATGCGACTTGGCCAAGACCGGTCAGCAACGCCACCGACCCAAGCGACCGGATCAGCTTTACGTCAAGCTTTATTCCAACCAGGAAAAGCAGAACCGCGATGCCCAGTTTCGACAGAAGCTCGATCTGTTCATCGGCATGAACCAAATCGAGTGCCGAAGGCCCCGCGACCAACCCAACAGCGATAAAGCTGACAATGAGCGGCTGTCGCATCAAGACGCCGAGCAGGCCAAACGCCGCCGAAATAACTAAGAGAAGCGCAATTTCAGTGAAGGGAGACTGGATCAACGCATCCACTAGGGTGTTCTACTCTTGCCCGTCGCTTTGTCCGCGCCAATCTTATTGCCCAAGGACCCCGGTTCGTGGTCCTGCGTGCTAAACTTGTGCAGAAATGAATTCAGATCACGGTCCATGATCCGCCACTCTTGGTCAATCTCGACGGCGTGCAGATAGTCTCTCTTGATCCAACCGTGCACCGTCGCTTCACTCAGGAACAGTCGGCCGGCGACTTCCTTTATGGTTTGGGATCGATCATCGCTCATCAGAATGCACACCTTTCTGTCGACGCGTAGGTGTTACCGGGATTTCCTTTAACTGGATTGATTTTGATCAGTCACAACCGACACTTGTGGTGTTTCTTAATGCGCGCCGGATGTCATTCCTGCTGCGCCTCATTCCGGAATTGCGCAGGCGGTAGGCCAGATCCGACCGGACCTGCTGGTGATCGGGTCACACCGCCGTCGGGTCTTGCGCGACATCTTTGCCGGCACAACCGCTGAGCGCGCAATCTGCTCGTTGGGATGCCCTGTTCTTGTGGTGAACGCACCGCCTGTTGGGCCTTACAATCACGCGCGCCGTCTGGATCACTGTCACTCTCGCGACCATTGCACAATTCGCGGTGACGTATCTGCCCGGGGCCTAACCGATCCTCGGAACCCAACCTGTGCCTCTGGCAGACGGGATGCTCGTTGTCGAGACAAACGTTCTGTTTTTTGCAATTGTCGAGACCGAAAAACAGCTGCTTTTGAACTTTTCCGACGGCGGCTGGGCAAGCAGTGAAAACCGTGTCTCCTGCCATCAGCAAAGCGCTCGTGTGACCGTTTAGATCAAATTCTTCAGTCACCCTTGCCTGATTGGCAGCAAGCCCTGGCGTCCTTCATCATCGACCTTTGTGTGATAGAAAGACATTTACACGCTTTTCAAAGGCGGTCATCGCAACAGGACCAGCCTGTGTCTGGTCTGTCCCCACCGCAGCCGTTTCACACACGCTCGATTAACCTCTTGGTCACATCCACAACATCCCGCGGTGTTGCACCGCGCGCGCCACATTAAACCACCCCCTGCCTGTCGCGAATACAGACGGTTTACAGACAAAATACCGACAGTTTACAGACAGTCGGACCCCTGTTTTTTTGGGCTGTTAACCTTCAAATATCCTGCGACATCCCAAACCTGGGTCTGCCCCTAAGAAATCCCGGGCCTGCCCCAATTCAGATCGATTGTTGCCACAACCGTCTCCTATCCCTTCTCCGGTGACCTGACTGTGGAAGGGTAGGAAACGATGGAACGCGAAAACAAAAATCATATCCGAAACATCGTCATGCGCGAACGCGATATGTCTGTGTCGGACCGGGAATGGAAATTCCGTCTGCGCGGCTATGGCTACGGCATTCGTGACGGCGCGGAAGGACGGGTTGTCACCTCGCTGATCGGCGGTGCGGACCTGTGCACACTGGGCGCCGGCGCCTGATACACCCCACCTGAACTTAGGGCTTGAATTCCGCCCGCGCCCGCGTTTGGCTGCACCCCAGCACGCGGAGGATGTGGCATGGCGGAAACCGTCCTTGGGATCATCGGTGGGTCCGGTCTTTATGACATTGAGGGCTTGGAAAGCCCCGAATGGGTCAGCGTGGACAGCCCTTGGGGCAAGCCTTCTGACGCCATTCTCACCGGTGGGCTGGGCGGTGTGCGTATGGCGTTTCTGCCCCGGCACGGGCGTGGCCATGTCCATTCACCCTCTACAGTGCCCTACCGTGCAAATATTGACGCCCTCAAACGCCTCGGCGTGACCGATGTGATCAGCGTTTCGGCCTGTGGGTCTTTCCGCGAAGAAATGGCACCAGGTGATTTTGTCATTGTAGATCAATTCATTGACCGCACAATCGCGCGGGAAAAATCGTTCTTTGGCACCGGCTGTGTCGCCCATGTCAGCGTTGCTCATCCGACATGCCCGCGCCTGGGAACGGCCTGCGCCATCGCGGCGCGTGACGCCGGCGTGACCGTGCATGACGGTGGCACCTATCTGGTCATGGAAGGCCCGCAATTCAGCACCCTGGCCGAATCCAAGATGTATCGTGACGTGTGGGGCTGCGACGTCATCGGCATGACCAACATGCCCGAAGCCAAGCTCGCCCGCGAAGCCGAGCTGTGCTACGCATCGGTCGCCATGATCACCGACTACGACAGCTGGCACCCCGACCACGGCGAAGTGGACGTCACGCAAATCATCGCCACGCTGATGGGCAATGCAGACAAGGCGCGAGACATGGTGCGCCGGTTGCCCAAAGAGCTTGGGTCCAAGCGCGAGCCTTGCCCGCATGGCTGTGACCGCGCGTTGGATTATGCGATCCTGACACAACCGCAAAACCGCTTGCCCGAAAAGATGGCCATGCTGGATGCCGTCACAGCCCGCGTTCTGAACACCCCAGGAGATTGAGATGCCCTTTGACCTTTGGCTGACATTCGTTGCAGCAACCATTGCGTTGTTGCTTATCCCCGGACCGACGGTGTTGCTGGTCCTGTCTTACGCGCTTAGCCAAGGCAAACGCGTCGCCGTAGCTAGCGCCACTGGAGTGGCCTTGGGGGATCTGGTGGCCATGACCGCGTCGCTTGCTGGACTGGGCGCTTTGGTGCTTGCCTCCGCAACGTTGTTCACCGTGTTGAAATGGGTGGGTGCGGCGTATCTGATCTACCTTGGCATAAAACTCTTGCGCAGCGCGCCCAGCGCCGGGCTTGGCCCGATGACCCCGTCCGAAATCTCGGCGCGCGGTGTCTTCTGGCACGCCACGGTGATCACCGCGCTCAACCCCAAGTCCATTGCGTTTTTCATCGCCTTCGTGCCGCAATTCGTGACCGTCGACCAACCGCTGTTACCGCAGTTTGGCACCCTCATCGCAACCTTTGTCGGCCTCGCAGGTATCAATGCGCTGGTCTACGCGCTTCTGGCAGACAAACTGCGCCAGACAATCGGCAAGCCGTCCGTGATCAGATGGCTAACCCGCAGCGGGGGTGTCGCACTAATAGGAATGGGCGCGATGACCGCAACCCTGCGTCGTGGTACATAGGGGTCACTCTTTGCTTGCTTCTGACTGTGTTGACATGTCTCGCGAAACGGTCAAATGTCTGACGTTGATCGACCTTAGGCCGATCCCCTGAGGAAACGATCAACCGTTTTTCTTGACGAAACTTCGTATGAAGCCACGGATTTCGCGCGCCGCACTGGTATCCATATCCTTGCACAAAGCAATGAACGCATCACGTTCGTCTTTGTTCAACCTCAGAATAAGCTGGCTGTTCTTCTTGTTTGCCTTTTTGCGGTCCAGTTTGTCGTCTGTCTTCGCCACGCAGTGCTTGTCCTTATCGCCTTTTTAGACCCGCTCACACTTCGTATATACAAAGCATATGCAATTTTCACAAACCTAGTCGTTAACGATATGCAATTTCAAGGAAAACCCGGCATAAACCTGCCTAGTCCTTGTCAAAATCAAACACATACGCCAAACCTTCTGGTGGACCGGATCAATCGGAGGCCCCGCGATGCCCAACGCCAAACAGGTGAAGGACTATATCCGCACGATCGTGGATTTCCCGCACGAAGGGATCATGTTTCGCGACGTGACGACACTCTTTGCCGACCCGCGCGGGTTTCGCATGTCGATTGACCAGCTTCTGCACCCTTATGCCGGGATGGAGATTGACAAGGTCGTGGGGCTTGAGGCGCGTGGTTTCATCCTGGGCGGAGCGGTGGCGCATCAGTTGTCGGTAGGTTTCGTGCCAATCCGAAAGAAGGGAAAGCTGCCCGGCGCGGTCATTTCAGAAGACTACCAGCTGGAATACGGCGAAGCCGTGGTCGAGGTCCATGATGACGCGATCACCGCGGGCGAAAGGATCTTGATCGTCGACGATCTTCTGGCCACGGGCGGCACCGCCGAGGCGGGGATCAAGCTGGTTGAACGTCTGGGCGGCGAAATCGTCGGCTGCGCGTTTGTCATTGACCTGCCCGAATTGGGCGGCCGCGCCAAGCTGGAAGCGTTGGGAATGGATGTGCACGCGCTTTGCCATTTCGATGGCGTCTAGCTGGACCAAAGCCTGCGTTGCGGAACAGGTTGACTGTAGGCCCTCGCCCAACTGATCCATAGCACAGACGACAGCTGCGGTCGGCCGGTCAAAGCCTGTCAGTCTTTCGGCGAATACCACGTGTCGATGATCTTCAAAGCCTCTTCGGCGCTGTCCACGAATTGGAAAAGCTCCAGGTCCTCGGGCGAGATCGTTCCCGCCTCGGACAGGGCGTCCCAGTTGATGATCCCGCGCCAGAACTCTTCGCCAAACAACAAGAAAGGCACGCGATTCATCCGGTCAGTCTGAATTAATGTCAGCGCTTCGAACATCTCGTCCAGCGTGCCAAATCCACCGGGGAAACAGCAGATTGCCTTGGCGCGCATCAGGAAGTGCATCTTGCGGATGGCGAAGTAGTGGAAGTTAAAGCACAGGCCCGGCGTGACATACTCGTTCGGCGCTTGCTCGTGCGGCAGCACGATGTTCAATCCGATCGAATTGCCCCCGGCATCCACGGCCCCGCGGTTGCCAGCCTCCATCACACCCGGCCCACCGCCGGTGGCCACGACATATTCGCGGCCGTAGGTCATCATCGACTTTTCGGTCATCATCCGGGCAAATGTGCGCGCCTCGTCATAGAACCGTGACAGATCGGCCAGAGTTTTCGTACGCGCGCCATCCTTTTGCGCCGGTTCAGGGATGCGGGCGCCGCCAAACAGGACCACGGTACTTTCAATACCGCGCTCGTTCAGGATCATTTCGGGTTTGAGCAGTTCCAGCTGCAACCGAACAGGGCGCAACTCGTCCCGGCACAGGAAATCCTCGTCCGCAAACGCCAAGCGATACGCCGGCGCACGGGTTTGCGGCGTATCCGGTACTTTCTCGGCGGTAAAACGGTCGGAATGGGCGTCGCGGAACTGGCTCAGACGATCTTCTTTCATGGCACGCATCTCTTTCAGGTCACTTGGTCAAGGCGTATAGGGTTCATGGCAGCTTGGCCAGCCACAGTTGCGTCAAGAAACAAGGGATCGAGCATGACCTACCGAGAAGACATCGCGGCGGCGCGGACACGCATCGCTGGTCATATCCGGCGCACTCCAATTCAAACGACGAAGGCGTTCGGGCTGAACCACCCGGTTGAGATGAAACTGGAGCACCTGCAACATACCGGCAGTTTCAAGGTGCGCGGGGCGTTCAATACGCTGCTGTCAATGCCGGTACCTGCGACCGGGATCGTGGCCGCATCTGGCGGCAATCATGGCGCCGCGGTTGCCTATGCAAGCGCGAAACTGGGACACAGGGCGCGCGTTTACGTGCCCGAGATCGCGGGCCCTGCCAAGATTGACCTGATCCGGCGACAAGGGGGCGATTTGCAGGTTGTAGAGGGGGCGTATTCCAACGCATTGGAGGCGGCGCAACGCTATGAACAAGAAACCGGTGCAATGCAGATCCACGCCTACGACGCTGCACGAACCGTGTCGGGACAAGGTACCTGCATGGCAGAATGGGAGGACCAGGGGTTAGAGGCCGACACGGTGCTTATTGCCGTAGGTGGCGGCGGCTTGATCGCGGGTGCGCTGGCTTGGCTTGACGGGCGGCGCAAGGTAGTGGCGGTCGAACCCAATACCTGCAGCGCCTTGCACGCCGCCATGGCCGCGGGCGGTCCCGTCGATGTCGAGGTGTCAGGCGTTGCCGCCAATGCACTCGGCGCACGGCGGATTGGGTCGATCTGTTTTGATATTGCGACGGCACAAGACTTGCACTGTGTTCTGGTGTCCGACGACGATATCACCGCCGCGCAGCGCGCTCTTTGGCAAGACATGCGCTTGCTGGTCGAGCCCGCCGGGGCCGCCACGCTGGCCGCGCTGATGTCCGGCGCTTACCGTCCTGAAAAAGACGAACGCGTCGCCGTTCTGATCTGCGGTGGCAATATCGCACCGGATCCGTTTCAGACGTAGCCGCATTGCACGCAGTCGCCGCGCCTTTTATAGGCGATGCGGAACACGTTATCGGAACCCGGGAGGCCCACATGTCCAACGCCCAACTCGAAGCAGCCATTGAGACCGCATGGGAGGCGCGCGACAGCATCACGCCAACAACCACCGGCGAAACCCGCGAGGCCATTGAGGACACGCTGAACGCGCTGGATGGCGGTACCCTGCGGGTCGCCGAAAGACAGGCTGACAATACCTGGAAGGTGAACCAATGGGCCAAGAAAGCGGTGCTGCTGGGCTTTCGTATTAAGGACATGGAACAGCAAGATGGCGGTCCGCAGGCCGGTGGCTGGTGGGACAAGGTTGATAGCAAGTTCAAGGGCTGGGGCGACAACCAGTGGAAGGCGGCAGGTTTTCGTGCCGTACCCAACTGTGTCGTGCGCAAATCCGCATTCATCGCACCTGGTGTGGTGCTGATGCCGTCTTTTGTAAATTTGGGCGCCTATGTCGACGAAGGCACGATGGTTGATACGTGGGCCACTGTCGGCAGCTGCGCGCAGATCGGTAAAAACGTGCACCTGTCTGGCGGTGTGGGCATTGGCGGCGTGTTGGAACCGATGCAAGCGGGCCCCACAATCATCGAGGACAACTGCTTTATCGGCGCACGCTCTGAGGTGGTTGAAGGTTGCATCGTGCGCGAAGGTTCGGTGCTTGGGATGGGCGTGTTCATTGGCCAGTCCACGAAGATCGTTGATCGCGACACCGGCGAGATCATGTATGGCGAAGTCCCGCCCTATTCGGTGGTCGTCGCCGGCTCGATGCCAAGCAAGAACAACATCAATCTCTACTGCGCGGTCATCGTCAAACGCGTGGACGAGCGGACTCGCTCTAAGACCGGCATCAACGAATTGCTGCGCGACTGAGGCCCCTTACTACGTCAGGATTTGGTCGGTTTGTCCCCCACGGGGCCGCCGGCCTTTTTCCAACCGGAAAAGCCGTCCTCGACATGGCTGACGTTGTCCAACCCCATGTCTTGCGCAGTGCGCGCAGAAAGTGCCGAGCGCCAGCCGGAAGCGCAATAGAATACGATCTTGTTGCCGGTCTGAAACTGCGGCTTGGCATAAGGGCTTTCGGGATCGATCCAGAATTCAAGCATACCGCGCGGACAATGAAATGCACCGGGGATCATCCCGTCCCGTTCTAGTTCGCGCGGATCACGCAGATCGACGAAAGTCACCCCATCCTGCCCGTGAAGATCCAGCAGGTCGCTGGCTGGGGCGTGCTCGACCTTCTCGTTGGCCTCGGCGACCATGTCCTTGATACGTTTCATTTTCGATCGCTCCGCTGCTTTGTTGTTTCGAACAAAGTAAGAAGACGGATGGCAGATGCAATGCCCCTGCTTGCCAAGCTTCACGAGGCAGGCTACGGCCAACGCATGAGCAAAGACAAAAAACCCTCGCGCCAACAAGTCTACACGCTTCTGGTTGAAATCGGCCGGAAAGACGGTGATGGCCTTCCCGAAAAGGCAACCGGTGCGGCGCTGGTGATTTACGCCTCCGGCGTGGACGAGGCCGAAGCGGTGCGTGAAACCGTGGCGATCCTGAAACAGGCGGATACGGCACCTCTGGACGTGTCCGGTTATGGAACGCTGGCAGAGAGAGAATCCGAGGGCCATGACATCAGCGACGAGGAAAAAGCCTTGATGCAGCGGGCGCTGGACGAAAACTCTGTCATCGTTGCGCAGGTGACGCCCTTTTTCGAAGAGTAGCGCCGTCAGGCGGCCCGAACCATGGCAAGGGTAATGGCCTCGAAAGGTTTGAGAACCGGCCACACCGCTTTGGGGTGCTCAGGCAATCGGTTGCGGTCAAAGGCTTGCAACACGCTGCTGGCCAAGGCCTCGGGCTTGCGCCGCAGACGACCGACGTAAAGGCTTTCCAATGAACATCCGCTGGCCAGCACCGCCTCGTGCCCCGGCAAAAGCAGGTGGTGATAGGTTACCATGTCCGGGCCACGGGCCACGAAAGCGGACCGGTCGTTCACCAGATGGCGGGCGGGCACCAGCACGGCTTCGCGCCCGAACATGTATTCGACCTGGCTGCCACTCATGACCAGCCGCTGTTGCGGCGCGACAACGATATCCTTGCTCAGGTTGAAGTAGGGTGCGCGCAAACGAATGGGCCGGAAACTGCCGCGGGCGGGCACGGTGCGCCGCACCACCTGCAGCACCGGCACCAGATCCCCGTTGTCCGTAACCACGATATCGCCGCGCCGGATGCTGCCAGCAGGCACTTCGCCCTTGTCGGTCAGTATCGGGACCTGAGCGGTCAAGGCAGGCATCGGGCCGACCGGCTCCACCCGGTCGGAAATGGCGACGAACAAAACCTCTTCATCCATGTCGCAGTTGCAGCCATGGGCAAAGATCGCTCTGAGATCGTCCACGGACATCGGCAAAGCGGCAGTCAAGGTCACGGAATGCACCAGATCTGACTCCGGGCGCTCCAACGTCAGGCGCGCCCAATGCAAATCGACGTCCCACGAATAAGTCAGGCGCAGAGTGTCCAATCGTCCATCCGCCGTGAACGGCAACGTCGCGTGGCAGATGTCGTCGCCTAGCGCATCGACCAGAACGATCCCGCCCATCGGCAGCGCCTGCATCGAAAATTGTCCCGACATCGGAGAGGTGCGCCGGAATCCAAGCAAGGTTTGCGGGCGTGTCTCGGCAGAGACCCGGGTCTCGACGATCAGGCTGCCGCGGTTTAAGACCGCGGAATGATCCGGCTTCATGGCACGCAGATCGGGCTTGAACCACCCGACTTGCGCGTCCCTTAGACCGATCCAACCCATGCTCAGGCGACCCATTTCCGAGACAGAAGGCGCGCCTCGTATTGCCGCAACATCCGTCTCGCGGCGGGGCTGTAACCTTCGGCCGTATCGGGATTGATCTCTGGGAAAAGCGTGCAAATCTCGTGAACGATGTCGGCCTCGAAACTGTCCTTGATCTGTGGGCCTGGCAGAAAGCTTTCGGTTGGCAGGCCTTCGGAGATGATGACCTGATGCCGGTCGAACAGCAGGTGGAAATAGTCCACTTGCGGGGTTTCTTCGCGCCGCACGCTGTGGTCGTTGACCAAGTCCTTGGCGGCCACCAGAACCTCGTCCTCGGCAAACAGCAGCTCTGCCAGACTGTCCCGGATCAGGATCCGGTGAAGCGGCGACAGACACAGTTCGTTATGGTCGCCAAAGGTGCCAGCCTTGATACGGATCGGAGCGAAATCACCTGTCCCGACCACCTCGCGATGACCGACCCAACGCAAGGGCTGCATACCCTCATCACGGGTCAGGATCATGTCACCCGGGCGCAGATCTTCGACCGCCCTGTCGCCAAGTTCAGTCAGAATATGCGTACCGCGCACGAAGCACGGCACCGAGTTCAAAGTGACAAAACCGATGTCGTTGTCACCGGTGGTGCTTTCCACCTTGTAGGTAAAGTTGATCTCTTCGATATCGCCGTCGCCCAGCACGGTGATCGTACCGTCACCATTGACCTGTACGGTCTGGCCTGACGGTAGAATGATGGTACCGCTGGGGGGGATCGTCTGGCCATTGATCTCGGTGATCGACAGCGTGCCGCCGGTATCATTGATATCGTTGTTGAGCAGATCAATCGTCCGAGACCCGGTGGGAAAAAGATTTGCCTCGTCATCCAACGCCACAAGCGTTGTCTGCGCACTGTCGCCGGCAATCAGCAATGTGGAATCGTAACGGTTGTCCGCAACATCCGCGATACCGATCCGCAAAGAGTTGACCCCATCCACCAACGGGATCGTCAACGTCATGGTCAGCGTGAAGCCATCCATTTCCGTGTTGAACTGGTCGTTGGTATTGTCGATGAACAGGTTCGCGTTGGACCCGGCGTTCAGGTTGTTGGGGTCGATGTCACCGTCGCCGACGCTCAAAGGAACTTGCGTGCCGTTGATCCAGACCCCAACGAAATCCTGGTAGGCGCCCGTCGCAAACTCGGGAAACTCTTCGGACGCAAAGACGAATTGCATCGTCATCACGTTGCCGGTCGCCGTGAAATCGACATCCAGATAAGATGCGTCGAACGTGTTGGCCCCGGCCGCGGTGTTGAAGGCCGACACGTTATTGGGACCACTGGAATTCGTGGTCGTACTGTTTGACTGGTTCGACTGGACAGCGTTGTTGTTGGTAAATCCGCGCAAGTCGCCGGTGGAAAACATCACGCCGGTGTCGCCCGGTGTCACAAAGGGCGAAATCGCGTCGCCATTTGTGTAGATGCCCGACGAGTCGTTGTCGCCCGTGTAGGACGCGGTGATGACCGTGACACCGTCGCCAAAGATCGTTTCTGCCATTTCGGTCGCGGTCGCACCGCGATCGATAGGGATTTCTACCCCTGCTACCATACTGCCCACCTCGTTGTCCAAGGTCAGCACAAAAAATGAAGCGATTCCCGCTGTTTACGGGGTCTCACGGGGCGGAGTTCTTTGCTCCTGCTGCCGTGATGGGCACACCGCCCAACTGCATCCTTGCCCTGCCTCGGGTCCTTTATTAAGGATCATCTAGCACGATTTGTTCGCAATGTTAAGGATTACTAACGAATAGTTAACCAAAGCCCTTACTTTTTTTGCTCTTGCTGCATTTGCGATGGATGCCGTTCCGCGCTAGGTCAGGCAAACCCTGTTCTGAGACTTGGAACCATGTCCGAATTCACGCCTGTCGATCCCGTCAAACTAACCGCCGAGTTGGTGCGGTGCCCTTCGGTCACCCCCGATGAAGGTGGCGCACTGGTTTTACTGGACAACCTGTTGACGCGCGCCGGGTTCGAATGCGCCCGTATCGACAGAGGCGGTATCGCCAATCTTTATGCGCGGTGGGGCGAAAAGGGCGCCAATAAAAGCATTGGGTTCAACGGTCATACCGATGTCGTTCCCGTCGGCGATGCGAACGCCTGGACCGTTCCCCCGTTTGGCGGCGAAATCCATGATGGCAAATTGTGGGGACGCGGCGCGACGGATATGAAATCCGGCGTCGCGGCCTTTGCGGCGGCGGCGATTGATTTTGTTGCGCAAACCCCGCCCAACGGTGCGATAATCCTGGCGATCACCGGTGATGAAGAAGGCGACGCGGTGGACGGCACCGTGGCTTTGCTGGACTGGATGGAGCGCCAAGGCGAACGGATGCAGGCCTGCATTGTGGGGGAGCCGACCTGCCCCGAAACAATGGGCGAGATGATCAAGATCGGGCGACGCGGGTCTCTGTCGGCCTGGATCACAATCACCGGCGTGCAGGGCCATTCGGCATATCCCCACCGTGCCAAAAACCCACTTCCTGCCATGGCCCGGCTGGTTGATCAGCTCTCGCGCAAACCTTTGGACAACGGCACCACGCATTTCGATCCCTCGACCCTAGCCGCGGTCACCATCGACACCGGCAACCCGACAACCAACGTCATCCCCGCCGAGTGTCGCGCCACGATCAACATCCGCTACAACGACGCTCATAGTGGCGGCAGCCTGACGGAATGGCTGCAAACGCAGCTTGACGCCGTGGCGGCCGAATTTGATGTCACCACCGCCATGACCGTGAAAAACTCAGGCGAAAGCTTTGTCACCAAACCCGGGGCTCTGTCGGACATGATCGCACGCGCGGTTGAAGCCGAGACCGGCATGGTGCCCAAGTTCTCGACCAGTGGTGGCACGTCCGATGCTCGTTTTGTCAAAGACCACTGTCCAGTGGTTGAGGTCGGCTTGGTCGGCAAAACCATGCACCAAGTCGACGAGCATGTCGAAGTAAAGCACATCGAACAACTCAAAGCCATCTACGGCCGCATCCTAAGAGACTATTTCGCGTGATCCGGGCGCAACTGGTCGTAATGCTGAAAGAGCCGCGCCCGGGCCGTGTGAAAACCAGGTTGGGGCGTGAGATGGGCCTGACACAAGCCGCTTGGTGGTTCCGCCATCAGGCCGCACGCCTGATCCGCCGGTTGGAAGACCCGCGCTGGCAACTGATCCTTGCAGTCTCGCCGGATCATGCCGGACTACAAAGCCGGGTCTGGCCGCCCCATCTGGAACGGATGCCACAAGGTTCCGGCGATCTGGGCGCCCGTATGTCTCGTATCCTGCGCGTCCGTCCGCCTGGTCCTGTTTGCATTGTCGGTGCGGACATTCCCGGTATTTCCTGCGCCCATGTCGCGCGGGCTTTTGGCGCGCTTGGATCGCATGACGTGGTGTTCGGGCCAGCCCGGGACGGGGGGTACTGGTTGATCGGGGCCAAGCGTGTCGGCGCTTTGCCTGCCGGTCTTTTGCGACCCGTTCGATGGTCCTCCGAACATGCGCTGGCAGATAGCATCGCGACCCTTCCCGATCGGCGAATAGCGACGCTAGACGTTTTGCAGGATGTGGACACCCTGGCCGATCTGAAGACACTGGGCGACCCTTTGGTTCGCTAAGCTTGTTTTACCGCGTGGTTCGCACACCAATCGGTTGGGCGCGCGGCCGGACCCCCGAGTATTTTTGCCCAGAAGAAACGCCAGACCGGCGTCTCGGGCCAATCGCGGATGGAACGCCCGTCAGCTTCGTGTTACGGCAGGTGTATGAGCGAGCTGCCTTCCAAGTCCGACATTCTGCAATGGATCTCGGACAACCCGACCCTGACCTCCAAACGCGACATCGCCAAAGCTTTTGGCATCAAGGGTGCTGCGCGCATCGATCTCAAGCGGATCCTCAAAGAGCTGGAGGCCGAAGGGCATCTGGAGAAGCGCAAGAAGACCTATCGCGACCCGGATAGACTGCCGCCGGTCAGCGTGTTGCAGGTGTCAAGCCAGACACCTGACGGCGAATTGCTGGCGCGACCGCTGGAGTGGCATGGCGAGGGTGTCGAGCCGGTGGTCATGTTGATCCCTCGTGCCAGCGATCCCGCGCTTGGTTCTGGCGACCGGATCCTAGCGCGCCTACAGGAGGTCAAGGGAGAAGCGCATCATTACGAGGCACGGCTGATCCGGCGCATTGGCACCAATCCACGCAAGGTTCTGGGCGTGTTCAAGAAAACCACAGAAGGCGGCCGCATTCTGCCCATCGACAAAGGGGACGGAAAAGAGTGGCTGGTCGCCTCCTCTGCAACCGGCGGCGCCAAGGATGGCGAACTGGTCGAGGCGGAACAGGCCGGCCCCAAGGGTCGCATGGGCTTGCCGCAGGCCCGTGTTCTGGACCGGTTGGGCGATCCGACGGCACCCAAGGCCGTATCACTGATCGCCATTCATCAGCACGGCATCCCCGACGATTTTCCGGACGACGTGATCGCGGAAGCCGATGCGAAGAAACCCGCCGACCTGAAGGGCCGAGACGATCTGCGCGATCTGCCGCTTGTCACCATAGATCCGGCGGACGCGCGCGATCATGACGATGCGGTCTGGGCCCATACCGACGACGACCCCAAGAACCCCGGCGGTCATGTTCTCTGGGTCGCTATTGCCGATGTGGCCTATTACGTCACGCCCGGTTCGGCGCTTGACGCCGAGGCACGCAGGCGTGGGAACTCCAGCTATTTCCCTGATAGGGTCGTGCCGATGCTGCCTGACCGTCTTTCGGGTGACCTATGCTCGTTGCACGAAGGCGTGCCGCGCGCCTGTGTGGCTCTTCGGATGCAGATTAACGAACAAGGCGACAAGATTGGGCACCGGTTCGTGCGCGGCCTGATGCGTTCGGCCAGTTCGCTCAATTACCAAGAGGTACAGGCAGCGCGCGACGGCGCCCCAAATGACAAATGCGGGCCGTTGATGGACAGCGTGATAACCCCGCTTTACGACGCCTACGCCGCACTGGTCGACGCTCGCAAGCGGCGCCAACCGCTGGACCTGGACTTACCCGAGCGCAAGGTCGTGCTCAGCGACGAGGGCGATGTCGTCTCGGTCAATTTCGCCGACCGGCTGGATGCCCACAAGCTGATCGAGGAATTCATGGTTCTGGCCAATGTGGCGGCCGCCGAGACGCTTATCGCCAAGAAATCGCCGCTGCTTTTTCGCGTGCATGAAGAACCGACGCCCGAAAAGCTGGACACGTTGCGCGACGTGGCCGAGGCGGCAGGGCTGACGCTGGCCAAGGGACAGGTGCTGAAGACCGGGCATATCAATCAGTTGCTAAGCGGAGCCGCGGGTACAGATCACTCAGAGGTCATCAACCTTGCGACACTCCGGTCTATGACACAGGCCTATTACGCGCCTGCCAATTTCGGGCATTTCGGCCTGGCGTTGCAATCCTATGCGCATTTCACCTCACCCATCCGGCGCTATGCCGACCTGATCGTGCACCGTGCACTGATCTCGTCACATGGCTGGGGTGATGATGGCCTGACCAAGGCGGACGAGGAGCGCCTGCAAAGCACGGGCGAGCATATCTCCGAGACCGAGCGCCGTTCGATGATGGCCGAACGAGACACCAATGACCGATACCTTGCGGCGTTCCTGTCAGAACTTATCGGCGAAGAGTTCACCGGCCGGATCAGTGGCGTGGCCAAGTTCGGCGCGTTCGTGCGGCTGGATGAGACCGGCGCCGATGGTCTTATTCCGATGCGGGCCTTGGGGCGGGAATACTTCCATTTCGACCGGGACCGCGGAACGCTGATGGGATCGGACACCGGTATGGTGATCGGGCTAGGGCAGCGTGTCGTCGTGCGTCTGAGCGAAGCGGCCCCCGTAACCGGTGGCCTTGCCCTTGACCTTGTGCGGCTCGATGGCAAAACGATCACGCCCGGCGGACAGGACCCGGCCCGCCCAGGCCGGGGGCGCGGCACCAAAAACAATCGCGGCAAGGCGCCCAAGCGCAAGCTGGCGCGCGACAAGAAGAAGTCGGCCAAGGCAAAACGCAAAGTATCGCGCACACGTCGTTAATGGCCACCCTCTCATGACAGAAACTGTCATGACGTGCGATAATACTACCGCCATGAGTCGCACAAATCGCCTTTTCCAGCTGATGCAGACCCTTCGGTGTCTGCCACCTCCGGCCACGGCACAAGTGTTGGCTGAAAAGTTGCATGTCACGCCCCGAACGATCTATCGCGATATCGATGCGTTGCGTGGCCTGGGGGCAATCATCGACGGGGCCGCCGGATTTGGCTATCGCCTGATCGAAGACGCGGCACTTCCCCCGCTCAATTTCGATGATGATGAGTTGGAGGCCCTCGTTCTGGGGTTGCGCGAAGTCGGCGAGGTGGGAGACGAAACCCTGTCGCAGGCAGCCACCTCGGCCTTGGCGAAACTGCGCGCGCGCCTGCCCACCAGCCAAGCGCACAGGCTGGACCATGCCGTGCTGAGCGCCCGGCGGTTTACACCGCTGCCCGCGCCGGGGATCGACGCCGCAAAACTGCGCAAAGCGACTTGGGAAGAAAAAACCATCCGGTTCAACTACACCGATGCGGAATCGCGCCACACCTCGCGCGAGGTGGATCCGCTTTCGGTCGTTTTCATGCAATCGTCGCTTTGCCTATTGGCATGGTGCCACCTGCGAGAGGATTTCCGCGCCTTCCGGCTTGACCGGATGCGTGAACTGGATCTGACTGGGGCGTCCTTTCGGCCCAGGCGGGCGGCCATGCTGCGCGAGTGCCTTGACAGGATGTGCGAAGAACGGGCCGTCACGGACGCCTCGGCAGCAGACCGCGCCTGACTGGAATGACGCCTTTTGAAAAAGTGCGTTTCGGGCTATTATTTGCCAAAACCCATGAACAGGGGCCGAGCAATGTTAGCCAAATTCCTTTCGTCCGCATTGGGCGTGGTTATGATCGCAGGTGGTGCTGTGGCCGCTCCACTGGAAACCTCTCTGCGCCCACAAATGCGCCCTGCCGCGGAACCAGCTGTCGCCCGGGTGGAAAACGCAACGATCCTGACGAACGTCACTGGTCGATCGTTGCGCCCGAAACTGCGCCCCGATGGGCTGAACACACAACCCGACCGAACCGACGTGATCAAGGTTGCGACATCGAACCCCGCCTTCGACCGTTGGGTGCGCGGGTTCAAGGGGCGCGCGCAGGCCGCAGGGATCAGGGGATCGACCTTTGACCGCGCCTTTCAGGGCGTGGGTTACAATGCCGATGTGGTTTCCAAAGACCGTAACCAGGCCGAATTCAAGCGCCAGATCTGGGATTATCTTGACAGCGCGGCGTCGCCCGAACGGGTCGGATTGGGTCAAAAGGCGCTTCGCCGTCACAAACGGGCACTGACCCGCATTGAAAAAGCCTACGGTGTCGAAAAAGAAGTCATCACCGCGGCGACCGTCAAAGGCCAGTGTGGCCAGCGATTCGATCACAGGGATATCGCCCATGCGCTGGCCATATTTGCTCTCCAGCCCCCAGACCGCGGTGATGACTTCTTTTTCGACACCGTAGGCTTTTTCAATGCGGGTCAGTGCCCGTTTGTGACGGCG
>JBCBTE010000027.1:0-26422 GCA_039818805.1 Pseudomonadota bacterium
AGACAGGACACTCGCCGGGTGCGTACCATGCTGCCCTGCACGCGGGCCTCGACCATGGCCGCAAGGTCTTCGCCATGCCACTGACGGTAGGGCACTTGCCCGGTATCCGATTCCGCGTGCAGTTCGGCGTAACATACGATGGCATCGGCGGCGTCGGGATCGGGGGAAAACCGGCCCATGGTGTAGGCCAGCTTGCCGCTGGCTTGGATCGCGACGTTGCAGCCATGTGAACAGCCCATGAGACAGGACACTCGCCGGGTGCGTACCATGCTGCCCTGCACGCGGGCCTCGACCATGGCCGCAAGGTCTTCGCCATGGGTCGTCTGATGGTTCGTTTCATCCCAATCGTCGCGTTTGCAGGTGTCGCAGATGGTGATCCATGTGGTCATAGGCGGGCCTCAATACAAAGGACGGTTGCGGGGCTTTTTCAATCCGAATTGCCCGGCAAAAACAAGCGTATTCGCGCGGACCTACAAAGGGGCCGGCAAATTATTAACGCTTTGTTAACCCTTTCGGCCTTAGACCGAGGCCGAAATTAATCATTATTAACGGCTTGGGCTATTTTGGCGAAAATCGATGTTTTGATTGTCGAAAGCGATCCGTCTCTGGGCGGTCTGTGGCAGCGCCATCTTGAGCGGAACGGCATGCGCGTGCAGCTTGAACAAGCGCAAGACGGTGCTGAAGAGGCGCTTGAGGCCAGCACGTTCGACGTCATTATTCTGAACATCGTCCTGCGTGGAAGCAGCGCCTTTGCCATTGCGGATATCTCTAACGCATTGCATCCGGAAACCCCGATCATCTTCGTAACCAACACCACGTTTTTCTCGGACGGGTCCATCTTTGCGCTTTGCCCGAATGCCTGTGCCTACTTGCAATCAGACACCCCGCCCGATGACCTGACGGCCATGGTAGAGCATTATGGGCGAGCAAGCTGAGCCGCCGCGTCGCGCTTAGACCGGGTCTGCCAGAACAGTTATGATTTTTGAGGTTCGTTCCAGCGTGCGGTGAACCGGGCATTTATCGGCGATTTCAAGCAAGCGGGCGCGCTGTTCTTCGTCAAGCGCGCCTTTGAGGTGGATCACCCGCTTGAAGCTGTCGATCTGCTCTTCCGCGCCGGCGCAAGCGTCTTGCGCGTGCACTTTTTCATGGTTCACTTCGACCGAGACGTGATCGAGGGGCCATTTCTTGCGGCGCGCATACATACGGATCGTCATGGAGGTGCAAGAGCCGAGGCCAGCTGCCAAAAAGCCGTAAGGTGTCATGCCGCGATCGGTGCCTCCATAGGCTTCGGGTTCGTCGGCAAGCACATGGTGTTTGGGTCCGGCGTTCACATCCTGCAAGAAGCCGTTTGCATCTGCTTCGGACACCCGCACGATGCCCTCGGGCGCGCCCGGAGGTGGGGCCGGATAGCGCAGGCCGAGATAGCGCTGTGACCACGCGGCGATGACTTCGGCCGCGTATTCGGCATCCTTGGGGTCGGTGACAAGGTGATCGGCATTGTCCAGGGTGACAAAGCTTTTGGGATGCTTTGCCATACGGAAGATATCGGTGGCGTTTTCGATCCCAACGGTCGCATCCCGGGGCGCATGCATGACCAGAAGCGCGCGTTTGAGACTGGCAATCTCTGTTTCAAGGGTTTCAGCCCGCACGTTTTCAACAAAGCCTTTGCCGATCCGCACGGGCCGCCCACCCAATTGAACCTCGGCCACGCCTGCGGTTTCGATTTTCTCAAGGGCACCGCCGAAATTATGGGTCACATGACCGGGATCAAATGGTGCGCCGATTGTGACCACCGCCTTGACGCTGTCGATGCGCCGCGCGGTGCCCAGAACAGCCGCGCCACCCAGTGAATGCCCAATCAGAAGGCCCGGCGCCATGCCGCGCGCCTTCAGGGCTTCGGCGGCAAGGACGATGTCCTCGATATTCGTGCGAAAGGACGTGTTCTCGAACTCGCCGTCCGAATGGCCGAGACCCGTGAAATCAAACCGCAGCACTGCAATTCCCACGCCCGCCAGCCGCGCCGAGATGCGCCGCGCGGCGGGTATATCCTTGGAGCATGTGAAACAATGGGCAAAAAGCGCAGTGCCCAGATGCGGGCCTTCAGGCATGTCAAGACGGGCCGCAAGCTGATGTCCTGCGTGCCCGCGAAAGGTAAATCGTTCGGTCGGCACGGTGGTGCCTCCTTTCAATAGCGTTGTATCAAGGGTAGGAAGCCGGGCCACACGAGACCAGAGTTTCGCCAGACTTGTCACGGCAAGGTGACTTGTTTGAAATATCTGCGCCGAAAGCGCTGATCGATTGTGCCGTGTCTCTTTTGTTGCGTGTCCGCGAAGATGCCGTTGTTGAAGGGTTGTTTTGGCTGTGCAATGCTGCGGAACAAGTGCAAGTGTGACGTAGGCCCGGGGATGGCTGATAAAAACAAGATTGGCGGGGCCGTTGTTGTGGTGAGTGCTGGTTTGGGCTGTATTGTCGGCCTGATCGAGCTAAGCGACCGTTTTTTGTTTCCGTCGAAAAGCGAAGATCCCTTGGTAGAGGCTGCGCAGCCCGTAGCGCCCGCGGACACAACTGTTACGCCCAACCCCGTGCCAACACCTAAGAGCGACGCCGTTGCGCCGGCAACGGACATCCCGGGCACGGATCTGGAAAGGGACATCGCCGCGCGGGTGGGCGAGGTTCTGGTGCGCTTTAAATGCGCGGCGGTCACCGTGACGCGTGTCGTCGCAACGGACACCGTTACCGCGGCTGACAGCACGAGTTCCGGCTTTGAAGGGCACTTTCTGGAAGGCTCCGCCGTTTTGGCTGCGGGCGAAACACCGATGCGCATGCGGCTTTTGGGAACGGGCAAAGGTCCGTCAGGCAGACTGGCGGCCGTCGACATGGCGCTGCGCGGATTCGAAGACGAATTTCGAAAGACAGATACGTTTAAATCAGATTGTGAAGGGGAATGAGAATGGGCACGAAAACGCTGATTGCGGGCGTGATTGCGGTGGGGAGTGTAAGTCTGGCCGGTGACGTCATGGCCGCGTCTTCGGTAGATGACAGTCTTGATGAAATTGCAGGTCAGATCGTTGAGCGAACGCGCACTGACGGCAACGCCACCATCGGCATTTCAACCTTCACGCACAGTGACGGCACATGTTCGGATCTGTCCAACTACGTCACCGAGTTCATCGTTGATGGGTTGTTCAATGCAGGCCAAGGCAAGATCGACATCATCGAACGATCGCAGCTGAGTGCGATTTTCCGTGAAATGGAACTGGTGTTCGACGGCACCATTGCCCCCGACGCGGCCAAGCGCTTGGGCGAAATCGAAGGCGTGGACGCCGTGGTGACAGGGTCGCTTATCCAGTTTGGTGAACAGGTAAAACTGCAGGCCCGGATGATCAGCACGCAGGACGGGCGCCTTTTTGCGACGGCACGGTCAGACTTTCCAAGCGTCGGCAGCGTGGCACAGATGATGGCGACGCGCAGCCGGGCGGCATGTGGATTTTCAGCGGCCGCCGGAGCCGCCGACGCTGCGGCGACACAGGTCGTCGTGGTTGACACCGGCGGCGGACAGACCGGTGGGCAAGCACAAAGCCTTGCAACGCCATCGCGCGTCTTCTCGTCGGATGTCTATGACGCAGAGGTGTCGAGCCTTGTCTATTCGAAGTCCAAGGGCGAGGCGAGTTTTGCGGTTCGGTTCAAGAACAAGTCGGACAATTCGATTTCCATCGCCTACATGCCCAATTCGATATCGGTCGCGGACGGGTCCGGCGGGTTCATGACATACAAGGACAATTGGTCCGGACTTCGCAGCTGTTACGCGCCCAGCCGCATGGATTTGTGCAACGGCAGCGATCCGCAATACGCCACCACGCTGGCCCCGGGGAAAATTGCCCAGCTCAACTTTCGCATGCAA
Organism: Pseudomonadota bacterium; assembly: GCA_039818805.1. Taxonomy (GTDB): domain Bacteria; phylum Pseudomonadota; class Alphaproteobacteria; order Rhodobacterales; family Rhodobacteraceae; genus Roseovarius. Next base: position 3,902 of record JBCBTE010000027.1, read on the forward strand.
GGCGAGAAAGACCTGGATCAACCCAAGATGTCATTGGCCTTCGAGTTTGTGGTCACACCCAATGCCGAGGACAACGAGACCTACGGCGTTCAATCCGTTGGCTTTTATGACATGCAACCAGACGGGTAAACCGCCTCAGCCAAGGCCCATGAGGGCCGCGTCGAACGGGTATTTGGTCAGGTTTTCAAAGCCGTCTTTGGTGATGAGCACCTGATCTTCCAGTTTGATGGAAAAGTCGCCGCCCACTTCGCCGGCAAGAACCTCGACACAAAGCGTCATCCCAGGTTCCAGCGGATAGTCAAAGGCACCATCCACCGCCTTGTCGGGATAGGCCACCAGTGGCCACTCGTCGCACAGACCCACGCCGTGCATGAGGCAGCCGTATTTTTGTTGTTGGAACTTGTCGTCCAGAACATGCGTGTTCGCGGTGAGTTCCGGGATCATGACGCCCGGTTTCAGCATCTGCATGTTGGTCATGATGTGCTCATGCGCGTGCTGCATCGCATAGATCATGTCGGGGCGCGGTTTCTGGTCGCCGATCCACCAGCTGCGCGAAATGTCGACGCAGATGCCGTAGCTGCCGACAAGATCCGTGTCGAACGAAATGATCTCGTTGTTCTGTGCGATGCGTGGTCCGCATTCCTGAAACCACGGGTTGGAGCGTGGGCCGGAGGCCAGCAGGCGGGTTTCGATCCATTCGCCGCCGCGCCTGATGTTTTCCGCATGCAGAATGGCCCAGATATCGTCTTCACTGCTTTGACCCAATGGCACGTTTTCGCGGGCAAAACGTTCCATTTCCGCGATGGCGGTTTCGCAGGCATGCGAGGCACAGCGCATGGCGAGGATTTCGTCCGGGCCTTTGACGGCGCGGCATTTCTCGGTCAGTTCTTCGCCCTCCATGATCTCAAGACCTTGGGCCTCAAGCGCGCGAAGGCCGTGCAGCATGATTTTGTCGACGGCAAGGCGTTTCTGGCCCGGGGCGTGCTCTTGCAACAGGATGCGGACTTCGTTTGAAAACGTGTCCGCGGCGACATCAACCTTGTCCCCACGGTCGAAGTAAAACAGGTCCGCACCGGAGCGTTGTTCGCGTACCAAGGGATTGAATGTGCTGAGGAAAGGCGAGTTCTTGTAGTCCCAGATCACCATGTATCCGTCGGCGCAGACCAGCAGGGCGCGAAACGGATTGTGGGTGTTCCACAGCTGCATGTTTGTGCTGTCAGAGGCGTAGCGGATGTTGAGCGGATCAAAGACCAGAAGCCCCGCATAGTCGCGGTCCTGAATGAAGCGGGTCAGGCGTTCCCAGCGGTAGCGGCGCAACGCTTGAAGGTCAGGCAGTTGCAGGCCTGCCGCTTCCCATTCTCTGAACGCAAGTTGGGTGGGGCCGATTTCGATCCGGTTTGCATCATTGGGGGTATTGTCGCCCAGCGTAGCGCCACGGCTTGGGTCGATCTTGCGGGTGTCGCGGTAGTGGGTGTTCATGGGTCACGGCCTTGCTGTTTGGACCAGCGTGGCGCAGGTTTTGGACAAGTTGACCGACTGAATGCGACACCGGAGATGACGAAAAATCGCAATTTGCCGCGAATCGGGGGGTAGGCCTATGTTTAATTGGAGAAACCCCATGCGGTATTACGTCAGTATTACGTCGGTAAAATGTCGGTATTTTTGGCAGATTTGGCAGGGTTAACAGGGCGTTCGGTGGGAAGCGGAGCGAATGATGCAGAGGGCCGCATGGCACATGCAGAGCACCGTATTGAGGACGCGACAACACTACCGCTGTCGATGGCTGAACCCCGTTGAGGTCATTGCGGTTTGGTGAACCAGCCCAAGATGTGGCCGCGAACAGCCTTGTCAATTGCGATCCAGTCAGGCGTTTTGGTTTCGTCGTTCACCACCAAGTGGTAGCGCAACGTCATGGCGTCCGTAAGCCTGTAGGTCAGATTGCAATCAAGCGCACAGCCGAGTTTTATCCGTTGCCCGGTTTCATCAAGATGACGTTTTGCCAACAGCCAGGATCCACCGACCGCATCGTTTTTCTCAGACGCCAGTCGCAGGTGACCGGTGTCCGTTTCCGGGGCTTGCGCGAAGACGTTGCTTAACCACCAGTCATGAGACCGAAGATAGGGTTCTATTCCGTCCTGGCTTAGTGCCGAAAGTGCGATGAGCGTGAGTTTAACTCCTTCGGTCTCAAGGACGTTGCGCACCTCATCCGGCAGCAAGCTGTGCCCGTCTATGTGTATCGCCTGGTTCGCGGCCACGGGTTCATCGGTGCAGCTATCGCGGCGGAGGTTTTGCCCGTTTCCGATGTTGACGAGCCACCGTGTGGGTTGGGGCAGCGATATGCGGGTGCCATTGTCCGCCGGGTTAAGGCTGGAGCGAATGCTCAATTCGAGTGATGCATCGTAGCAATCGGTCTGAGCCGCGACAGATGAGGACAGGGCCAAAACGGCAAAGCCTGTTCGAAGTGTCAGGTGCAAAGCGCAGAAGCGAAGACTACCCGTGACGATGATTCCAGCCTTTCCCGTTCGGTGATGCGCAGGGTGACCGACCCTACCGCGAACCGGTAGCAAAGTCTTCAGCATATCGGCCCGTTTTGCCAAGCCCTGAACACAGAGCGCCTAGCCGCCGCGCACCGTGTCGATCATCAGCTGTACGTTGTCGGGGTCCGCATCAGGAGTGATGCCGTGGCCGAGGTTGAAGATATGCGGACCGTTCTTGAAGGCCTCGACCACGTGGCGGGTTTCGCGCACTAGGTCGTCGCCACCCGTGACCATGTGCGAGGATGCCAGATTGCCCTGCACACAGCCCGATGTCTGCACGTGTTCGGCGGCCCATTCCGGACTGACGGAGTTATCGATGGCCACGCAATCCGCCCCGGTCTTTTCGTGAAAGCCGATATAGCCATCACCCCCTTCACGCGGGAAGGCGATGATCGGGATGTTGGGATGCTTGGCGTTCAGGGCCGCGATGATCCGGGTTGTCGGGGCGACTGCGAAATCCTCGAAATCCTGACCTTTCAGGGAGCCCGCCCAGCTGTCGAAAATCTTGACCACCTCGGCGCCCGCGTCGATCTGGGCCGACAGGTAGATGATCGTGGCCTCGGTTAGCCGATCAATGATGGCTTCGAAGAGTGGGCGGTTTTCCGACTTGAGTGCGTGGGCCGGGGCCTGATCGGGCGTTCCGCGCCCGGCGATCATGTAAGTGGCCACGGTCCACGGCGCGCCGGCAAATCCGATAAGCGTGGTGTCCGATGGCAAGGCCGAGCTGAGATTGCGCACCGTTTGATAGATCGGCGCAAGTGTCTCGTGAATTTCATCCGCCGGGCGCAGGACATCAAAATCGGATTGGGCCGTAACGGTCGAAAGGCGCGGCCCCTCGCCGGTGACAAACCACAGATCGGCACCAAGCGCCTGGGGCACCAACAGGATGTCGGCAAAGAGAATAGCTGCGTCAAAGCCGTAGCGGCGGATCGGCTGCAGCGTTACCTCGGTCGCAAGGTCGGAATTGTAGCACAATGACAGGAAGTCCCCGGCCTCTGCCCGTGTGGCGCGGTATTCCGGCAAGTACCGTCCTGCCTGGCGCATCATCCAGATCGGCGGCACGGCCTGGGTTTCCCCTGCCAACGCCCGAAGGATCGTTTTTTGTGCCGCCATGTACCGTCTCCCTTTTGGTGATTTGGTCCCCTTTGGGGTCTGGAAAGTCAACCAAAACTTGTCAGGCTAAGTTTACACGTCTAGACCGGGGACATGACACTGGATTTGCCTTCTCCCGCCGCGCCGCTCAAGATCGGCACCCGTGGATCTCCGCTTGCTTTGGCGCAGGCTCATGAGACAAGATCACGCCTTTCCAAGGCATTCGATCTGACGGAAGACGCGTTCGAAATCATCGTGATCAAGACAACGGGCGACCGCATTATTGACCGCCCGCTGAAAGAGATTGGCGGCAAGGGTTTGTTCACGCGCGAAATCGAAGACGCGATGTTGGCAAAGGAAATTGACATCGCTGTGCACTCGATGAAGGACATGCCGGTTCAACAGCCCGGCGGGCTGACCCTGCAGACCTATTTGCCGCGAGAGGATGTGCGCGACGCTTTTGTATCGCCGCATTTTCAGGGGCTGAAGGATTTGCCCGAAGGTACCAAGGTGGGCACTTCCAGCTTGCGGCGAAAGGCGCAGGTTCTGGTGAAGTTTCCGCATCTTGAAGTGGTGGAATTTCGCGGCAACGTCCAGACGCGGCTGAAAAAGCTTGAGGATGGCGTGGCAGGCTGCACGTTTCTGGCGATGGCGGGACTGAACCGGTTGGGGCGGTCGGACGTGGCGCAGGGGGCGATCGCGCCCGAAGATATGCTTCCCGCCGTTGCGCAGGGCGCGATTGGCATTGAGCGGCGCGAAGACGACAGCCGTGTGGCCGATATGCTGGCGGCCATTCACGACAGTGATACAGGACTGCGTTTGACAGCAGAGCGGGCATTTCTGGCGGCGCTGGACGGATCGTGTGAGACCCCGATTGCGGGACTTGCAGAATTGAATGGCGGCACGATCCGGTTGCGCGGAGAAATCCTGCGCCCTGACGGCAGCGAAAGTCTCAGCGATGAAGGCGATGCGCCGATCGAGGACGGCGCGGCGTTGGGTGCCGAATTGGCGCGCGGGCTTTTGGCGCGCGCCGGTGAAGGGTTCTTTGACTGGCGCACCTGATCCGGCCGGTGGGCCTGTTGGAACTTTGAAGTGAGCGGAAGATCTGTGGGTCGCTCTTGCGAGTTTGCCGGTGTGAGTCTCGGCAACAGCGGACCGGTCATGAGGAGATGTCATTTGCCGTAACGCCGCATGCGAGCTTTCGGGGGTCTGCGGCGCTTGGATGCCGGACACGCATCGCATGCGCAATCAACCGGGCCACTGCGGAACAGATCGCCGCGCGAAAGCTTGGCCAGCATCAAAGTTTTGCTGGACTCAAGCTAAGGCATCAAAAGTTTCCACGCCGCCTCAATATGATCCACTTTGAAGCTGTGCCCGCCGTCGTGCAGGCACTTCATCACCATCGCGTTGTCGCCGTTGCGCCAGTTTTCACAGCTTAAATCCGAGGTCATGTGGGGGGCGTCCGTGGCGCTGTACCCACCATTGGCGACATACATCGCCAGCGCTTTGTCCACGTCGCCCTGATGCGTCTCGGCGATGGGTCGACCTTTCAGAGGCACAATCTTGTCCGAGGTGCCATGGATGTGGATCAGGTTGGCCGAGGGGTTTTCGCAACGGGTTGGTTCGGGTGCCAAGAAGGTGCCCGCGATGGGCACAAACCCGGCATAGTCCCCGGGTCGGGCACAGGCGAGGTTCCAGACCATCATGCCACCCGCGGAAAATCCTGCCACGAGGATGCGGTCGGGGTCGATTGCGTGAGTGGTGACAAGCGTCTCTTTCAGGGCGTCGAAATAGGACAGTTCGTCAACGTCCTTAGATGTGCCGTTCTTCGGGGCATTGGGGATCGACCAGTCATCCATGATGGCATCGGGGGCGACAAGGGCGACGCCAAGCCGGTCAGCCAGTGCTTGCAGGGACGTGTTGCGCATCGTACCGCGTGCCGAACCTTTGTAGCCGTGAGCAAAGATCAGTGCGCCGGTTGGCTGCGTGCTGGGGGCATCTGGCATTTGAATGCGGTAGGTGCGGTCGCCAAGGGTACAGTCTGTGTCCACTCCGCAGGCATGGCCGGGCAGGCTTGAAAGCAAGAGGGCGAAAAGCATTGCGGGAAATAGTATCATGGGGAATTTGTAGCGCCGGATCTTGCGCTGAAAAGACGGTTACGACTTCGATCACATGGTGTTGACCGGCCCGGTCAAAAGAAAAGCGCCCCGCAGACGATCCGCGGGGCGCCATTAGGTAAGGTATAGACCGTTACTTGTGGTTCTTATACTTGCTGCTTTCGACACCGTTGCCAAAGAGCAAGGCGACAATGCAGATTGCGATGGCAATTACCGTAAAGGCGCCGGGCATCGCCGACCCCATTCCCGGAAAGATCGCGCCGCTGACGCTGTCCCAGGTTGGTGTGTCAAAGGGAAATCCCATGATGTGTTCCTCCTGTTCGAGTTATTGCGACGCCGGGGGCGAGACCCCGATGCCTTCGGGATAGGCCTGTGCCGGTACTTTGACCGTGTCCAGACCTGCGATTTCCGCTGCTTCGGGCACCCGCAACATTCCCAGCATTTTAAGAACGAGCGAGGTGACGAAACCGGTGATCAAACCGATGGCGATAAACACCACGGCTCCGACGATCTGGCCAACAAGGGTAACCGTTGGGGCTTCTGCGCCTTGCAGGGCTGGGTAGCCCGAAGCGAAAATGCCCAGCATCAGCATACCGTAAATGCCCATCGTGCCGTGCACGGTGACCGCGCCCACGGCGTCATCGATGCCCATGTTCTCGAGCACCTTGGCGGCCGGTTTCAACATGATGCCTGCAATGATCGCAATGATGAAGGTCAGCGACGGGAAGTAGATATCGAGGCCCGAAGCCACTGAGATCAGACCTGCCAGTGCGCCCGACATCATCCAGAACGGATCACGCGTAAAGAGCCATGCACCGATAATGCCGCCCGAAACACCCATAAGGATGTTAAAGCTGAGCGCACCTAGGTTCGTCGGAGTGCCGTAGATGGTGGTGAAGTTGGCCCCCCATGACCAAGCCTCGCCGCCGACAACCAGACAGGCCATCAGGAAGCCCCAGAAGCCTACAACAATGAGCATGAGGCCCGTGGCCGTGAACGGCATGTTGTGACCTGGAAGGTCATTGGCCGTGCCGTCTTCGTTGAACTTGCCGATGCGCGGCCCAAGATTAATCAGGACGCCAAGGGCGAAGAAGGCCGCAACCGCGTGCACGAGGCCCGCCGCGCCGAAGTCATGGACGCCCCAGTTCTGGACCAGCCAGCCATCGGCGTGCCAGCCCCAGGCGGCCGCCAGTGTCCAGCTGAACCCGCCTAGAACGACGGCGCAGATTACGAAGCCCACGGTCTGGATGCGTTCGATTACAGCGCCCGACATGATCGATGCGGTGGTCGCTGCAAAGAGCGTGAAAGCCCCCCAGAACACACCTGAAATCTGGTCATCGATATTTGGGCCCATCGACGCCGCAGCGTCGCCCCATGCCCAGGCAAAGCTGTTGGCGTATTCCGCGCCCGAGATGCCGTTCGGACCCGCCGAAAGCGAAAAGCCCGTGGGAAAGCCCCAATAGACCCACCAGCCGAAGAAGTAGAAGGCCGGGATCACGAATGCGAAGGCTAGGATATTTTTGACGCCCGACGAGAGCGCATTCTTGGCGCGCGAGGCTCCCATTTCATAGGCCAGAAAGCCGGCGTGGATGATGATCATCAAGGGGATGGTCAAGTAGTAGTACGTTTCCGCGAACATTGTGTTCGTCAGATTCCCCTTCGCCTCCATCTCGGCCACCTTGGCCGCGAGTTCCGCGAGTTGTTCTTCCATTTTTTGTTTTACCTCCGTGTTGGCCGGCCCGCGCAGTCCCGTACGCTTCGATTCCGGCGACGCCCTTACTCAAGCCTTTGAAGCGGAATCCGCCAAGATTTTTTTTAACCTTTTCAGACCGCAAATCGGTGGCGTGACATGACAACCAAACGGTATGCTCACGTGGTGTGCCGAGAAGGTATTGGGAATGAGATTTCTTAGGTCTTTGATATTGTTTTAGAATTTAAGATGTGCGCCGCAGGTAATTGCAGGTCGAACGGTTTGTTCTGGGCGTTTTTTACGAAATCACCAGCCAATCCTCGGCACAGCAAGTTTTTTTGACGTGGCCAAAAAGTATACCAAATATATACCAAAAAATGCACAAAAAATAGGCAAAACCGCTGATTCTGGTGAACCTGAATACCGGATTTGTACCAGTGACGGCCTGTTTCACCCTGTTCGATCGGCTAGGTTTTTGGTGGTTTCACGGTATGTGCGGCAGGTACCACCTTGCCCGGATTCAGGATGCCGTTCGGGTCCAAGGCCCGCTTGATGGCGCGCATCACGTCCAGGGCTACGGGATCCTTGTGCAGCGCCATGGCGGGCAGTTTCGATAGGCCGACACCGTGCTCTGCGGAAAACGATCCCCCAAGAGATATCGCCACATCTTCGACCGCGCGGTTGATGGCGGCATGCACTTCGGGGTCGCGGCTGTCCGGCCAGCCGGAAAAATGCAGATTGCCGTCCCCCAAATGGGCGACATGCAGGAATTTGATTCCCGGATCGAGCGCACGCGCCCGGGTTTCGATACCGGCAATAAGGTCCTGCATCCGATCGACGGGAACCGCGATGTCATTGTCGACGATGGGATCATGCAGCCGGGACAATTCGGCCGCGGCTTCGCGCCGGGCCCACATTTCGGTTCGTTGGGTTTCGTTCTGGGCGATCACAGCATCCAGCACAATGCCTGCCTCCAGCAGATCGGCCAACACGGATTCGAGACGCGCCAAGGCAGGTATCCGACCGCTGTTGTCCGGTGTGCTGTCGCTGGTCGACAGGGCCCCAAGCTCGACAAAAATATTCGTGTCATGGCGTTGGTCAAATGGGGCGCGCGCGTCGGGAAATCGGGCGAGATGCGCGTCGATGTAGGTGCCGGGCATCAATTCGAACGCCTCAACCGCGCCGCCGGTTTCGGATTGAAGACGATTGAGCACGCGCAGCGCATCAGGGACAGACGGGCACGCCACCATGGCGGCGACATAGGCCTTGGGCTTGGGTGACAGTTTCAGAACAGCGGCGGTGATGATGCCCAACGTGCCTTCGGACCCGATCAGAAGGTCGCGCAGGTCGTAACCGGAATTGTCCTTGTGCACGCCGCTCATCAGGTTCAGCACGCGCCCATCGGCCAGGACCGCCTCGACCCCAAGGCAAAGGCCACGGGTGCTGCCATAACGCACCACGTTAGAGCCGCCCGCATTGGTGGACAAAGCCCCGCCGATCATGGCCGAGCCGCGGGCGCCGAAAGTGAGTGGAAAGATCAGATCATGGGCATCCGCGGCTTCGTGCAGCCGCGACAGGATCACGCCGGCCTCGACCACCGCGATACGAGCGTCAGGGCGGATCTCGCGGATCGTGTTCAAACGATCCAGCGACAACAGCAGCGCACCATCTGCCGTGGTGCCCTTGGTCAGGCCGGTATTGCCTGAAACCGGGACTATCGGCGTGCCGTGACGCGCCGCCAGTTTGACCGCTGTCGACACCTGCGCGGTATCGCCGGGGCGTAATACGGCAAGCGGCGTGCAGTTGGGGCGCCCGGTCCAATCCATGGTGTACGGAACAGCGGCTTCTTCCGTCAGGACATAAGGTTTGCCAAGCGCAGTCTGCAAGGCATCAAGAAGTGTGTCGATATCGTCTGTCATGACAGCAAGAATGCGCAGGCCGGCCCCGGCCCGCAAGGCGCAAATGACCCCATTTCCCCCTTGACGTAAGACATGGCCTGTCATACCTAGCGCCACGGTTTGGCGGAGTAGCTCAGTTGGTTAGAGCAGCGGAATCATAATCCGCGTGTCGGGGGTTCAAGTCCCTCCTCCGCTACCAAACAAATCAGACAATTGTCACGAAACCAGTGCGCTGATCGGAGCCTTCGGTCTCTTTTCGGGCACCGGGTTTCTGTTTGCCCGCCTTGGCCCTTCAAGCCGCAGACACGGGGGTCAGACCAACCCAGTTGGCAAGCTCGGCCTGCCCAGTCGGTGTCAGATACCAAGTTCAGCGAAAAGCCACGCTGTAAAGGCCCGGCTGGCCGCGGTTTCATCGTGGCTGGCCGGCGCAAGAAGGAAATAACCTTCTGGTAAAAGGGCGGTCTGCGGGCAGGGGCGAACAAGGTCGCCTTTGTCCAACAGGTGTTGGCACAAAGTGTCATGGCTCATGCACACGCCCGCGCCGTAAAGCGCCGCGTTCATGGCGATCACATAGGTCGAGGCCAGGTTGATCTGCGTCATGCGGTCGAACGGCAGGGCATTGGCGCCGCACCAGTATTCCCAATTGCCCATCATGCCCGAGCAGTCGAACAGCCGCGCACTTTCCAGGTTGAACGCGCCATCTTGGTAGCCCGGCGCGCAAACCGGGTACATGGTGCTGCGCATCAGCCGCCTGGCGGTATCGGGCATGTCACCCTCGCGTCCGAACCGGATTTCCACTTGGGCGTTCTGGGCTTCGCGCTCGGGATCCCAGATCGAGGTGGTGATGGTCAGGGTAATCGACGGGTTTGCGGCAAAGAACCGATGCAGGCGTGGCGTCAGCCAGAAGACTGAAAACCCGATGTTGCATTGGACCATGAGAGATTGCCCGGGATCGCCGCCGATGAACGACCGTGTTCCCCGGGCGAGCACGTCAAAGGCTTCGCGCACGGTCGGCAGATAGTTCGCGCCTGCCTCGGTCAGCATCAATGCGCGGGTGCGGCGGATAAACAGCTCGCGCCCCAGGAAGGATTCAAGCGAGCGGACATGCTGACTGATCGCGGATTGGGTCAGGTTCAGTTCTCGCGCGGCCTGCGTGAAGGACAGGTGACGTGCCGCGGCCTCGAAAGCGCGCAACCAAGTGAGCGGGGGCAGGCCGGAATTGGACATGTGTATGCACGATCCATACATTAATTTTCTTAATGAAATGGCCTGAAATCCATCGTTTGTAAAGTTTCGTGCGGATCGGCAAGGTAAACGCAACGCTTTGCAGGAGATGCGCCATGCAACAACCCACGCCCGCCGTGATGCCCAACATCGCCCACTGGAAAGAGAGGGTCGAGTTGGCCGCCACGTTTCGGTGGACCGAACGGCTTAACATGCACGAGTCGGTGGCCAATCATTTCAGCCTGGCGGTGAACGCCGACGGAACCCAGTTTCTGATGAACCCAAACCAGGTGCATTTCAGCCGGATCAAGGCGTCCGATCTGCTGCTCTTGGATGCCAATGACCCCAAGACGTTGGACCGGCCCGGCGCACCGGATCCAAGCGCCTGGGGTTTGCACGGTTCAGTGCATCGGCGCTGTCCGCATCATCGGTGTCTGATGCATGTGCATTCGATCCATGCCACGGTTCTGGCCTGTCTGGCCGACAGTACCATGCCGCCGATCGATCAGAACACGGCGACTTTTTACAACCGCTATGTTGTGGATGAAGAATTTGGCGGGCTGGCGTTTGAAGGAGAGGGCGAGCGGTGTGCCGCGCAGCTTCAGGATCCGTCGAAGAAAGTCATGATCATGGGCAACCATGGCATTCTGGTGATGGGCGATACCGTCGCCGATTGTTTCAATCGGATGTACTATTTCGAGCGGGCCGCCGAGACCTACATTCGGGCGCTGCAAACCGGACGGCCGCTACGGATACTAAGTCATGACGTTGCCGAGAAAACGGCGCTTGAACTGGAAGACTATCCCGACCAGTCCGAGCGCCATCTGTCCGAGTTGATGGCCATTCTTGATGAAGATGGATCGGACTATGCAAGCTGAGGCAGACACGACCACAGATGCGGTGCATGACCTTGAGGCCGAACGCTGGAACCACCGGCCTGAAGGGTTGGTCAGGCTGAACCCGCTGTTCCGTTGGCCCCCTGATCCGCAAGCTGTGATGCGGTGGTATAGCGGGGCGTGGTTGCAGATCACGGCCTTAACACTGTGCTTTGCAATTACGGTATTGGGGTATGTGCTTTTTCTGCCGCCGTTGGAGACGATGGCGACATTCGGCCTCGGTTGGATGGCCACGATCTGGCTGATGAACGTGATCCCGCAGACGATCGTGGCCGGCGGTTTGCACTGGTGGCTGTACATCCGCCGCGGTCAGGACATGAAGACGAAGTTCGACCGCCGGGACCTGACACGCAACAACGGCACATTCACCTTTAACAATCAGGTTTGGGACAACATCTGGTGGACACTTGGAAGTGCGATGACCATGGCCACAGTCTATCAATGGCTGATCTTCTGGGCGATGGCCAATGGTTGGGCACCGACGATTACCTTCGCCAGTGCGCCGGTTTGGTTCGTGGTCTGGATGTTTTTCATCCCAATGTGGTCGGGGTTGCATTTCTATTGGGTGCACCGGCTGGAGCATCACCCGAAATTATACAAGCACGTGCATGCCGTGCATCACCGAAACGTCAATGTCGGGCCTTGGTCGGGCATATCGAACCACTGGTACGAGAATTGCCTGTATTTCACGACCTATTTTGTCCATCTGGTCGTCGCCTCGCATCCGCTGCATCTTCTGTTTCACGTCTATTTTCAACAGATCAGCCCGGTGCTGTCGCATTCGGGGTTCGAAAAGCTGATCCCGAAAGATCAGCCGGCGGCGCGGGCAGGGGATTTCTTTCACCAGCTGCACCATCGGTATTTCGAGTGCAACTACGGCACGTCCGAGATTCCGTTCGATCAATGGTTCGGCACCTATCATGACGGTACGGCCGAGGCGACCGAGCGCACGCGGGCTTTTAAAAAGCAGATGTACACGAAATAGCGCGGATCAGGCGCGCCCGGCCTCCGAGGACAGCGCAACCGAACTGATGCCAAGCTTGTTAAGCGCAGCTTCCCATTTGCCGGGGTCGCTGGCGCCAAAAACAAGATCTTTGTCAGCCTCGACAGTAAGCCAGGCGTTTTGCGATATCTCTGCCTCAAGCTGTCCGGGGCCCCAGCCCGCATAGCCCAGCGCGATGATGTTACGGGCGGGACCGCGGCCAAAGGCCAGGTCTTCCAGGATATCCATCGTCGCGGTCATCGCGAAATCGTCGTTCACATCCAGTGTCGAAATCGAAGAATGATAGCCATAATCGTGGAGCACGAAACCGCGACCATGTTCGACAGGACCGCCGAAATGAACGGGTAGGTCGCGCGCATCCGTATCGCGATCGATCTTCAGTTGATCCAGCAAGTCATAAAGCCGCAGATCATCCGCGCGTTTGTTCACGATCAGACCCATGGCGCCTTCGTCCGAATGTGCACACATGAAAACGACCGATTGCGAAAAACGCGGGTCGCCCATCGCAGGCATCGCGATCAGAAGTTTGCCGGTCAGGTCGATGTCGCTCACGGATGTGCCTTTTGTTTGTGGCATTTCGATTTGAACTTGGGCTTTCAACTAAACTTAGAACGCGTAACTACGACATATTGTTTCCTTGCGTTTCGCGAAAGGTCACGGGTCAGGGTTTTCTCGAAACGCGTTTGATATCGTGCAATGATGGGCGCGCGCGAGGCGAGGCGCAAGCGTGGTCTCGCAGCATCATAGCGATTTCTCGCTTGAATGTGAGTTGGCATTGATCGCACGAACAGCCATGTGGGTGGACATGAGAAAACCGAAAACACTGCTTGGAACGGCTGTAAAAGCCGCGTGCTTGGCGCTTATGGCTTGGCCCGTTCAGGCGCAAGACCTGTCGGATATGGTGGAGGTCACCGTCTTGCCCGGGTGGCGCGCGGATGATGGCAGTCACATGGCGGCCTTGCATCTCGACCTAGGGCCCGGGTGGAAAACCTATTGGCGCGCGCCGGGTGACGCCGGTATTCCGCCTGTCTTCAATTGGTACGGGTCACGCAACGTGGCGCGGGTTGATGTGCAATGGCCATCGCCCAAAGTGGTACCGCAATTCGGATACTTGACGATCGGCTATGATCAGGATGTCATTCTTCCGCTTCGGGTTACACCGACTGCGCGCGGAGGCGACGCCGCGTTGAAAGGCCGGATCGAGATCGGTGTTTGCAAGGATGTGTGCGTGCCGATCACGGTGAACGTTGCACAGGATTTGCCGAAGGTCGCGAAAAACCCCGACCCATCCATTGTTGCAGCATTGGCAGCGCGGCCTTTCACGGCATCCGAGGCCGGTGTGCGTGGTGTCGAATGCCGATTGTCGCCCGCAAAGGACGGGTTGGCTTTGACCGCGAAGATCACGATGCCGAAATTGTCCGGGTCGGAAATGGCCGTGTTCGAGCCCCGCGATTCGAGTATCTGGGTCGCCCCGGCAAAGACAAAGCGGCAAGGCAACACGCTGGTGGCGCAGACCACCTTGCAGCATGTTCAGGGGCGGTCTTTTGCGCTGGATCGTTCGGCTTTGCGGATCACCGTATTGGGCCAAGGATCAGCAGTGGATATTCAGGGCTGTTCCGCAGGCTGACGCCGCAGGGCGTGGCGCAGCGCAATGACGGCATATAGCAGCACGGCGATCAGCGCCGCCCCCGATATGAAGGCCAAAAGGGCAGCGGACATCGCGGGCAGCGTGGCCAGCACTGGAAAGAGACCTGTCAGAACGCCGGGCAACGTGCCGTGAACGCTCGCCGCGCCCAGAGTGATGGCCAGCCAGCCAAGAATCATCGCCACGCCGCCAGTCATCGCAATGCGCAATTCGCCGGGGCGGCTGCGCAGAGCGCGGCGCAGGGCGTCCGTCTGACGGCGCACATCCTGTTGGATCGCGATGATGGCGGGCACCAGCAGCAGGACAAGCACCATCCCGAAGGCCAACCCGTAGACCAGCGTGATCACCGACGGTTTGATAAACTGTGCCTGCGTGGATTTCTCGAACAACAGCGGGGCGAGGCCGAGCACCGTGGTCAGTGTCGTCAGGATCACGGGCCGAAGCCGGTCCACCGTCCCTTCGATGATGGCCGGGATCATGCCGCGGTCCTTTGCGTATTCGTCGATTGTCGTCACAAGAACGATTGAATCGTTGATGATGATGCCCGTCATTCCCAACAAGCCGACAACCGTGAACATCGATAGCGGAACGTCCCAATAGGCGTGACCGTAAATCGTTCCGACCAGACCAAATGGGATGATCGCCATGACCACAACCGGTCGTGTCCAACTGGCGAAAACCCATGCAAGCACCAGATAGATACCGATCAAGGTCAAAGCGAGGCCAAGGCGCGCATCGGCGAGGAATTCGTCTTCTTGCTCGGACAGGCCACCCAGACGCCATTCCACCTGATAGGTGCTTGAAATCTGAGGCAGAATTTCTGTTTCCAACGCCTGGCTGACGGCCTCGGCACGCGCTGGCTCATCCTCGGAGATGTCGCCCGTGACATTGACATGCCGGATGCCGTTTTCACGACGAATGGTCGAGAACCCGACACGCTGTTCCACGCTGACGATATCCGCAAGTGGAATGTAGGACCCGGTCGGCGCGCGGATCTGCATGCGCTCAAGGAAATCGGCGGTCAGCTCCGACTCGGGAAGTTCAATGCGAATTTCGGCGCTGCGCGCGCCGACCGGGTAGGTGGCCGCCTCGATCCCGTTCAAGCGGTGGCGCAACACGCTGCCCATGCTGTCGATGCTGAAGCCCAGCGCCTGGCCTTGCGGTGTCAGTTCCAGCACCAGTTCCTGCTTGTCATAGGCTAGGTTGTCCTGAACGGCCGACACTTCCGGATATTGCAACAGGGCCTCTTTCAGAGCTTCGGACGCGGCTTTTAGGGTTTGGGCGGACGCGCCGAAGAATTCGACATCCAGCGCATCACCGCCGGGACCAGACCGCCACCCGCGAAAGCTTAGCTCTTCGGTCAACGGATGCCGGTCCACGGCCTCTTGCAGGTCTGCAACGAACGCAAAGCTGGAATAGGGCCGCAGATCAGGGTCGATAAGTTCGATGGAAATGCCGCCGAGTTGATCCGCATCCTTGGTGTCCGCCCCGGCCAGGCCGCCGCCTGCGTTGCCACCGACCTCGGCCAACACGAAATCCAGCGGGTTGATGCCATGGCGTTCTTCGTAATCGCGCCCCACCTCGTCCGTCGCCCGCTGAATTTCGCGCATCATCTCCAGCGTGTCTTCGCGGGTGGCGCCGGGTGTCATGCTGAAGTTGCCCGTGATGCTGCCGCGTTCGGGCGCGTTGAAGAACCGCCATTGAACATCGCCCTTGATGAACAGCGCGGCCTGGCTGGCAAGGATGACGACAATCCCCGCCAAAACCGGATAGCGCGCCCGGATCACCAAGGCGATGAAAGGTCGGAAGGCGCGTTCCCGGATCTGGACGAAGCCGCGATTGACCGTCCGGCTGGGCCAGTCGTACCAGCGTTCCTTGGCGGCATGCACCAGCGCGTGCGACATGTGGTGCGGCAGGATCAGGAAGCATTCCACCAACGAGGCGGTCAGAACGACGATAACGGTGAACGGGATATCTATGATCAGGTCACCAAACCGCCCGCCAATGGCGACCAAACCAAAAAAGGCGATCAGCGTGGTCAACGTGGCCGAAAACACCGGCAGGGCCATGCGGCTGGCCGCCCGTTCGGCCGCCTGAACGGGGGTTTCGCCATATTTTCGCACCCGCGCATCGGCATGTTCGCCAACCACGATCGCGTCATCCACCACGATGCCCAACGTGATGATCAGCGCGAACAGCGAGATCATGTTGATTGTCAGCCCACCCACATACATCAGCGCGATCGTGGCCAGCATCGCCACAGGAATTCCGGCGGCCACCCAGAAAGCCGTGCGGGCGTTCAGGAACAAAAAGAGCAGGGCCACCACGAGGGCAAGGCCGGTCAGCCCATTGTCGAGAAGCATGTTCAGTCGCCCTGAAATCGCTTCGGAGCGTGTACGGATCAGCGATATCTCGACCCCTTCGGGCAGGGTGTTTTCCATCGCGGCCGCGATCTCTTCGACCTGTGCCTGGATATCGATGGCGTCACCTTGGGCGGAACGGTCCACCCGGATTTGCATTGCGGGTTCGTCACCAACGAAATACTGGCGCTCTCGGTCAATCCCTTCCAGCCTTACACTTGCGACATCTCCGATAGTCAGCTTGGTGCCGTCCGGATTCGAGCGCAGGACGATCGCGGCAATCTGGTCCGCGCCGCGTTTTTCCACGCCCACCCGGACGCGGGTGGCACCACCGGTCACATCGCCCGCAGGGTCTGTGTCAACCTCCTCGCTGACGACCGCGGCAATCTCGGCCATGGTGACGTCGTAGGCAATCAGGTTGGTGGTGGGCACCTCGACAATGGTTTGCGGTGCGGTGACACCCCGCACTGTCGTGCGCGTGACGCCAGCATCGTAAAGCCGCGTGACAAGCTCATCCGCGAACTGGCCTAGTTGTGCGGGTGCCACGGGGCCGGTGATTACCAGATCTGTCACCCGGTCCCGCCATGCGCCGCGCGTGACCGTGGGCTCCTCGGCTTCCTCGGGCAAGTCGGTGATGCCGTCGACCGCGGCCTCAACTTCGTTTGCGGCGCGGCCCATGTCCCATCCCGGCTCAAACTCCAGCACCATGCTGGCGCTGTCTTCGCGGCTGCTGGATGTGCTTGTGGTCACGCCTTCGACGGCCAACAAAGCAGGTTCAAGAACCTGCACCACGCCGGAATCGATATCCTCGGCGCTGGCCCCCTCCCAGACCACGCCAACTGTCACGTTGTCGATGATCACGTCTGGAAAGAACTGCGCCTGCATACGCGGTGCCGCCGCTAGTCCCAACACGACCAACACCACCAGCAGCAGGTTCGCCGCCGTGGGATGGCGGGTGAAATAGGAAATCATCCCGCTGGCCTTGGGAGGCAGGCCGCGCGCCATCTGCTAGCCGCCCATCCGGCGTTCCAGCCGCTCGACGGTACTTGCGGGAACCAGCGGTTGATCCAGTTGGCTAAGCAGGCGAGACCGGACCGCCTCGGGCATGTTCGTGTTTGTTTCCACGAATTGACGCAGGCGCGCGCGACGGTCGTCGCTGAGCTCCAGCATGTCAGCGGCGGCAGTTCCAAGGTCTTCGGATCGGCTGATCGCGCGCACCTTCAAACCAGGGCCAAGAAGCGGGCTGCGCTCGGCCACGATATCCTGACCATCCAGACCGTCACCGCGTACCAGAATGGCGTTGCCTTGGCGACGCAGTAAGGTCACCGGGATCGAACGCAAGCGTTCATCATCCGTCACGGCCAGCACCGTGCCGTTCGATCCAAGCGCCGTGGCCGGTAGCCGCACAACGTTGTCCAGCGGTGGCTCTTCGATCTCGACGGTCACGAAATCGCCGGGCTTCATGCCTTGTGGTGAATCAAGCCGGGCAAAGATGAAACGCCCGGTCTGGCCTTCTTCGACGGCCCCGCTGGCGCGGGTAACACGGCCTGTCGTGGCCACTTCCAACCCAAAGACGTCGAGGGAGGCACGCACGGGCGCCGACGAGATTTGACCGTCTTCATCCAACAAGCGGGCATATTGCGCGGTTGAGACACGAAAGGCCACGTTCAACTCGTTGCTATCAATCAGCGCCGCCATCTTTTCATTGACCGACACAAGTCGACCCTCGACCACGGAAACATCACGCAATGTGCCCGTGAAGGCGGCGGTGATTGTGGTGTCTTCCACTGCCTTTTGGGCCTCGGCCAACGCGATGCGGGCGCGTGACAGCCGGGTCTTGGCCTGATCGACACGTGCCTCAGCGCTGGCCTCGGATTGGCGCATCGTCAGAACCGCCTGTTTGGATTGTGCGGCATCCAGTTCGGCCAGTTCGACCGTGGCCGCGGTGCCTACGCCGCGCTCTTCCAGATCAAGCTGACGGGTCAAAGCCTTTTCGCGCAAGGCGGCTTGTGTCCGCGCCGCAGATAACTCGTCGCGCGCCAGGGTCAGTCCGCGCAAAGCCTCGCGTTGTTCGGCTTCTGCATCCGTGAGATCACTTTTGGCCAAATCGAGGGCGAATTGCGCATCCGAAGGGTCGATCTGCGCCAACAATTGCCCGGCTCGCACCTGCCCGCCATCCTCGAACACGCTGGCCAATTCGGTCAGGGTGCCGCTCGCTTTGGCGCGGATTTCCAGAGTGCGTTGGCTTTGCACCTCGCCATACGCGGTCAATACAGGGGTTTCTGTGCCCGGTGCGGCCGTGATCACGTTTACCGCGAAGATCCGTTCGCGGCGTGGGGGTGCTTCGGTTTCTTTGTTGATCCGGTCTTGCACGGCGGAGTACACGATCTGTCCGGCATAGACCATCAGTCCCAATGTCAGCGACAGCAGGAACAGTCCGGTCAGGCTTTGGCGCAGGAACCGCATTCAGATCAACCTCTTACACGCACTGGGCGCGGTGTTTTCATATCATACAGATATATACGAACGCCAAGCTTGCACGGATTGAACGCAGAGTTTCATCATTTCCGTCGCAAATGTTCATCAAGGCGCGGCATGATTTCAACAAAATTGCACGGGCCGTGACGGTAATCAAACTGATGTTTGAGGATCTCGTCCCAAGCGTCCTTGCAGGCGCCGGGACTGCCGGGCAAGGCAAAAAGATACGTTCCACCCGCCACGCCACCCGTGGCGCGGGACTGCACGGCGCTGGTGCCGATCTTCTGCATCGACACAATGGTGAAAACGGTGCCGAAGGCATCGATTTCCTTTTCGTAGACATCCCGGTGCGCTTCGACAGTCACATCGCGTCCCGTCAGACCGGTGCCACCGGTCGAAAACACAACGTCCACCGTTTCGTCCTCGATCCACGTGCGCAACTGGGCTGCGATCTGCTCGCGCTCATCGCGCACGATGCGCCGTTCAGCCAGCACATGCCCGGCTTGCGTAATGCGGTCAGATAAAACGTCGCCCGAGCGGTCCTGGCTGGAGTCGCGGGTGTCAGAAACGGTCAGAAGGGCAATCCGAACCGGAATGAATTCCTTGGAGTCGTCGATGCGGGACATGAAAGCCTGTTGTTGATTTATGTCGGGGAGATATCGAACCAATTGGGGCGCGGGCCCAGATTGACAACCTGTGTTTTACCGATGCGCCCTGTGACGCCCCAGCTGTCGTGGATGTGACCACACACCGCCAGCCGTGGTTGGATGCGCGTGATGGCATCGCGCAGGGCGGTCGACCCGACCGAAAAACCGTCAGAGGTTTCGTCTGCAATCCCCTTGGGTGGCGAATGCAGGATCAGAACATCGGCTGCGTCGCATGGCGCTAGAAGTGCTTCCGCCTCGGCCTCGGTCAGATCACAGGACCAGTCTCCGAAAGGTGTCGTGGGTACACCGTAACCAAGACCGAAGACGGCCAAACCTTCATGCTCGGTGCCCGTTCCATGTAAAACGGTGGCGTTCGACAACGCGGCCGCCTCTAGCTCTGCATGGCTTTCAGCGTTTCCCGGCACCATGATCATTGGCTTTTTAATTCCGGACAGCATCACCATGGCGTCATCCAGGCCCTTGCGGTGGTTGCAGAAATCTCCCGCACCTATGACAAGGTCGGCCGCAGCACTGGCCTCGACGATCGCGGCCGAGCGGGCGCGGGCCAAATGCAGGTCGGAAAAGGCGAGAATTTTCATGACTGTCCTTCAAGGCGCGCTGCAAGATCCAAAAGATCGGCCCAGGCCGCGCGTTTGGCCGCCGGGTTGCGCAACAGATATGCCGGGTGGAACATGGGCAGAGTGGGTTTACCGTAGGCCTCGGCCCAATTGCCGCGCAGTTTGGTGATTCCGCGACGACCCAAACCCGCATCGCAAGAAATATTGCCCATGAGAACAAGGATATCGGGGTTCACGAGGTCCACATGGCGCTGCACGAAGGGGCGCATCATGGCGATTTCTTCTGGTTTTGGATCGCGGTTTTGCGGCGGGCGCCAGGGCAGGACGTTGGTGATGTAGGTGCCGGTTTGCGGGTCGTCGTTCTGGCGGGACAGGCCGATGGCGGCGAGCATCTTGTCCAAGAGTTGTCCCGCACGGCCCACGAAAGGCTTGCCTTGCAAATCCTCGTCCCGGCCCGGGGCCTCGCCTATGATCATCACGCGGGCGGCGGCGTGGCCATCCGAGAAGACCAGATTGCGCGCGCCGCGTTTGAGATCGCAATGCTCGAAGGCGGCAAGGGCGGCATGAAGTTCTTCAAGGGATTGAGCCTTGGAGGCTGCGGCTCGCGCTTCGGCCACAGCGTCGATGTCCGGGACCGTAGTCGGAATGGGCGGCGCGGCCTTGGTCTTGGGCGCCGGGGCCAGCCGGTCGGGCGCTTCGTATCTGTTTACCGGCGCATCCAGAATGGCCTCGGTCGCACCGAGGTCGATCTGCCAGTCGAGCTGTGCAAGGGCGGTGTGCGAATCCAAGCTTTGCGTCATGGGGGCAGGTTAGCGGGACTGCGCAGTAGGGGGAAGGTCAGGTGCTTTCCTCTGTACATGTTTCGAAGAGCGCCCGAATGCGACACGGTGGGTTGCCCCGAAACCATCTGTTTTCTATAAGCCCCAAGAATTTGGACGGGAGAGAGGTGGCATGGCATTTGAACACGCGCATCTTCTGGGGATCGAACCCTTGGCGCCGTCTGATATTTCCACACTTCTTGATCTGGCCGATCAGTATGTCGATCTCAATCGGCGGGATCAGAAGCACTCTGACACGTTGGCCGGGCTGACGCAGATCAACATGTTCTTTGAAAATTCCACCCGGACGCAGGCGAGCTTTGAGATCGCGGGCAAGCGATTGGGCGCGGATGTGATGAACATGGCGATGCAGGCGAGCAGCATCAAAAAGGGTGAAACGCTGATCGACACGGCGATGACGCTGAATGCGATGCATCCTGATCTTCTGGTGGTGCGGCATCCACAATCCGGTGCGGTGGACCTTTTGGCGCAGAAAGTGAATTGCGCGGTGCTGAACGCAGGCGACGGGCGGCATGAACATCCCACGCAGGCGCTGTTGGATGCGCTGACCATCCGGCGCGCCAAGGGCCGGCTGCATCGGCTGAGCGTCGCGATTTGCGGGGATATCGCGCATTCCCGTGTGGCGCGGTCGAATATCCTGCTGTTGGGCAAGATGGAGAACCGGGTGCGGCTGGTAGGGCCGCCGACATTGATGCCTTCGGGAATTGCCGATTTTGGTGTCGAGGTCTTTGACGACATGCGCGAAGGGCTAAAAGACGTGGACGTGGTGATGATGCTACGGCTTCAGCGCGAAAGGATGGATGGCGGATTTATCCCGTCGGAACGGGAATACTACCATCGCTACGGGCTGGACGCCGAAATGCTGAGCCATGCCAAGGAGAATGCGATTGTGATGCACCCCGGACCGATGAACCGGGGTGTGGAAATTGACGGCGAGATCGCCGACGATATCAACCGCAGCGTCATCCAAGAGCAGGTGGAGATGGGCGTCGCCGTGCGCATGGCGGCGATGGATCTCTTGGCACGCAACCTGCGCGCACGAGGTCCGGTCGAGGTCATGGTATGAGCGACCGCATTGAAATCAAGGCCACCGAGATTGGCGTGGTGCGCGTGTTTGACGTGGATCTTGATCCAGCCGAGGCAAAAGCCTTCAACCGTCGCAACGGCAATTGGCCAGTGCAGCAGGCCTTGGGGGCAACCACGCTGGACCCGGGTCACGTCGATCTGATCAAGATCGAAGACCTCGAAGGTTACGGGCTGACCGGATACCTCGCGCAGGGCATGGGCGTGAGCGATCATGATTTGGAAGACACACATGCGATCCTTGACGGTCTGACGGGCTTTGTTTTGGTCGTCGGGTCCAGTGCGTTCGGCAGACAGGCACAGGTGTTGACCCCACGTGCGCCGCTGCATCTGGTGGCCACGTTCAACGAGGACAAGCCGCCCGTGTCCTTCGAGAAGCTGCCGGATGGCGGGGCCGCCGGTACCGCCTCGGGTCCAAAGACAGCGCGTTCCGA
>JBCBTE010000028.1:0-25510 GCA_039818805.1 Pseudomonadota bacterium
GATCACGGCGGCCAGGTCGGCATAGGGGTGCCCGATGGTCGACAATTCCCAATCCAGCACCGCGGCCACTTGTGGCGCATCTGGTGCGTACAGCAGATTGTCGAGGCGGAAATCCCCGTGAACCAGGGTGCGCTGGCCATCGTCTGCGGGCATGTTGGCCTGCAACCAGTCAATGAGCGCATCCATATCCAAGACTTCCTCGGTCCGGGTGGCGCGGTATTGCTGGGTCCAGCGGTCGGTCTGACGTTGGCAATAATGCCCAGGGGGTCCGTAGTCCGACAGACCGGCCGCATCGATGTCCACCGAATGAATGGCCACCAAAGTTAGGTTCATGGCGTCTATGATCGCCCCACGTCCTGCTGGCGTCTCATTGGGCAGGCTGGGCTGGTCGAAGTTACGCCCTTCTACACGTTCCATGATGTAAAAGGCCGAACCAATGACGCTGTCGTCTTCGCAAAGCGCATGCATCCCGGGCACAGGCACATCGGTGTTGGCAAGGGCCTTTTGCACACGGAATTCCCGATCCACGGCGTGCGCCGACTTCAGCAAAACACCGGGAGGCTTGCGGCGCAGAACGAACTGCCCGTCAGGCGTGTCGAGGCAGTAGGTCGGGTTGGATTGCCCGCCGGAAAACTTCGTCGCTTGGATAGGGCCGGACATTGCTGGAAGGTGGGTTTTGGCCCATGTGCCCAAAGCGTCTGTGTCGAGATCGAGACTCATGAAACACCTTTTCGAAGGTCAGGCAGCGTGTAGTCGGCAAATTTCTCGCGCAGGGTCAGTTTCGAAACCTTACCCGTTGCGGTTAGCGGCAGTGCGTCAACAAACAGGATGTCGTCTGGCAATTGCCAGCGGGCGAAATGCGAGGAGAGATGCGCGTGTATCTCTTCAAGGGTCACGCGTGTATCGCCTTCGGGCACCACGACCAGCACCGGCCGTTCGTCCCATTTGGGATGGGCAATGGCAATCACAGCGCAGGTGTTTATTCCGGGATGGGAAATCGCGGCGTTTTCAAGGTCTATCGAGCTGATCCATTCACCGCCGGACTTCACCAGATCTTTGGCCCGATCGCGCACAATCAGCCTGCCATTGTCATCCACCGTTGCCACATCGCCTGTACCGAACCAGCCATCCTTGTCCATTGCAGCCGCTGTTGCATTGTCATTCTTGAAGTAGCCCGAGATGACCGTGTTGCCACGCACGAAAAGCTCTCCGTGCGTTTCGCCATCGTGCGGCACCTCACTGCCATCCTCATCTATCAGCTTGAAATCCACGCCGAACAGGCGGCGGCCAGCGCCGACCTTGGCGTCAACCTGCGCATCAAGGGGGCTTTGTTTCAGTGCAACGGGCAGAATGCCACGGGTGCCAATCGGGCTCATTTCGGTCATGCCCCACGCCTGGTTGACGTTGATGCCCATTTCCTCGAACGCAAGAATCATCGACCGTGGCGCGGCCGAGCCGCCGACCACAAGATCTGCGAAGCCTTTGGGCGGCTGGCCTTGGGTTTGGATTTCCTGCAACAGCCCGGCCCAAACCGTAGGGACGCCCCAGGCTGAATAAACATGCTCTGCCTCCATCAGTTTGAAAAGGCTGGGACCGTCAAGCTGCGCGCCTGGCATGACCATCGTCATGCCAGCCAAGGGCGCTGTATGAGGCATGCCCCACGCATTGACGTGAAACAATGGAACCACTGGTAAGACACGCGCGCCGTGGCGCAGGCTTTGCGGGTGACCGGCAATGACCATCAGCGCGTGCAGAACCGTGGAGCGGTGCGAGTAAAGCGCGCCCTTTGGGTTTCCGGTCGTGCCTGATGTATAGCAAAGCCCGGCGGCCGTTTCCTCGGGCAGAGTCGGCCAGTCGAATTGGCTGGATTGTGCTGACAGCAAGTCTTCATAGGCCAATGTGCCCGGCGGCATATCCGGCAGATGCGCGGCGTCTGTAAGAACAACGATGATTACATTTTTCGGCAAGTTGAGGTGGGTCAAAAGCGGTACGAGACTGGGATCGACACAAATCACACGATCCTCGGCATGATCGATGATGTATTGCATCTGTTCCACCGGCAGGCGCGGGTTGATCGTATGGCAAACCGCACCGATGCCTGCGATGCCATAATACAGTTCCACATGCCGGTAGCCGTTCCAGGCCAGGGTGGCGACGCGGTCACCCGCCTGGACGCCAAGCGCGGTCAGTGCATGGGCCAATTGCCCGACGCGGGCCAGTGTTTCTGGATAGGTGGTGCGATGAATGTCTCCCTCTTCGCGCACCGAAACAATGCCTTCATCCTGAAAGGCCTCGGCTGCATAAGAGAGGATGTCGATGATCCGCAGGGGGTGGTGCTGCATCTGGCCGAGCATCGTGGCGCGGTCCCTTGTCTCTTGTACCTGGGACTTATTGGTTGCACGAAAGCAGGGCGGGATCAATCGCGGGCGCCGGCCTTGACCAAACCGCAAAAAGCCCGTCCCGGTTTGATAGATGTGACTGCACTGGGGGCTGTCCGGTGTAGGCTGCGCTGGAACAGACTGCGGGCAAGTGCAAAGGACTGATCGTTTATCAGTTGATAGATGGCACACTGCGGCTCAACGAATTGGTGCGACGGGTGGGTAATGTCACGCAGCGCAGTCTGAGCAAACAGCTGCACCAGCCGGAAGATGATGGAATTGTGCATCGCCATGTTTACGCGGTTGTGCCGCCACGCGTGGAATACAGCCTGACGGATAAAAGGCAGGCGCCGCGATGTGGTGTCCGCTCTGCACGTGTAGGGATCAAAGCACAAGTCGACCGGCGAGGGTTGACCCCGGCGCGCAAACCCCGCAAGACCGAGGCAGCCAAGCGGAGCCCATGCCATGACATTTGATCGGTCCATCAAGATCGCACCCTCAATCCTGTCGGCGGATTTCGCCAATTTTGGCGCTGAGATTAGGGCGATCGAGGACCAAGGTGCCGATTGGGTGCATGTCGATGTAATGGACGGGCATTTCGTACCAAACCTTACCTTCGGTCCGCCAGCGGTGAAGGCATTCCGGCCGCATGTGAAAACCTTCATGGACGTGCATTTGATGATCGCGCCTGTCGATCCGTATATCGACGCCTATGCCGAGGCGGGCGCGGATATGATCACCGCCCATGTAGAGGCGGGGCCACATATCCACCGAACGTTGCAGGCAATCAAAGCAACCGGCAAGATGGCCGGCGTCTCGCTGAACCCCGGCACTCCGCTGGAGAGCATCGCGCATGTTTTGGATCTGGTCGACATGGTTCTGATCATGACGGTAAACCCGGGCTTTGGCGGGCAAAAGTTCATCCACTCTGGTGTCGAAAAGACGCGAGCCCTGCGTGCAATGATAGGGGATCGACCGATCCATATCCAGATTGACGGCGGTGTAACGACCGAAACAGCCCCATTGGTGGCCGAGGCGGGCGCGGATGTGCTGGTGGCGGGTTCTGCTGTCTTCAAGGGAGGGTCGGCCGACGCATCAGACGTCTATGGGCAGAACATAGCCGCGATCCGGGCGGCGGCCGAAGCTGTCTGACGCGTCGGCTGCCGAAACCAAGCTATGCATTAAGCCGTGTCAGTTAAGAAGAACACGGAGCATGTAACCGCGACGTGTTTTGCGTTGCGATTGAAACGCCTTACAACGGGGGCACCTGATTTGGGGCGGATCGGTCTTTGTGGCTGTGCGATTTCTGGAGGATCCGAATGGACGCTGTGTTGGACTCGCCGGAGATCCTGTTGCTGGCTGTGATGGCTTGCGTGTTTGCCTATGCGCTTTTGTCGAACGCCGTTGCCAAGACAATTGTCACCTTGCCCATGATTTTTACCGCTGTGGGTTACATCAGTTCCCGGCCGCTTGACGTCATGGTCGAGCCGGCAGTTTTGAACGAAGGCGCGCGTCTTTTGGCCGAAGTGACGCTGGTTTTGGTGCTGTTTTCCGATGCAAGCCGCGTGCGTTTCCAATTCTTGCGTAGGAATTTCAATATTGCCCTTCGTATGTTGGCCGCCGGGCTGCCACTAACCGTGTGCCTCGGCACCGCGGTGGTTTTCATGATCAACCCGGCCAGCGGCTTGGCCATGGCACTGCTAACGGCGGCAGTTTTGACGCCAACCGATGCCGCGCTGGGCCAAACCGTCGTGTCGAGTGAAGCCGTGCCCGAGCGGTTGCGCCAGACGATCAATGTGGAAAGCGGGCTGAATGACGGGCTGGCACTGCCATTTGTGCTGCTTGGGGCAATTCTGGCCTCGGCCGGACTCGGCGCATCGCACACGGAGGGGCTGGCCAAGATGGTCGCGTTGCAGGTCACGCTGGGTCCGCTCACCGGGATTGCGCTGGGCTGGGGCTTTGCTTACGCGATGAGTGCCGCGCAAGATCGCAACCTAATGGCGGAGGCCTCTGGTGGGGTGGCGTTCTTGGTCGTGGCTTTCTCGACCTTCTTTGTGGCTGAGCTTATCGGCGGAAACGGATTCATTGCGGCCTTTGTAGCGGGAATGGTGTTTGGCAACAGCTACAAGTCCGAGATCCACTTTATCAGTGAGTTCATGGAAGGCGTGGGACAATTGCTGACCATCTTTGCCTTTCTGATGTTCGGCGCGGTGCTGTTGCCTGATGGGTTGCAGCATATGGGATGGAAAGCTGTTGTTATCGCCGTATTGTTCCTGACGGTCGTGCGCATTTTGCCGATCATGGCTTCGTTGACGGGCACCGGGTTGGAGTTACGCGAAAAGCTGTTTCTGGGATGGTTTGGACCAAGAGGGTTAGCCTCAATCCTGTTCACCCTCATCATCATTGATGAGTTTGACTTTGCCGGCGAACAAGAACTGTTGGCTTGCGTGTCGATGACCGTCTTTTTGTCAATCCTCGCGCATGGCGTTTCGGCGGCGCCGCTGTCCAAACGTGTCGGCGGTGCCTGATCCGTTTAGCTGTTCACCAATTCATCCGTGACGCGCACTAAGATCGGATCAAAGGCGATCCGGCTGATATGCGTGTCGCCATGTGGGTTTCGGTCGGTTGAGATATCATCACCCGTTTTGCCGCGGTAAAGCGCAGTTTATTTCACGGGGCGCAGTGTGTTGACGCCTTTGACCTGCATCGGAAAAGCCCGGTCGATGGCGGCTATGGCTTCGACAAAACGAGCGCCGTTTTCAAGCTTCCAGCGTCAGATTTCGAACGTCCGCCGCTCAAGCCGTGTGTACGAGCCATCGCCGCTATCTTCGCGGGCTTCAAAGTGCACGATGCCAAAGACCGCGCGACCGCTGCGGCGCTGATGCAACTCTACCCGGATGTCCATGATTGGGCCGTTGCCGCCAAATTCGCGGTCGCCCTGCAGCGAAGACCTGGGCAAAAGCGGGGTGGTGATGTCCTGGGCAGTGATTTGCCTGTCGACGCTCTCGGCTTGGGCGGCAGCACAGGTCAAGATTGATGCTGTAACGCCTGCCATAAGCGGCATTGAAGCTTCATGACCGTGCCTCCTTTTTCTGAGCGGATCAGCCGCCCAGACGGTCCGAAAATTCGACCGTGATGGCGTCAAAGCTGATGTTGCGGATAGATGTGTCCCCATGCGGGTTCTGGTCGGTCGAGATGTCGTCACCCAGCGTGTCGCTCAAGTATGTCACCGCGTTGAGATACCCTGGTAAATCGCTTTGGGTCAGGATCAAACCGCCGTCTTCGGCCGGACCAATCGTGCCGCATCCAATAGGTCCACATCCGGGAACAGCGCGCAGGCGGGTCGTCGCGATCGGATCGGTGATGATCCGGCTGACAAAACGCGGGCCATCTTCGGGTTTCCAGCGCCACACTTCCATTGGCCGCGTGCGAATTGAGGTTGCGGTTCCGTCGCCACCGTCTTCGCGGGCCGAGAAGATGACCGAGACGAAGACCGCACGGCCCCCACGACCTATGGTCAGTTCCGTGCCCAGAGACATGATCGGACCGTTCCCATCAAAGTCACGATCCGCACCGGGTCGGGCAGAGGTGGGTACGATATCGTTGGTCAGGTCGCGCAGGTCGATTGTGCCAATCTCCTGGGCCAAAGTGGGTGTTGCCATGGAAAAAACCAGGGCAAGAGAAGTCAGCGATCGTTTCATGGTGCAAATCCTTCGGTTGTGATGCTTGTGGGTCGACGTCGAGGGCAGAGTCGTTCAAATTCCGTTACTTTTTTCACATCGCAACGCGGTTTGGGCGCATTGGCATGCACACCTCACTTGGTCGGCCAGAGGGCCGAATACCGAAAGTAGTTTCAGACTGAACTGATCCGCGCCGGAAGCGCGATCGGTGATAGCTACGCGCATCCACGCCGGAACATCGTGACGCGTCGCGAGAGCGCGAGCGACGTGCAGTGGGTGCAATTCAACAGCCACGTCTACGGGCGCGGTGCGTTCGACATGAAGGGCAGTCTGGCCGCCAGCATCATAGCGGCCGAGTCGTTCATTGCGGTCTGCCCCGACTATGCCGTGGCAATCGAGATTCCCGGCATGGCAGATGTTGCTGATGCGATGGGTGCCGCGGGAAATTAGGACCAATAGTGCGTTAGCGACACGCATCAGTTACGTGCATTTTAGCTTTGACAGGCAGGGGTGGTTTTCTTGTGCCCCTACATCGTTGCACCCTTATTTCATCAACACGGAGGTCGGGCGGTGATAAATCTCAGTCTCAACGCGACGCCCTTCTGTGGGGTGGTCGCAGTCACATCCTGACGATGTAACGGCAGGTTCTTTTGAGGCCGGCAACACGTCTTGAAAATCCCAGTCCCGTTTGCCTTTTGGCAAAGATACAAATGTTTGAAGTCTGTCATGGACTATCTCGAACGCCTTGATGATTACGTTTTTGAACTAACCGACTTTTTGCCCGCCGATCTGTGTGATCGATGGATTTCTGATGTCGAGTCTGAAGGGTTTGAACCGGCCTTGATCAATGGAATGCAAGGTGCGAAACGCGTTCCGGACATTCGAAACAATGATCGGCTTATTCGTGACGATCCGGTGTTGGCAGAGGAGCTCTGGCACAAGCTTTATCCATTCCTGTCAAAGACAATTCGGAAGCGACGAGTTGTCGGACTGAATGAACGTCTTCGGTTTTATCGCTATGATGTCGGTCAGAAATTTGACTGGCACCAAGACGGTTATTTCGAACGCGAGTCAGGCGCACGGAGCCTCTTTACCTTCATGATCTATCTCAACGATGACTTTGAAGGCGGCGGTACGTCTTTTTCGGATGTTTATTCGGGGCAGACGTTTCCCGACTTTTGCGTAACGCCCAAGAAAGGTTCGGCTCTGGTATTCTATCACCCTGTGATGCATCGAGGCGCCCCTGTCGTGTCGGGGCGAAAATATGTGCTGCGCACGGATGTGATGTATTCACCTGAGATGTTCTGGACGCAGACTTTGGCACAGGTCGGTTCACAGCTTCGCAGACCTGCTTGCGTCAGCCCACCGCGATATTGTCGATGAGACGTACGCCGGCCAGATAAGCGGCGGCAAAAAGGCGGGCCGGTTGAGTCGTGTCGGTGACCAGCGACAGGTCCGACTGCGCGCGCATTTCGAAGTAGTCGATTTTGGTGAAACCGGCCTTGAGAAGACGATCCGAGGCAGCGTTTTGCAAGGTGGCAAAGTCTTCGCCCCTGGCCACGCCCTCTGCCATGGCTTCCATCTCTTCGATGAGGCGTGGTGCCGTCGTGCGGGCGCGGTCCGACAAGAGCAGGTTGCGCGAGGACAGCGCCAACCCGTCGATGTCGCGTATAGTGGGGCAACCATGCACGGTGATTGGAATGTCGAGATCTGCGGCAAGTCGGCGAACAACGAGAAGTTGCTGGTAATCTTTTTCGCCAAAGAAAGCGTCGGTAGCCGAAGTCTGGGTGAAAAGCTTGGTCACCACCGTGGCAACGCCTTCGAAATGACCGGGGCGATAGGCGCCGTCCATCACGTCCGTCAGCCCCGACACCATTACAGTCGTGGCAAAGGCAGAAGGGTACATCTGATCGCCATCCGGCACCCAAAGCGCATCCACGTCGAAGCGTTCCAGCTTGCGGGCATCGTCCTGTTCAGTGCGTGGATAATTTTTGAGATCGTCGGAGTTGTTGAATTGTTTGGGGTTCACAAAAATCGTGACCACAACGCGATCGCAAACCTTCTTGGCCGCGGCGACAAGCGATAGATGCCCGTCATGCAAGGCCCCCATTGTCGGCACGACGCCAATGGTTTCTCCGGCTTGGTGCCAGCCGCGCGTCAGCGTGCGCAGTTCGGCCAGTTGCCGCACTATGGGCGCGGTCATTTCTTGGCGCTCTTCGTTGGGACTTCGTCGCCGAACATGTGCTCCTCGGCCGGAAAGCTGCGCGCACGCACCTCCTTGGCATAGGCGGCGATGGCCGTTTCCGCTTCGTCGCCCAGGTGGGCATACCTTTTGACGAATTTCGGTTTGAACGCGGTGAAGAGGCCCAGCATGTCATAATGCACAAGGATCTGGCCGTCACATCCGGCCGAAGCCCCGATGCCGATTGTGGGGATAGAAATCTCTGCCGTGATCTGATCGGACAGATTGGCTGGAAGTTTTTCCAATACAACGGCGAAGGCACCGGCGTCGGCGACGGCATGAGCGTCACGCAACACCTGATCCTTGGAGGTGTCACGTCCTTGTACCTTGTAGCCGCCCAGCGTGTTGATCGACTGGGGCGTTAGCCCGATATGCGCCATCACGGGAATACCGCGGGCCACGAGAAAGGCGATGGTTTCCGCCATGTGAACGCCGCCTTCAAGCTTGATGGCCGCAGCGCCCGCTTCGGCCATTATGGTCGCCGCGTTGGCAAAGGCCTGTGCGGGGCTTTCCTCGTAAGAACCGAACGGCATGTCCACCACTAGCATCGCACTGGTCAGGCCACGTGCCACGGCTTGCCCATGCATGATCATCATCTCCATGGTCACACCAAGCGTATTAGGCAAACCATGCAGCACCATACCGACGCTGTCACCGACAAGGACAAAGTCACAATGAGCATCCATCAGTTGCGCCATGGGCGTGGTGTAAGCCGTCAGTGACACGATCGGTGTGCCGCCCTTCATGGCGAGAATGTCATCGGGCATGGGTGCGGATTTGCGGGCTGTGGCGCTCATGGGGCCCTCCGGCAGATAGCTTGCTGTGACTGGGCTTAGCAGCAATGCACGGGTGAATCTAGCGCTGACTGCGCGTTTGGCGGCTGGCAAAACATTGATTACGCGGCGTTTTGCGGTTGACGCTAGGTCGCAGCCCTTTGATGTACCTCCCTCGCGCTGATGTGAAGTTTTGGCGATGCCGGGGCAAGTTGGTCTGTTTTCAAGGGTTTCCGGCGGAGCCCGGACGAACTGCGTGTTTCGATTTTCAGAAAATTGCAAAGCATCAGCAGCGACACGCCTTTCATCTTGTGGCAATTCCACTAGGTTGAGTGACAGGCATGCAGGACACTCACCGTCATGCCGCAACCGAACAGGAGATGTCCTTGCGCTTTCTGGCATTACTGCTTTGGCTTTTGACGACCGGGATCGTTTGGGCCGCGCCGCAGGAGGAAGAAATCACCGCGAACCGCGCTGATATCATTCGACTGCTCGGAGAACTGCCCGACATTGCGCCGATCCGGGAAGAGCTGCGGGCGGTGGGCTTCCGTGGGGCCAATCTGGAACTGGCCGTAAAGCAGGCCGAACTCATCTATCGCGACCCGGTACTGGCCGGGCATGTCGCCGATCAGGTAATCGCGGCATTCCAGGCGCCACAGTCAGTGAATGCAGCCGGTGGGCTTATGTGGCCGCTGGTCGAGCGAGGGCTGGGCCATCTGACGACGCGAGAATTGAAATTCTACTATCAAGTCGAACAGGCGATGATCAAAGCACTTCCCGTACGGCAATGCGGTCTTGCTGTTCGGGACCGCTTGTCAGACGAGCGGTTCGCTGATGTCACGTCGCGTGCCGCCGCGCGGCTCAATACGCCTGCGCTCAAAGAATATTATCGCATTCAGGCCAAGGCAGCGCGCTTGGGCGTCAAGCGGCAACCGGCAAGATTGAGTACCGCCTCCATCGCGCGGGTGGAAGAGCGTATCACGGCACGGATGACCCAGAGCATTGAGGCGTCAAAAAACCCCCGCCCGCTTTTGTTGGCGATGTCCAATTTGGACCGCGCAAGCAATGCACAAGCCTGCACAATTGGTCGGCTTTTCATGGACGTGGTCATGCAGATGGAGGGCCGCGCTTTGCGCGATACTTTGGTGTACATGAGCCTTCCGTGACAAACGCTTTGAAGATCGACAATCGAACTGCCCGGCGATTGTGGTTACATACCAACGGATTGGCCGATGCACCAAGCGGGCCGGTGGATGTGATGCAAATGATCCGCCGTTTGGGATTTGTGCAGATCGATACGATCCGCAACGTCACCCGCGCGCACCATCACATCCTTTGGAGCCGCAACCGAAACTACCGTGAAAAACAGTTGTGGCCGCTTCTGAAACAGCGCCATCTGTTTGAACATTTCACCCACGATGCATCTTTAATCCCGATGGAAACACTGCCGTTGTGGCAGCGGCAATTTCGGCGTTTGGGCGCCAAGGTATCCAACAGTGACTGGTATCGCACCGGGTTGGGGCAAGACGAGATTCGACGCATCCGTGATCGCATCGCGCAAGAGGGACCCTTGTCGACGCATGCGTTCGACACCAAGGCAGACAGCCGCGAAATGTGGGCGCGCCCGCCCCACAAAAAGGCTTTGGACCAAATGTGGTACTCGGGTGAGCTGGCCACGTGTCACCGCGAGAACTTTGTGAAGTTTTACGATCTTGGAGATCGCATTTTCCCAAGCCACCTGCGGGAGGGGCCGGACGATCATGAAGCGGTGGAGCGACTTTGCGACAAGGCACTTGACCTTATCGGCATGGGTACATGTGGCGAAGTACAACGGTTCTGGGACGCAATGGACGCGCGCGAGACCAAAAGCTGGCTTGAGCGCCGCAATCTGGTGCCGCTGAAAGTGCAAAGTGCGGATGGGACATGGCGTGACGCTTGGGGCGCCCCGGACATCGAGGACCGGTTGGCACGGGCGGAGGATGTGTCTTCCCATCTGCGCCTGCTCAACCCGTTCGATCCTGCCATTCGAGATCGCGTGCGGCTAGAACGGCTTTTCGGTTTTGAGTATCGCAACGAGATGTTCGTGCCCAAGGACCAGCGGATCTGGGGTTACTATGTCTATCCGTTATTGGAGGGCGAGCGGTTTGTCGGGCGGCTGGAACTGAAAGCAGACCGGGCGGCGGACTGGATGCATGTCACCGGGTTCTGGCCCGAGAAACGGGTGAAATGGTCTGCGCCGCGTCGTGCCCGGTTGGAGCGCGAATTGGTTCGTTTTGCACGTCTGGCCGGGATTCGTGACGTGCAATGGGATGTGCCACGCCCGGTCTGAGTGAATTGCCGAAAGATCTGGGCGCGCTTGTTACTCATTCCCTTGAACGCGGTGCAGGTCGGGTGCATCCGCTTTGGTCAACGCCACGGCCTGGTCCGGTGTGATCGCTGTGCAGAACTCTCCGTGCAGGGAGGCAACCGACATGGCGTGAACGAGGTCCGGGTCGTAGTCCGTGCCATCAGGCCCTACGCGATTGGTGGTGGCGCAGGCGTCAGGTACAAGATAAGTGTCGTAACCCATATTGCCGGACATACGCGTGGTCGTTTCGACGCAGAAGTTGGTGAAAAACCCGACGATGACCAGGCGATGGATTCCGTGCTGACGCATCCTCAATTCCAGATCGGTGCCGACAAAGCCTGAATTCACGTCTTTTTCAATGACAATCTCTTCCGGTTTGGGTTCGAATCCTACGATCATATCGCCTGTGGGCAGTGAGATTTTCAGGGGCGAAGCGGCCTCGCGCGAGTCGTGTCTTGTAAAAATGACCGGTAGGTCGGTTTCTCGCCACGCGGTCAGCAAACGGGCCATTTCGGCCTCTGCGCCGGGATTGTTACGCCGACCGTTCGGACCGCCCCAATGGTCCAGCACGTTGACGCCTTTCTGGACGTCGATCAGCAGCAAGGCCGTTTCCGGCCCGAATTGACGGATCATGGCAAACCTCCCTTGGCCTTATCAGACGTGCCCGCGGTCACGTTGGCTGGCGCGTCTGCGACAAAGCAGCTACCAAGAACGTCAAAGCGTTGGGAGGAGAGACCATGCGGTTGAATGGCAAGACAGCGATTGTCACCGGTGGCGCGAGCGGTTTTGGCGCAGGGATCGTGCGCAAGTTTCTGGCCGAGGGAGCGCAGGTCATGATTGCGGATCTGAATGCATCGGCGGCGATTGC
Organism: Pseudomonadota bacterium; assembly: GCA_039818805.1. Taxonomy (GTDB): domain Bacteria; phylum Pseudomonadota; class Alphaproteobacteria; order Rhodobacterales; family Rhodobacteraceae; genus Roseovarius. Next base: position 12,289 of record JBCBTE010000028.1, read on the forward strand.
GCTGGCCAACGAATTGGGCGCATCGGCTTGTCCTGTGGACGTATCTGACGGTGCCAGCATGCAGGCGCTGTCGCACGCTGCCGAGAAGACCTTTGGCACGCCCGATATCGTCGTGAACAATGCCGGTATTACCCATTTGCCGGCTGCGGCGGAATATGTGACCGAAGAAGACTTCGACCGGGTGTTCGCAGTCAATTGCAAATCGGTTTACCTGGCCTCACGCGCCTTCGTGCCTGCCATGAAAATGCGTGGCTCGGGCGTGTTTCTGAATGTGGCTTCCACTGCCGGTGTAAGCCCTCGACCCAAACTCAACTGGTACAACGCCTCCAAAGGCTGGATGATCACGGCCACCAAGGCGCTGGCAGTGGAGCTTGCGCCTGAGGGCATTCGGGTCAATGCACTTAACCCGGTGGCAGGCGAGACACCGCTGCTGGCCAGTTTCATGGGGGAAGATACGCCCGAAATGCGCGCCAAGTTTCTGGGTACGATTCCATTGGGTCGATTTTCGACACCCGAGGATATGGGTAATGCAGCGTCGTTCTTGTGCAGCGACGAGGCCAGCATGATTACGGGTGTGTGCATGGAAGTTGATGGCGGGCGATGCATTTGAGCGCGAGCCGTTTTCTTGCAGGAAAAAGGCCAAGAAAATCTAAGTTTCCTTGTTCCGAATTTTCAAAAAATCTGGGCGGGCGCGATGTCAAAGGGCCTGTTCATTTGGACCCCGAGGCTTTATCGGGATGGCAAAAGACACGTTTGCGGGGGCTTTGACCTTGAAGAAAGCACTGATCACGGGTGTGACGGGCCAGGATGGGGCCTACCTGTCGGAATACTTGCTGGACCAAGGGTACGAGGTGCATGGAATAAAACGGCGCACATCGCTTTTCAACACTGCGCGGATTGACCATCTTTTCGAAGGTGAGCCCGGGCAGTCGGGGCAGTTTCAGCTGCACCATGGCGATATGACCGACAGTTCGTCGCTCACCCGCATTCTGCAAGCGGTTCAACCGGACGAAGTTTACAATCTGGCCGCGCAGTCCCATGTCGCCGTCAGTTTTGAAGAACCTGAATACACTGCGAATTCCGATGCAATGGGTGCTTTGCGCCTATTGGAAGCGATCCGGTTTCTTGGGCTAGGTGACAAAACGAGGTTTTACCAGGCCTCCACGTCAGAGCTTTACGGATTGGTCCAGGAAACCCCGCAGCGCGAGACAACGCCCTTTTACCCACGCAGCCCCTATGCAGTGGCCAAGCTTTACGCCTATTGGATAACTGTAAATTACCGTGAAGCCTATGGAATCTACGCCTGCAACGGTATTCTGTTTAATCATGAAAGTCCCATTCGCGGCGAGACCTTTGTGACCCGCAAAGTCACGCGGGCTCTGGCCCGGATAAAGCTGGGAACGCAAGACGAACTGCGGCTTGGTAACATGGACGCCAAGCGCGATTGGGGACATGCGCGCGACTATGTCAAAATGATGTGGCTCATGTTGCAACAAGATAGGCCCGAAGACTATGTGATTGCCACTGGTCAGCAATACTCGGTTCGCGAATTTGTGACACGCGCTGCCGAAGTGCTGGGTATGCAGATCACCTTTGAAGGCGAAGGCGTTGACGAGGTCGGCCGCGATGAGACCGGTCGCGTGATTGTGCGCGTTGATCCGTTCTACTTTCGTCCCGCGGAGGTGGAAACGCTGCTGGGGGATGCCAGCAAAGCGCGTCAGCAGTTGGGCTGGACGCCGGAGACGCCCTTTGAAACGCTCGTGGAAGAAATGGCACTAAGCGATCTGGAAGAAGCCAAGCAGGTGAAGGCCAGCGGATGAAAGTCTTTCTAACCGGCGGGCGCGGCATGGTGGGTCTTGCCATTCAGGGCCACGTTCATGCCGGCGAGCATCAGATTGTTGCCCCGACCCGGCTCGAGCTTGATTTGACAGACCGAGCGGCAGTGATGGCCGCCATGAATGCCGAACGACCGGACATGGTAATCCATTCTGCCGGCCGCGTCGGTGGCATTCAGGCCAACATGGCCAACCCGGCCGCGTTTCTGAGTGACAATTTGGATATGGGGTTCAACACGGTCCTGGCCGCGCGCGCGGCAGACGTGCCCTATGTCCTCAACCTTGGTTCTAGCTGCATGTATCCGCATGATGCGCCCAATCCCTTAAGGGAAGATCATCTTGGCAAAGGAGAGTTGGAGCCGACCAATGAAGGCTACGGGCTGGCCAAGGTGGCCGTGGCGCGGCTGTGCGACTTTGTCAGCCGGGAAAGTCCGAACCTTGCCTACAAGACCCTGATCCCGTGTAATCTTTATGGCTTGAACGACAAGTTTGATCCAAAGGTCTCGCATCTTGTGCCTGCGATCATTCGCAAGGTGCACGAAGCGAAGGTTGCCGGATCAAAGACGGTTGAAGTCTGGGGTGACGGCACCGCACGGCGTGAGTTCATGTTCTCAGCCGATCTGGCGGATGCCGTCTGGTCGGCGGTCCACCGCTTTGACGATGTGCCGCAGGTGATGAATGTTGGCTTGGGCTATGATTATTCGATCAACGAGTATTACGCGGAGGCGGCCAAGGTGATCGGGTGGACGGGTGATTTCGTGCACGATCTGTCCAAACCCACGGGCATGAAGCAAAAACTCTTGTCGGTGGACACGCAAACCGCCTTTGGCTGGCAACCACAGACAACGCTGCCGGACGGCATAGCGCGAACATACGCGCACTTTAAGGACCTTTTGCAACGAGGTGAGGCATGAGCGAAAGTGCTGGGTTTCCGCTGGCCACGACGAGTTGGGACGACCGCGAATATGCCGCGATCCAGCGGGTGACGGCGTCGGGCATGTTCTCGATGGGAAAAGAAGTAGCCACCTTCGAAGACCAGTTCGCGACCGCGATGGGAACGGCGCATGCGGTCATGGTCAATTCCGGTTCTTCGGCAAATCTGATCATGATCGCCGCACTGCGCTACCACTCTAAGCACAGCCTGCCCGCCGGGGCGGAGGTGATTGTGCCTGCGGTCAGTTGGTCGACCACTTATTATCCGCTGCACCAATACGGGTTGCGCATGAAATTCGTCGATATTGATCCAGATACGTTGAACTACGATCTGCAGGCATTGGCCGAGGCGATTGGCCCCGAAACGCGTGCTATCATGGTGGTTAACCTATTGGGCAATCCCAATGATTTTGACCGGATAGACAGCATCGTGGACGGGCGAGACATTCTCGTCTTTGAGGACAACTGCGAAAGCCTTGGGGCAACATATCAGGGCCGTCAGGCCGGAACTTTTGGTATTGCCGGCAGCTATTCGTCCTTCTTTTCGCACCATATCGCCACCATGGAAGGTGGCCTTGTGGTAACGGATGACGAAGAACTGTATCACATCATGCTGTCGCTGCGGTCGCACGGATGGACCCGGCATTTGCCGAAATTCAACCATGTGACCGGCGAGAAAAGTGATGATCCGTTCGAGGAGTCGTTCAAGTTTGTTTTACCGGGCTACAACCTGCGCCCGCTTGAAATGAGCGGGGCAATCGGGCAGGAACAGATTGCGAAATTGCCACTGATCGTGGACGAGCGGCGCAAGAATGCCATGGGGTTCAAGGCGCTCATGCAAGGATACCCGCAAATTCGTATTCAGCAGGAAATTGGCGAGAGCAGCTGGTTCGGGTTTTCGATGGTTGTGCGTCCTGACGCTGGATTCACCCGCTCCGATCTGATCGTAGCTTTTGGTCGGCACGGGGTGGAATGCCGGCCCATCGTTGCGGGAAACTTCGCAAAGAATGATGTGGTGAAAAAGCATATGGACCACGTGATCCACGACGCGCTTCCCAATGCTGATGACATAGATTCCAAAGGTCTTTTCATCGGCAATCACCACTATCCGCTTGATGATAAGTGGGGCTTGTTGCGCAACGCGTTGGACGAGGTCGTATAGACGTATCAGGCAACACCCGCGCGCAAGGCGTCGTGGATATGCACCAAACCGCAAAGCTGGCCAGCGTCATCAACCACCAGAAGAACGGTGCGTTGCTTGGTGTTCATAACTCCCAAGGCTTCGACCAGCAAAGTGTCAGGTGTGGTGGTCAGCGGGGTTCGCGTCGCTACTTGACCGGCTGTTCGGGACATGAGGGTCTCCAGATTGCGGCGCAAGTCCCCGTCCGTGATCACACCTGTGAGTTGCCCGCTTTCGACAACTGCCGCCACGCCGAAACCTTTTGCCGTCATCTCGATCAGAGTTTCTGACATGGGTGTGCCATCGGTCACGATCGGCAGCGCATCACCGGTGTGCATAACTGCCGACACCTTAAGAAGTTGCGCGCCAAGCGTCCCACCCGGATGAAAGGCGAGAAAATTTTCACGTTCGAACCCGCGCAGTTTCATCATGGCCACCGCGATGGCATCGCCCAGGGCCATGGTGCAGGTTGTGGATGTCGTGGGCGCCATGCCAATGCCGCACGCCTCGGGCGCGTCGGGCAAACTCAGCAGATAATCGGACTGCCGCGCCAGTGCGCTGTCGGGTTTCTTGGTAATCGCCACCAACGGAATGGTGAAACGCGCGCAATGGGCAATGATGTCGGCCAGCTCGCGGGTTTCGCCGGAATTAGAGATAAGAATGACGGCATCCTGACCCGTGATCATTCCGAGATCGCCATGACTTGCCTCGCCTGGGTGGACATATTGCGCAGGGGTGCCTGTCGAGGCGAGAGTGGCTGCAATCTTGGCGGCCACGTGACCCGATTTACCCATGCCTGACACGATGACGCGGCCCTGAATATCCAACAGCCGCTCGATCACCTCGTCGAACCTATCCGGCAAGCCGTCCCTCATCAGGTGCAATGCATCAGCTTCAATGGCAAGAACCTCGCGCGCGATGTCAGTAGGGTTGGGCTGGTCGCTCATGATGGCGTCTTTCCGATTGATTTGGGGGATAGTCCTAGCGTGCCACGGGCGGCGCGCCTAGTCCTCGTGGACGATCTTGATATGTCGTTCGCCACGCGCTTCTGCCAGCGCAATCTGCTTTTGCCTTTCCCGGAAACGCGCCTTGTCGGTTTCTGAGGTTTCGTGAGCGCAGAGATGGCAGGCAACACCCCGTTCGTATTCGGGACGCGTCGTGTCATCCGGCAATATGGGCCGGCGGCAGGCATGGCACAGAAGGTGCGGGCCTTCCGTAAGGCCATGGCTGACAGACACGCGCCCATCGAAGACAAAGCAATCGCCGCGCCACGTGCTTTTCGCTTCGGGCATGTCTTCGAGATACTTCAGAATACCACCCTTGAGGTGGTAGACGTTCTCAACCCCTTGACCCAAAAGGAAGTTGGTGGACTTCTCGCAGCGGATGCCCCCGGTACAGAACATGGCGATGTGTTTGTTGTGGAAGCGGTTCTTGTTTGCCTCCCACCAAGCTGGGAAGTCGCGAAAACTGTCCGTTTTGGGGTTGATGGACCCCTCGAATGTGCCGATGGCCACCTCGTAATCGTTGCGCGTGTCGATGACGGCCACGTCAGGGGACTGAATGAGGTCGTTCCATTCAGAAGGCTGGACGTAATGGCCCACACGCGCGACGGGATCGACATCAGGTTGACCCATGGTGACGATCTCGTTTTTCAGTCGTACCTTAAGGCGTCGGAAGGGTTGGGAGCGCGCCGTGCTTTCCTTCCATTCCAGATCAGCACAGCCGGGCAGGGCGCGGATATGCGCCAACACAGCCTCGATTCCTGCCCGCCGACCCGCGATTGTCCCGTTGATGCCTTCATGTGCCAGAAGAAGCGAGCCTGAGATCATTTGCGCCTCGCACAATGCGAACAAAGGGCCTTGGATCGTTGCCGGGTCGCTAAACCTGGTAAAATGATAGAGAGCGGCGATTGTGTACATGGGGCCGTGGTGTAGGGATTTCATGAACGATCGGCAAGTGGGCGGGCATTGACGCACACCATCGCCGCGCATACCCCTGAGACGCAAAGGAGACATGACAATGACACATGCCTTGATCGTAATTGATGTACAAAATGACTTTTGCCCAGGCGGTGCATTGGCCGTGGCGGGCGGGAATGAGATCGTACCGGGCATCAATGAATTGATGAAGCAGGCTGATGCAGTTGTTCTGACGCAGGACTGGCATCCGGCGGGGCATTCATCTTTCGCGTCAAGCCATCTGGGTCATGCGCCGCTGTCCATGCTCGAAGTGTCTTACGGGATGCAGGTGCTTTGGCCGGATCATTGCGTACAAGGCAGCGATGGCGCGGCATTTCACCCCGATCTGGATACAGACCGCGCCGACATGATTGTACGCAAGGGGTACAACCCTAAGATCGACAGCTATTCGGCGTTCTTTGAAAATGATCACAAGACGCCGACAGGGTTGCACGGGTATTTGCAGACCCGGGGGATCAACATCCTGACCATGGTTGGTCTGGCCACGGATTTTTGCGTGAACTACTCGGCTGTCGATGCGGCCAAATTGGGCTACGACGTGAACGTCAAACAGGACTTGTGCCGGGCCATCGACTTGGATGGCTCGCTTGCAGCTGCCTTGGAGAGCATGCAAGACGCAGGCGTGACCTTTGCCTGAACCGGACCTTGCGAATGAGATTTCGGCATGCCGGATTTGTGCAGATCGCTTTGCAGCGACGCATACGGGCCACTCGCCGCGCCCTGTTGCTTGGTTTCGCATCGGTGCACGTCTGTTGATCGCAGGACAAGCGCCGGGCATGCGGGTGCATAAGTCTGGTAAACCTTTTGATGATCCGTCCGGTGACCGACTGCGTGATTGGCTGGGCCTTGCACCAGAGGAATTCTATGACCAAGACCGCGTGGCCATCGTGCCAATGGCGTTTTGCTTTCCGGGCTACGACGCCAAGGGATCTGATTTGCCGCCCCCTAGAATCTGTGGACAGACTTGGCACGATCGGGTGATGGCCGCGCTTGAAGGCGTGCAAATGTCTGTCATCGTGGGCGGTTACAGCCAAAAGTACCATATGGGCGTGACAACGCCTGTCACCGAGACCGTGGCCGCATGGCGCGCCCACGCACCTAGGGTTTTCCCCTTGCCGCACCCATCTTGGCGCAATACCGGGTGGTTGAAGAAACACCCGTGGTTCGAGACCGAGTTGCTGCCGGTGTTGCGGGCCCGGGTGCAGGAGGTGATGCATGGGCAATGAAACACATCTGGATCGCGCACACCGAGCGATGCAGGCCGGCAAAGAGGCCGAGAGGTTGCGGTTTTACGAAACCTTAGCGGCGGCCGAGCTGTTTTTGTTGCTGGAAAGCGAGGCGGAAGGTGACGCTGTTGTCCCGCAAGCCTTTGCCGTCGATGGTCAAACCTTTGTCCTTGGCTTCGACACCGAAGAAAGGCTGGCCGAATTTGCAGGCGCTCAAGCGGCCTATGTTGGCCTGTCAGGCCGTGCCGTGGCCGATATGCTGACCGAAGAAGGATTGGGGTTGGGGTTAAATCTGGAAGTGGCCGGATCGGCCATGTTGCTGCCGCCCGAGGCGATGGCGTGGCTGTCGCAGACCTTGGTGGACGCACCCGAACAGGTGGAGGCAAAACCCAAAGAGGTTTATGCCCCATCGGGTCTGCCCGAAGCTTTTGTCACCGCGTTGGACCAGCGGTTGGCTGCGGCGGAAGGGCTTGCCGCATCGGCATATCTGGTCGGCGTTACCTATGACACCGGTGCACGGGGGCACCTGCTTGGCGTTGTAGATGCCTTGCCGGGGGCAGAGGCGGCGCTGGCGCAAACCGTTTCGGAGGTGCTGGTTTTTTCCGGGCTTGAGGCCGCAACGCTGGACGTGGCGTTCTTCACCGCGTCCGATCCCGTTTCGGCACGTATGGCCTTGGTGGGACTGCGTTTTGATTTGCCCAAACCCGATCCGGGCAGCACGACGGGCGGCGAACCGGGTATGAATCCGGATTTCCCGCCCAAGCTGCGATAGAGCGGCTAGTAACCCAAAGTGCGATCTACGAGATGTAGAAACGGTTCGCCATTTTCGCCGCGACGGACATTCTCGGCGATGACCCGAGAGGCCGTGCAGGCGCGCGTTTCCGAGGCGATGTGCGGCGTGACCGTGACGTTTGGGTGCCCCCAATACGGATGATCTGGCGGAAGCGGTTCAACCCGGAACACATCCAACGTGGCGTGGGCGATATGACCGTTATCGAGTGCGCCCATGAGAGCATCATCATCGATCAACGGACCGCGACCGGGATTGATGAGGCAGGCGCCCTTCGGCAATTGCGCCAACGTCAGCGAGTTCAGCAGGTTCTCGGTCTCTGGAGTGAGAGGCACCAGCAATACGAGGATTTGTGCGCTCGCCAAAGCCTGTTCCAGACCGTTTGTGCCCCAACGGCAGGTAATTCCAGGCACGTCTTTCTGGCTTCGCGACCAGCCCGTGACCGAGAAACCCAGTTGCGCCAAAGCCAAGGCACAGGCACGACCCAAGGCACCAAGCCCCAAAACGCTTACAGGACGGTTGTGGGCCAACGGCGGGGCATCGTTGCGCCACACCCCGTCTTGCCGCAGAACATGCCCGTCCGTTCCAAGATGATAACGCAAGGTATGCGCGGTAACCCATTCAACCATACCGCGTTCCAGGCCGTCATCGACCATACGAGCCAGCGGCTGCGTGAGGGTTTGATTGCCCACTATATCTTCTACGCCCGCCCAAAGGTTTAGAACGGCCTTGGTGCGAGTGTAAGGCCTGAAATCCTGCAGTTCCGAATTGGGCGCGTAAACAATGTAGTCCACGCTTTCGGGTGGCATGTCTAAAGCAAGATGCACATCAAGATCATGCTCGGCGAAGGCGCTGCGCAGGGGATCTTGGTATTGCGTCCAGCGTTCTGGCCGGGCGGCGAAAAGGACATTGATCGGCATGTATTATCTGGGTCTGTGAATGTGCGCGCTTTGCACCAAACCAAAGCCCAGCATCAAGATCAACATGGCAGACCCCCCGTAGCTGACCAGTGGTAGCGGCACACCAACCACCGGGGCCAGCCCCATGACCATGGACATGTTGACGGCAAAGAAAAGGAAGAATGTAACGGCGATACCAAGCGTCAGCAGCGACGAAAAGCGATCCTTGTTGGCAAGCGCCGAGGCCACGCAAAATACGATGATAAGGGCATAGAGAACCAACAGTGAAAACGCGCCGACAAAGCCGAATTCCTCGGCGAGCGTCGTGAAAATGAAATCGGTGTGCTTTTCGGGCAGGAAGTTGAGCCGACTTTGCGTGCCTTGCATGAAACCCCGCCCGGTCCAGCCGCCAGACCCCAGTGCGATCTTGGATTGGGTGATATGGTACCCCGCACCAAGCGGATCCGACGCCGGATCGAGAAACGTGTCGATCCGCCGAAACTGGTAGTCGGCCAGCAATTGCCAGTCGGTTCCACGGCTTTTGAATACGGCGGTGATCAAACCCACACCTGCCGCTACCACGGCTGCGAAGTACGCCCAGTGCACGCCCGCCAGGAACATGATCAACCCGCCGCCGGTGATCAGCAGAATGGACGTGCCAAGGTCAGGTTGGCGTAAAACCAGCGCCACGGGGATCAAGACCAGAATCACCGGCAAGATAACCCACAGAATTCGCGAGGTTTTCGCCGTGGGAAGCCAGTCGTAATAGGCGGCCAGCAGCATGACCAGCGTGACTTTCATCAACTCCGAGGGTTGAAGACGCATGAAGCCCAGGTCGATCCAACGTTGTGCGCCTTTGCCTTCAACGCCGACCAGCTCTACCGCGACCAGCAACAGAACCGAAATGACGTATGCAAGCACAGACATGTTGCGCCAAAACCAGATCGGTACCATGGCCACAAAGAACATTACGGCAAAGCCAAGCAGGTAACGTTTCGCCTGTGGCTCAGCCCACGGGTTGAATGATCCGCCGGCGACGGAATACAGCATCAGAATGCCGACGCCGGCCACCGCCGTCAGCAACAGCGCCAAAGGCCAATTGAGGTAAAGCACTTTGCGCGGACCCGAAGGCGTGTGTTTGACGGTGTACTCAAGATAACTCATGCCAGCCGCCTTATGCCCGATCGTTGTCGTCGCCGGTGTTCTGATGCCGGCGGGCGCGCAAGTCTTCCTGTTGCGACTTGATGCGGTCGCGGTCCTTTGTCGGATAAGCCTCAAGCGGCGGATCATCGCCATAGAGCGCTTGCAGCGTCACGTCGCGCGCTATCGGGGCGGCAGCCTTCGAGCCGCCTCCACCATGTTCGACAATCACGGACACAGCGATTTTCGGGGCTTCATATGGCGCGTAATTCACGTACAGTGCGTGGTCGCGCCGCTCCCAGGGCAGATCTTCATTGCGAAAGACACCGCGTGCACGCTCGGCGGCGGTGATGTTGCGCACCTGGCTGGTGCCGGTTTTGCCCGCCATGCGAAAGGCGTCTTCGATGATACGGCTGCCATAGGCGGTGCCGCGCCGGTTGTTCGAGACGGCATACATCGCACGACGCACTTCGCGCAGGATGTTTTCGTTCAAGCCCAGGTCGTCGCCTGCACCGCTTGGCTGTTCTATCCCGTCGATCGACCTTACAAGGCGGGGTGTGACTGAGCGCCCGGTTGCCAAACGTGCTGTCATTACGGCCAGTTGAAGGGGCGAGGACAACACATAGCCTTGTCCAATAGCTGCGTTGGCCGTGTCGCCGATACGCCAGTTGTCCCCACGCGAGGTTTGTTTCCAGACCTTGTTGGGGATCAGACCACCGGCCACCGACGTCATTGGCAGATCGTGTTCGACCCCAAGCCCAAGGCGTTTGGCCATCTCGGCCATCTTGTCGATGCCCACCCGCAACGCCAGATCGTAGTAGTAAACGTCACAGCTTTCACGCAGGGATCGATGCAGGTCGACATTGCCGTGCCCTGCGCGCTTCCAGCAGTGAAAGCGCCGGTTGGATACCTTCAAAAAACCAGGGCAGTAGACTGTTTCATTGGGGTCCACCTTACCGTCTTCCAGTGCCGCCAGCGCCGTGATCATCTTGAAGGTCGAACCCGGTGGGTAAATGCCCTGTACGGCCTTATTGGGCAAAGGGCGGTATTTGTTGTCCAAAAGCGCCTTGTAGTCACCGACCGAGATGCCGCGCACAAACAGATTTGGATCATAGCTGGGGGACGAAGCGCAGGCCAGCAAATCGCCGGTTTCGCAATCCATGACCACGACCGCGGCGCTTTCGCCTTCGAGCCGCGCGGCGACGTAGGATTGCAATGCATTGTCTAGCGTAACCTGTATGTCGGAACCGGCTTGCCCCTCTACACGGTCCAGTTCGCGCATCACGCGACCTGCCGCATTGACTTCGACCCTTTTTGTGCCCGCTTTGCCGCGCAGTGTGTCCTCAACCCGGCGTTCCAACCCGATCTTGCCAATCTGGAACCTGGGGATGAGCAAAAGCGCATCAGGCGCATCGATCGTTTCAAGATCACGATCATTGACCGGCCCTACGTAGCCGATCACATGAGCAGAATCGGGGCCGAGGGGGTAATGTCGCGAAAGCCCGACCTCAGGCGTTACGCCGGGCAAGGCTGGGGTGTTCACGGCGACGCGGCTGATGTCATCCCATGTCACACGATCAGCGATGGTTACTGGTGTATCGCCCCGCAGCTTGCGTAAGTCTTCGCGTGCTTTTTCAAGCTCTTCGGGGTTCAGCGCAACCAGCCTTCCCAGTCGCGCGATAACGTCGTCCACGTCTCCGGCCTGTTCGCGCACCATGGTGATGCGGTAACTGGGCACATTTTCTGCCACCACTCGGCCTTCGCGGTCAAAAATGCGTCCGCGCGACGGCGGTATCAGGTGAATGTTGATGCGGTTTTCATCGGCGAGAAGACGGAACTGATCGGCCTGTTCAACCTGCAGAAAGCGCATCCGCGCCGCCAGGAGGCCCATGAAACCGGCCATGCCGCCGCCCAGCACGAGACCCCGCCGGGTGATCTGGCGTTGGCTTTCTGAATTGTCGCGTTTTGGGCGTCTCATGGTCGGCCTCCCATTGCGCCGATGTCACCGGGCGCCAATTTGCGAACGCCAAAAAGCGACTGTGACACAATCACAACCAATGGATAACTGATCAATGTCATGACCAACTGTACAATGCTCAGGCCCAAAGGTGCCTGATCGACCAGCAGTAAGGCAAGCACTGTACGATAGATCAAAGTGATCGCCACAAGCGTCGTGGTCACTGACACCCATTCCACCGCAAAGGTCAGGTCGCGCAACCCTACATGGCGCGCGCGCAGCGTTTCGGACGCAATCAACACAAGTGCCGCCCAAAGGCCCGGCGGTCGGTGAAACATCAAGTCGCCCAGCAAGATCACGCCGGCCACCAAAAGGGGCGGCACATAGTCCGGGCGCCTCAAAACCCAGGCAAAGGTCAAAGCCACGATCACGTCAGGACCCGCCCAACCGCGAGGCAAGGTCTGCAACGGCAGAAGGCTAAGGAACATCAACAACAGGCCCAGGCTTAGATAGATCACCCGCATTGCCCACATGTGCACGGCTGCATTCTCAGCCATCTGCCGCCTCGCTGGTTTGGTCCTGTGTTTGCGGGTCGACCTGTTCTATCGGTGTTTCCGGCGTGATCAGACTGCCCGGATCGGTGACCCGTTCGTGTCCGTAGTTGCGTAAAACGCGCAGAAACTCGAGCCGTTCATAGTCAGCTGACAAACGCACGCGCATCCGCCCGCCGGGGTCTTCGGCAACTTGTCCGACCAGTAGGCCAGCCGGGAAAACACCGCCATCGCCCGAGGTCATCACCCGGTCGCCCGGACGCACCTGATCAAGGTCCTCGACGAAATCGATCGGCGGCGCAGCCGTGTTATCACCGATCAACAGCGCTTCTTGCCCGGACGGCTGGACAGTGACGGGAATACGGCTGGACGTGTCGGTCAACAGGATCACCCGCGCTGTGTTGGCGCCCACACCCGATATGCGGCCCACAAGACCAAGCCCGTCCATCGCCGCCCAACCGTCCACGATCCCGTCGCGCCCGCCCACGTTGATCAGCACCGATTGACGGAAGGGAGAGCCGCTGTCGGCCAGCACAACGCCGGTGACAAAGGTCAGCCGGGGATCAAGCTGCACGTTGTTCAGGTCAAGAAGGCGCGCATTTTCTTGTTCCAGCTGCAAGGCAGCCTCTTTCCAGGCTTTCATCTGCTGCAGTTCGCGCCGGTGACGGGCACAGTAAACATCGTGCGCGACTTTCAAAGTTACCAACGCATTTATCAGCAAAACCAGGAACT
>JBCBTE010000029.1:0-24985 GCA_039818805.1 Pseudomonadota bacterium
CGCCCGACCAATCCAGAAAGATGTCACCGGATGTTCGCGCGATGTCAGCCGCGACAGTCTGCATCAACGTGCACGTATAATCCTTGTTTTCAACGCCCAGGAATTGGGCATCAAAGAGCAGAAACTCCAGCGCATAGAACCCACGCGCAGCGACCGACACGTCCCGGTATTTGTCCACGCTGTCGGCAATCGCGTCTTCGTTTGCGATCAATGTGGCCAGCGTTCTGGGCGTCGATCCGCGCGGATCGGGCCAGAAAGCCAGGGCAAAGCCACGGTTTTCCGCCTCGGTCGGGCCAAAGCGCAGGTGACTGACGGAAATGAGGGCATCAAACGCCTTGCCGTAGGCGGCGCGCAAACCCGGGTCGGTGGCGTCACACGTGGTTTGCGCCGTCTGTGCCAGATCCGCGGATGCCCGCGCCAGGGCGGAAAATCCCGGCACGATGTGTTGATCCACCGCTGCCGCGACATTCATGTCCTGCGCAACGGCGGGCGCGGCCAGTGTCAGGCTCAGAATGCAGGCGAAAAAGCGCATCACAGGCTCTCCAGAAACCGGATAAGCGCAGCGCGATCCCCGGGCGGCATGCTGACCACCGTGTCGCGGGCGGATTGCGCTTCTCCGCCATGCCAAAGAACGGCTTCCAGCAAAGAGCGCGCGCGACCATCATGCAGGAAATACGTGTGTCCGCTGACCTGTTCGGTCAATCCGATGCCCCACAGCGGCGCGGTACGCCACTCCCGGCCCGAAGCGCGGGCTTCCGGCCGGTTGTCGGCCAAACCGTCGCCCATGTCGTGCAACAGCATGTCGGTGTAGGGCCAAATCAGCTGGAAGCTTTGCTCGGGTTGGTCCTGCAGGCGGTGCGTCACAAAGGCAGGTTGATGGCATGCGGCACAGCCCGTGGCGTGGAAAACCTCCTTGCCCCGCAAGACTTGGCGATCATCCACGTCCCGGCGGGCGGGAACGGCAAGATTGCGGCTATAGAACGTGACCAGATCAAGGCCGTCATCGCTGATCTCGAAAAGACGTGCATCATTGTCCCCATGCTTGGCGCTGCGACATGAGGATTGGCGCGCCGTGCATTCGCCCCACGGGCTTGGGAAAAGGGTGTTCGATATGCCGACATCACCCGCAAAAGCGCCGGCGGATTGCTGGCGCACCGTTGGCGTTCCGGCCTTGAGACCAAAGCGGCCCAGCATCGGTCTTTCGAATTCAACCGACCAGACGATGTTGGGACGTCCTGAAATCCCGTCTCCGTCGACATCGTTGGGGTCGGCCAAGGCCAGGATATCCGCCGCCGGGATGGCCTCAAGCAATCCAAGCCCGATCATTTGCGGCGCAACCCTGGGGCTGAGCATCGCATCAGGATGCAATGGACCATAGCCAAGATCGACGGCGGCATAGGACGGTTTGCGCAAAACTGCGATTTCCCCACCCGACAGCGGCACTTCGATCGCGTCGTAGGTGACATCCAAGCTGTATTCGGCATTGTGCCCGGCCAGCGCGAAATCCTGTAGCTGTTCGCCGTAAACCGGATCAGAGGCCGTGCCAATGTAACCTTCGATCTCGGCCATACGCGCCGGGACATCACCAGGAATCGACACCCTCAAGAACATGGAAATCGCGGTATCATCGGGGCCTTCGGGCGGATGCCCCCGGCCGTCCTTGATGTGACAACGCTGGCAGGAACGCGCGTTGTAAAGCGGCCCCAACCCGTCAGAGGCAAGCGTCGATGCAGGCGCCGAGACCCAGACCTTGCGGAAAAGACCGTTCCCGACCTTGAAGTCGAGCTCTTTCTCGAACGAGATATTGCCGGAAGGTTGCGAAAACGCATCCGCGTTGCGCCGCGCGCGCACCGTTGCGGCCCCCGCGGACATTTCCTCGAATGCCTGCGGTTTGGAAAACCCGTCGGGCCGCGCCGTGACCACGTCAATGCGCGCCTGTTCGTCCTCTGTGCGCGGTATGACGTTCAGATGCGGCTCATCCAGCGGGTCCGCATTTACGGGCAGACCCAGTGCCATGACCAGCATCGCCGCAAAAAGCCGTGGTCGTCGACGATTGAGATTTTCCATTCTTGGTGCATTGCTCTGCATTTTTCTCCAGCCCTGGCTGCTGGTTGTAAATACGTTGGCTTCGTGTTGTTGACCCGTTTGAACAGGCCGAAACGGGACACTCCCAATGTTGGCGGCCACCTGCCGGATGAGCGTTAGAACTCGTACACCAAAAGCGTTCCCAACGTTTGGTTTTCGGCGCCATCTTCGTCGGCCCAGCGATAGCCGACCGCACCGGTCAACCCGTCCAGCAATTCCATTTCTGCACTGACCGTCACCAAGTCATCTTCGGGCGCGCCCTGAATGTCGCGATGAGAATAGACGCCGGACAGCCTAACGCGTCCAACCGGCACGGCCACACCTACCGTCGTAAAGAAGGCAGAACTGGACGTGCCGTCAAATTCAGAGAAGTATGCGACTTCACCCAAAAGATCGACGCCGTTGAAATTGCGCGACAAACCAGCGACATAGCCCAATTGGTTTTCAACATCGCCCTGCCCGGCCGCCTGGTTCTGGAAGCCGAAATTGTAGTCGGTACCGGCGATGCTTCCCGAAACCGCAACGCTGTAGGATCGAGGGCCTTCGGTGTTCGACGGGCCGCCCGCCGCAAGGCTTGTTTGGCCGCGCTCTTCTCCAAACGAGTCACTGAGAAGTGTTCTGTCCGCTTGGAAAAAGGCGACTGAGAATACGTGATCTCCGCCCGCAATGGGGACGTTGACACCCGCGCCAAGCCGCTCGGTGATTTCGTAATCCTCTGCGAAATCCACACCATAAACCCCCGGCGCCGCATCCCAGGCGACGCCGAAACTGGGATTGAATTTGCCCAGGACAATCTCGACACCGCCGAATTCGTGGGAAAAGAACAGCTCTTCGGCATAAAGCCCGTGGTCTTCTAGAAACCGGTCACCTGTGGCATCGGTGATGGGCTCGATCACCAAGGTCGAGTTGATCGACGAGTTGGGACCAAGCGAAAACGAAAGCGCGCCTTCGATCGTCAGGAACGTGTCATTAAGCTCGTTTGCGGGATCGGACGAGTCAAAGGTGTAGTCGTTTTGAAGTTCAATTGTGAAATCCGCAGAGAACCGGCTGCCGCCGGCGTCTTGTGCATGTGTGGCAATCGGTAGCGCGGCTGCCGCTGCGCCCAATAGGGTGGCAAGCTTCGTCATGGTTTTTCACTTTTCTGCATGAGGTTTCGCTGGCGACGCATTGCGCGGCTGGCTGTTCATCGGGGGCGCGCGCCACTAGATCCGGGCGCGGCGTTGGGCAAGGTTCACTGGAACACGGCTGACGGATCGTCAAGGCTGTCCGACCCTTCGAACGCGATCTGATCCAGCCCAAGCGCGGCCACGACACGTTCAATCGACCGGGTTTGTTTGATCAAACCGTTGACGCCTCCCATGATCAACGCTTCGCCTGCTGCATTTCCAGCTTCCAGCATCTGATCATAGGCAAATCCGGCCTCTGCGGCGGTCTTGATCCGGCCAAGCGCCATCATGGTTGCAGACAGGTCCGCGCGCATTTCCGCGTCCAGTTCCGCGTCTGCGGCGGCGACCAACCCGGCCAGCGACGCACCGCTGACCCGTGTCCCGTCAATGCGCACATATTCACCCAGATAGACGTTTTGAATGCCCAAGCCATCGTAGAAATGGTCGTTATGCGTGTTGTCCGCAAAGCAAGAATGCTCTTCCTCGGGATCGTTCAGCATCAGGCCAAGGCGCATACGTTCGCCCGCCTGTTCCCCGTAGGAAAGCGATCCCATGCCGGTCAGGATCGCCACGATCCCGGCGTGTTCGTCTGCGGTCAGTTGGGCGCGCGCCGCGCCATCGCCCTGCCATTGCGCGACCATCCACTCCAGGTCGGACACCAGAAGATCAGTGGCCGCCTTGAGATAGTCCGCGCGGCGGTCGCAGTTCCCGCCCGTGCACGCATCGCCTTTCGCGTAATCCGTCCAGGGACGTGTGCCTGCACCGGGGCCGTGACCATTCAGGTCCTGCCCCCAAAGAAGAAATTCGATGGCATGATAGCCCGTTGCAACATTGGCCTCTACGCCGTCCGCCTCATGCAAGGTATTCGCCAGCAACTCCGGCGTAATGTCCAAGGCATCGACCGTGGCCCCCGACAGAACGAAAGACGGGTTCGCCACAACGTTCAGGATGGCCAACTCGTTTTCGTCTGACGCACCGCCATAGCTGGCATCAACGTAGTCAATCAAACCTTCGTCCAGCGGCCAGGCATTCACCTTGCCTTCCCAGTCGTCCACGATCGCGTTGCCGAACCGGTACACTTCGGTCTGCTGGTATGGCACGCGCGAGACCAACCATGCCGCTTTGGCCGCCTGCAACGCCTCTGCCGAAGGCGTTTCGATCAACGCGGCCACGGCGGTCTGCAGCCCTTGTGCCGTGATCAGGCTGTCTTCGTACTTCGCCACGGCAATATCCGCGTAGTTTTCCAATACCGCTGCCTTGTCGGCATGACCGTCCGCGTACGCGGGCAGCGTGATCACAAGCAAAGCGGTCAAGCTGTGAAATGGGGTGCTCATAAAGGGGTGTCCTTCATCTATTAGTGAAGTTTTGTCGGATCAGGGTGGTGAAACGTCTTCAGCACATGCGCCGGATGGTGATCCGACACGCTCATCATGCGCCTCAGCGTCAGACCAAATGTCTCTGCCAGGCTCACGATTGCCGCTGCCATCTCGGGCCGTACCAGATTGGCGGCCATCAGAAAGGCATCCTCGCGTGCCATTTCACCGGCAAAGCCGACGATGTTGGCAAAGGTCGCCTCATCGGCCCCAAGACATGCACACGCAACGCTGTGCCGCATAAGCGGACGGCGCCCGTGCCGCGCGCAAAGACCACACAGTTGTTCGAAATCCCGAAGCGCCTTGCGTCCGTAAGACGACCCAAGCGCCGTGGCAAAATCGTTCCAGACCAGCGATTGGGACTCGGGGCCGTCAAACCACATGCGCATGTAGATCACGGCACTCGCTTCCACCGGATCAAGGTCACGAAGATATCCAACCGTGGCGCTGCCGCGGCGTTCGGTTCCCTGCTTCATTTCGTCAGGATCAACTTGCCGGCGCGGGTGATCCGCAACGTGTAGACCTGATCGTGCAATCGTATGTGCGCCAAACCACCGCCCTCGGTCAGATCAGTTGCATGGTGGATCGGGAGTTGTTCGATGTCGGGTGCCGTGGCTGCGTGTCGGTCGTGCGCGCCCATGTTGTCCTCCGTTGGGTCCGGGACGGGAGGCAATCGAGATACATTTCCAGACTCGCACTATCGATGCAGTCGCACTCGACCGCAGTGGTCAACAGATCAAGACTGTCTCGATCGGTGTACGATGCGTCTTGATCTCGATGGCGGGTGCTCTGGAACGGCATGCCTCGAATCCCATTTTGGTTGAGATGACATCGGGCTGGCCCTCGAGAGATTCGGCTGGGTTGGCTGGACTGATCTTAAGCTGACTGTTTCACTCAGGTAAGTCAACAGGGACGTGCGACAAAGTAGTCTTTCACCGCAAAAGAGGGTGCGGCCCGTCATGAACGGCCATCGGTGTCGCCGCAAATCTTGGCGCATTTGCATTTGACCAAGGTCTGGAAGTATCGCTTTGGGTGTAGCATCCTCGGTCCGGTATCTCGGCGTTGTCACATAATGCACCATCCACCTGTCAAAGGGACGCACGCGCAATACCTTCACCCCAAACAGAGAGGTCCGGTGGTGCTTGAGTTCGACACGGTCAAAAAGTCATACCACGACAGTGACGGGGTGGTGCCCGTTCTGCGCGGCGTCAGTTTTGCGCTAAAGCCAGGCGAAACGCTGGCCCTGACCGGAGAGTCCGGCAGCGGCAAAAGCACCATCCTGCATATTGCAGGCGGGCTGGAAGCGCCCGAATCCGGCACCATCCGCATGGCCGGGAAAGACGTGACACACATGGATGACGCGGCAAGGGCCGCCATGCGCCGGGACGAAATTTCACTGGTTTTCCAGCAATTCAACCTGATCCCCTCCCTGACCGTTGCGGCAAACATCTCGTTCCAGGCCGCGCTGTCGGGGCGCGTCGACGACGCGTATGTCGCGCACCTCGTCGAGGCGTTGGGCCTGGCTGATCAAGTTCGGAAATATCCCGAGGCTTTGTCAGGCGGCCAGCAACAGCGCGTGGCCATAGCCCGCGCCCTTGCCGCCAAGCCCAAGGTGCTGCTGGCCGACGAACCGACGGGCAACCTGGATGAAACGACGGCCGATGGCGTTCTCGACCAGATGCTGGCGCTTGTCGCACAAACCGGTGCGGCGCTGATGCTTGTCACCCATTCGCCGAAAATCGCGGCCCGCATGGACCGCGAATTGCGTCTGCACGGCGGGATCGTGGAATGATCAAACCCTGCCTTGTGGCGCTGTTGTCGCATTGGCGACGCAACCCGCTTCAGCTGTTTGCCTTCCTCGCCGGCTTGGCGCTGGCCACTGCGCTTTGGTCAGGGGTTCAGGCAATCAATGCCGAGGCGCGGGCAAGCTATGACGCCGCGGCGGCAACGCTGGGCGAAGGGCAATACGACCAGCTGGTTCCGCGGCAAGGAAACACCATCCCGCAGAAGGTCTATGTCGACCTGCGGCGTGCGGGGTGGCTCGTCTCGCCCGTGGTCGAGGGTCGGCTGGCCGACATACGGATGGTTGGCATGGATGTTCTGACCGCGCCCGGCGGGCTGGGCGCGGCCCAGATGGACGGGGCGGCGGCGATCACGGCATTTGACGGCGAAACGCCGCTGTTCGCCAATGCCGAAACGGCGCGCGCGCTGGATGGGTTTGCAGCCGTGCAAGTCGACCCCGGCGTGGCACCCGGCGTGGCGGTGGGGGATGTGGGCGTGGTTCAGCAGTTGTTGGGCCTGGATAACCTCAGCCGCCTCATCGTCCTGCCGGTTCAACCCATGGACCAGCCGGACCTTGCCAGCGTCGCACCCGGCCTGCACGTGCAGTCGTCGCAACAGGCGGCCGACCTGACGCAGTTGACCGACAGTTTTCACCTCAACCTGACGGCCTTTGGCCTGCTCAGTTTCGCAGTGGGGTTGTTCATCGTGCACAGCACAATCGGTCTGGCGTTCGAACAGCGCCGAGGAATGATCCGCACGCTGCGATCGCTTGGCGTGCCATTGCGGCTGTTGACCGGGCTGATCGTGGCCGAGATGCTGGGCCTTGCGATCATCGCGGCGGGGCTGGGCATCGTTCTTGGCTATTTCGTCGCCGCGCTTTTGCTGCCCGACGTCGCCGCCACGTTGCGCGGGCTTTACGGGGCCCAGATTTCCGGCACGTTGGAACTGCGCGCGGAATGGTGGCTGTCCGGGCTCTTGATCGGCGTGCTGGGCACCGGCGCGGCACTGGCAAGCCGGATCTGGCAGATCCGTCGCATGCCCCTGCTGGCCAGTGTGAAACCAAGGGCCTGGGCGATGGCCGGCGCGATGCAGGGTCGGTGGCTGGCGATCGCTGCGGCCCTCCTCTTGGCCACAGCCGGCCTGCTGGCGGTGTTCGGCGACGGGCTTGTGACGGCGTTCGCCCTTTTGGCCTGTCTCCTGATCGGCGCGGCGTTTGCCTTGCCGGTGTTGGCCGGCCAGGCCCTGGGCCTGATCCAAGCGCGCACCACGTTGCCGGTCTGGCACTGGTTCTGGGCTGACACACGGCAACAGCTTCCCGGGCTCAGCCTGGCGTTGATGGCGCTCTTGCTGGCGGTGTCGGCAAACATTGGCGTGTCCACGATGGTGTCCAGTTTCCGGCTGACCTTCACCGGGTTTCTCGATCAGCGCCTTGCGCCGGAATTGTTCGTCGAGGTCGACAGCGCCGCGCAAAGCGCGGCACTAGAGGCGTTTTTGACCGATCAGGGGCTGGAGGCCCTGCCGCTTCTGACCACGTCCAGTCAAATTGCCGGTCAATCCGCCCGGCTGTTCGGCGTGCGTGTCGGACCGACATATCGCCAGAACTGGGTGTTTTTGGCGGCAACACCCGATGCCTGGGACCGTGTCGAGGCCGGACAGGCGGTGGTGGTCAATGAACAAATCGCACGCCGGGCCGGGCTGTGGGTCGGGGACGCGGTTGAGGTGGCACCGAACCAGACGCTGCCGATTGCCGCGGTGGTTGGTGACTACGGCAATCCCAAGGGACAGGTGGTTACATCCGAAGCTGTATTTCAAAAGCTGCATCCAGACATCTACGCGGCCCAGTTTGGCATACGCACGAAGGATGTCGCGGAAATCCGGCAACAGATTGTCACGCAGGTCGGCGTGCCGAACAACGCGATGATCAACCAAGCGACGATCAAGGCGATGTCCATGCAGGTGTTCGAACGGACCTTCACGGTGACGCAGGCCCTCAACGTCCTTACCTTGGGTGTGGCAAGCTTCGCCATTCTGATGAGCCTTCTGACCCTCGCCGATCTCAGGGTGCCACAACTTGCCCCGGTCTGGGCGCTTGGCCTCACCCGGCGCCGCCTTGGCCAGCTAGAGCTTTTGCGCGCGGTTGCGCTGTGTTGTCTGGTGTTCCTGTGCGCCATCCCTCTGGGCCTCGCGCTGGCCTGGGTGCTGCTCAGCATCGTCAATGTCGAGGCTTTCGGCTGGCGCCTGCCGATGTATCTGTTTCCCGCCGAGTATTTGCTTCTGGGCGGATATGCGATTGTCGCGGCACTATTGGCGGCCGCGTGGCCCGCACTGCGGCTGATGCGCATTCCGCCATCTGCCCTGCTGAAGGTTTTTGCCAATGAACGCTAGTCTGCTGGTCTTCCTGTGTCTCTTCCCCTTTGCTGCGCTGGCGCAGGGCTTTTCCGGTCTGGGCACCCAGGCCGAAGGGTTCGCCACGCCGCAACCGGACCCGGTGTTTCGCTTTCCCGCCGATCATGGGCCGCATCCCGATTACCGGATCGAATGGTGGTACCTGACTGCCAATCTCGCGGCACCGGACGGCACGCCTTACGGCTTGCAGTGGACGCTGTTCCGTTCGGCGCTCGCCCCCGGCGAAGCCGAGGGATGGCAATCGCCGCAGGTCTGGTTTGCCCATGCGGCGGTCACCACGCCCAAGCGGCACATGGCGACCGAACGTTTTGCGCGGGGCGGCATCGGCCAGGCCGGCGTGACTGCGGCCCCCTTCCGTGCCTGGATTGATGAATGGAGCCTGCATGGCCCCGACTTTGACACGCTGACCCTGCGGGCCAACGGGCCAGAGTTTGGCTATGACATGGAACTGCGCGCCAAAGGACCGCTGGTGTTTCACGGAGATAACGGCTTTTCGGTAAAATCGGCGGAAGGACAGGCAAGCTACTACTATTCGCAGCCGTTTTTCCAGATCGAAGGAACACTGCGTTTGCCAGACGGCGATGTCGCGGTGACCGGCTCGGCCTGGCTTGATCGCGAATGGTCCTCGCAACCCTTGTCAGAGACGCAATCGGGATGGGATTGGTTTTCCCTGTCCTTTGCAGAGGGCAGCAAACTCATGGGGTTCCAGCTGCGCCAGACCGATGGATCCACATATAGCGCATCAACCTGGATTGCACCGGACGGGTCCACCACGGCCTATCCCGATGGCGCCTTTTCGGCAAAGCCGCTGACCACATCGGATGTGGCCGGGCGCACCGTGCCGACACGCTGGCAGGTCAGGTTGCCGGACCGAAACGTCGATGTGACGGTCAGCGCCGTGAACACGGGCGCCTGGATGGACCTGTCGATCCCGTATTGGGAAGGCCCGGTCAGCATCTCCGGTTCTCACACCGGCCAAGGCTATCTGGAGATGACAGGCTATGAATGATCGCGTGGACCCAAAGGCGTTTCTGGACGAGGCATGGCGCCATGTGACGCGCGGCGTGGCGGACAAGCACGCACCCGCGCGCCATCCGACCTTCGCCACCGTGTCGTCCGAAGGTCTGCCAGAGGCCCGCACTGTTGTCTTGCGGGCGGCCAACCGGGAAATGGCGGTGCTTGAGGTGCACACCGACAGCGAAACCTCGAAGGTAAGCGCATTAAGGCAAACGCCGCACGCCGTGCTGCATGTCTGGGTGCCGCGTGCCCGAATGCAAATCCGGCTGATGACCCGCGTTGAAATGATCAGCGGAAACGCGGCCGAGGATCGCTGGCAGCAGGTCCCGCCCGCGGCCCGCACAAACTATGGCTCCGAGCCGCGACCGGGCACGCCGATCGCGCATGCCGATGCCTACGCAACCAGCATCAGGCGCGACCGGTTCACCGTGCTGTCTTGCCGCGCGACCCGGCTCGACGTATTGCAGCTTGGCTCAAACCACCGCAGGGCGGTGTTTGATCGCGATGATGCGTGGCGCGGCGTTTGGGTGGCCCCGTAACGTAGCCCTAAAATGGACCATTCAGGTTTGGCGCCTGCCCCAAAAGTCGGCCCAGCATCCGATCGCGCCGGTTGGCACGCCGGGAAACCCACGTCGAGCGCTCAGATCCTGAACTGCGATCTGTAACTTGAAGGGGATGTCTTGAAATGCCGGTGGAAGGCCCGCCTCATACGCTCCTGGTCGGCAAAACCGCAGCGCGACGCAATGCACTTCACGCTTTGGGACGTTGTTGCCAACAGGTCCCGCGCAGCGTCAACACGCATCATTTCGACCGCTTTTGCAGGCGATACGCCCATCGTTCTGGCGTATTGTCGTGAGAAATTTCGTGGACTCATGCCGCATTTGTCGGCCAAACCCTCGACCGTGATCTTCCGATCAAGGTTGTCCGCGACCCAGCCATGCAACGTGGCAAACTGACCCTCACCGTCGCGCGCCTGCCTGTTCAGATCGGCGCTGAACTGCGACTGCCCGCCTGCGCGGATAACCGGCGTCACCAGCGACCGGGCCATGTTGATCGCGGCCCGCGCGCCAAGATCTTCGCGAATGATGGCCAGGGCCATGTCAATGCCCGCCGTGATGCCTGCCGATGTCCAGACGTGGCCATCCTTGACGAAAATCGGGTCCACCTCCACGTGGACCGCAGGATACCGCGATGCAAGGTGATCGCAGTCCTCCCAATGGGTTACGGCGCGCCTGCCATCCAACAGCCCGGTGGCCGCCAGCAACAGCGCCCCGGAACATACCGAACAAACGCGTGTTGCGCGTTCCGCCAACTGGGCCACCTGCGCCACCATCGCCGGATCACGCGCCGCATCGAACACGCCATCGCCGCCGATGATCACCAAGGTGTGGACGGCAGGCGCATCCGCTTCCCCAAGCCAGTCCGCCAGCGGATCACTGTTGATCTGCAAGATGGTGTTGGTGGAAACCGCCCCGCCGCGCAACGACGCCACATGCGTCCTGTAAGGCGGGTCCGACTGTCCCGCCCTGCGGGCATGGGTAAACACCTGCAACGGACCTGTCAGATCAAGAAGTACGATGTTGGGATAGACAACGAACAACACGGTTTTCGGTTCGTCGTCTGGGTGGGGCTTGGCATAAAAAGAGGGCATGTTGTCATTTATGCCAAATTGCGGATCGCTAGGATAGGCCCCAATGCCCAAGGCCGTCCCAACCGGATGCCGCAGACACAAAGGACACCATATGAGAACGCTTGCCGCGCTGGTCTTCCCGGGGTTTCAAACCCTCGACTTTTTTGGGCCGATCGAAATGCTGGGCGATCCGGTCTATGACATAAAGATCGTGACGGTGGCCAAGAACCGCACGCCTGTCCCCAGCCGCCACGGCCAACGGATCGCCGTCGACAAATGCCTGGCCGACGGGACTGATTACGACCTGCTGCTTGTTCCCGGCGGGGACGCGGCTCTGGCCGAAGGCAAGGACCCCGAGATGCTGCAATGGATCAAGGATGTGTCGATCAACGCCGATTGCGTAATGGCCGTGTGCACCGGCACGATTCTTCTGGCAATGACCGGCCTGCTGGACGGCCGCAAGGCCACGACCAACAAGCTCGATTTCCTGCAAACGGTGCCGCTTGCACCAAACGTCGATTGGATCAGGCAAGCCCGGTGGGTCGAGGACGGCAAATTCTTCACCTCGTCCGGCGTGTCTGCGGGGATCGACATGGCGCTCGCCGCGTTGGCCAGCCTTTACGGGGCCGACAAGGCCGCTGAAACGGCTTATGGGTCGGAATACACCCGGCACACCGACGCCAGCGACGATCCTTTCGCGAAGATGGCCGGCCTGGTCTGACCGGATCGCCAGGCGCCAGGCCGCGGTCCAAAACGCGTCGCGTGTCCGTCTTTCAACGGACCCGGCGGCTTGGTGAGGCTGCACCGGGTCCATCCGTTGCTCTGTGCGCAAGTCGCGAGGCTGCGTGCCTTGCGGGCATCCTCGCGTTACGCCATGCGCCTCACGTTGATCTCTGTCCCCTGCGTCAGGACATTGTGCTGCACGGATGCAACGGTGCCATAACTGCTGCCTTGACGGCTGGCGGTGTAGATCTGCACGTAATCCCCTGCCGCCGCGGTGATCAGCTTGGTGAACCCGACCGGCCAAAGGTCATAAGATGTCCCGGAATTCCGGATGTATCCGCTGCCGCGCTCGACGCCGTCATATGTACCGTTCTCGTAGATCATGACGGTCGCCTGCACACGCTGCGCCGTTGACTGCGCCGTGATCTGGCCTTGGATCTCATACTCTCCCGCCGTCACGAAGGTAATGCGATCGCCCGAGATCGTGATATCGCCCGACGCATCCGCCAGCGTTTCGGTCAAGGGAACGACGGTTGCCGACGCATGCGGACCCACGCCGGTTGTCCCGGCCATGGCCCGCGTGTAAACGCCGCCACCGCCATCCCCGGCCGGACCTGCAGGGCCCACAGGCCCGGCCGGCCCTGTATTGCCCGGATCACCCTGCGGTCCAGCGGCACCAGCCTGACCCTGCGGCCCTGCCGGACCTGTTGGTCCTGTTGGACCTGCGACACCGGTATCACCCGCGTCACCCTGAGGGCCCGCCGGACCCGCAGGTCCGATATCACCCGTGTCGCCTTTGGGTCCTACCGGACCGACCGGGCCCGGATCCCCCTGCGGACCCGCCGGTCCGGCTGGCCCCTGCCCCCCCGAGGTTCCCCCAAGCAGCGGTCCCACTTCAACGATGACCTGCTGGCTTCCTGCAACTTCTTCTATCGTGGCTTTAGTCATCGTTTATTCCCGACTGGATTTCGATCTTGCCTTGCAAAACTGTTCTTTGCTCATCGCCTTGGCGATGTTCCACCTCGTAAAACACCGTGGCCCCGGCGCGCGCGGCACGAAAGGTCTGCACATCAAACGCGACCGTGATGCTGCCCAGAACGGTGTCGATGGCGATTTCACTTGCTGCGCTGGACATGCGCACGCGGGTTTCGCCCTGCCAATAGGCGAAAAACAGGATTTCCCCGTTGGACAGATCGCGCGGTGACCCGTCCTGTTCCTTCAGATGCACCACAAGGCCCGCAGGGTTCTGCACGGTGCCTGAATTTCCCTGCTTTACCGAAAAATCGTAGAGTGGAATGGCCATTCATTTGCCTCGTCTTGCTGTGTTTCAACCTGCCGCAACGGCCATGCCGTCACACCCGCCGCCGCCATCGTCCTGACCGGATCAGTCAGCGGACAAGACGGCTTGGCCTCGGGGTATTGGGATGTCACTGAAGTCTTGCGCGCATCTTAACAGGCCGTGCGCAACGGCCCTGCCGCAACGTTGCCGCCGCGCCACACCGGCCTGCGCGAACGAAACTCAATGCGGCGGCCAAGGCACAAATATTGCGTGCGAGGCGGCTATAAGCTACACTATGTGGATAACAATAAACAAAAACAGGCACCGAGCAGGTCCATGAAATATGTCTACCACTTGGGCGTCCACAAGACGGCGTCCTCGCTGTTGCAGCGAAATCTGAACGACAACCTTGCGCAATTGCGCGCTCAGAGGGTCTTTTACGTCAACGCGGAATCCCCCGATATCGTGCAACGACAAACCAGGCTTCTGCACCAGGCGCGCGGCGCCGCGGACACCGGCGCGCTGAAAAAGCTGGCCCAGATCAACAAGCAGATGGCCGAAACGGCCCGCGCCGCAAAGGCGCGCATCGTGCTGGTCTCGGACGAGACCCGGCTTGGGCCGTCGATGAACCTGGATCTGGCTGCGGGCGCGACAAATCCGTCGTTTTATCCCGGGGCCGAAACTTCGGTCATGCACATGCTCGGCGGTTTGCCCCTGCGCAACACCCGCCTGCTGATCTATGCGCGCAACCCCGAAAGCTATTTGCTAAGCCTGTACTCGGATGCCATCCGCGAGGCGCAGACCACGCTGGACCTCGAGGCATTCTGCCGCGCGGTCAATTTCAACTCGATCGACTTCGACGGGCTTGAAACGCGGCTGCGCTCGCTGCACCGCGATCTTGACATCAAGACCCGGCAATATGAGCGTATCAAGCTGGGCGCCGAGACATATTTGCGGACATTCCTGCGCGATATCGGCCTCGACCCCAAGCCGTTCACCCTGCACACCGCGCCATTGCGCCCACAGCTGGATGCCACCCAGGTCGAAGCCTTGCTGCACATCACCGCCGGCGGCGAAACCAAGCGTCCCCGCCTGCTCAAGCGTTTGCGCGACCAGGTGCTGACCCACGCGCCCAACCCCCTGGCACAACTCAAACTGCCCGAATGGGTGTCTGACAGCATGCGGGTCACGGCCGAAGGGCGTGCATCGGACGCGGCCTAGCGCTTAGCGCTTATGCTTGGGTTTCCACGTGTCCAGCCAGCGGCGCACCCGTCCCCGGCGTTCAGCCACCGCATCGCCTGCGGCGTCAAACCCGGCCCCAAGCCCGTCGACCATCGGGTCGATCCGGTTTGACCGGAACCGCCGCCACAGCCGCCACACGCCCAGCACCACAAGGCCAAACAACACCAGGATCAGGATATTGACCCACGGGAAGGGCTTGGGCGCATCCGGGCCGTCCACCGCCCAGACCCCCACCGCATTGGGAAAGATCGACAGGAACTCGTTGCGCCAGCCATAGTGCCGCACCGCCACCCATTTCGGGGCCTCGGCCGTCGATTTCAGGTCCGCGGCCTCGGCCTGCAGGTTCGACGTGTCGAACTTGAAATACGGCGGCCAGCTCCAGCCGGTATCCTCGTTGCGATAAACCATCGTGCGCCCGTTGTTGCGCACGGTCTGGATGAAAAAGACATCGCGGTTGATGAAGGTCACGTCATTGCCCACGTCCGGGCTGGCCCAGAAGATACTGTTCTCGCCGAAATCGATCCGCTTTTCGTAGGTGTCCGTGACCCGCGCGATATCGGTTTGCGGCAGCGTATAGTGAAAAAACGCCGCGACCAGCAGCCAGAACACCGCCCAGAACGCCCATTTCAGATAGACCATATCCGCGCCCCCTCAGTGAAAATTCGTAAAGTAAATGATGATGGCCACGATCGAGAACGGCACGATGTAGACCCCCCAGATCAGCTTGCGCCGCAAGGATCCGTCATAGTCGGCCAGCCCCTTTTCGATATAGGTCTCTAGGTCGCCGGGGCGGCCCTCCTCCTCCCACCATTCCTTCAGCTTGCCGCGTCGCACGGCCCGCGAATAAAGCGAGAGCGAGATGTAGATCACCGTACACACGATGAACCCGATCACCAGCAGGCGTGCAAGTGCTGCCATAGCCTATCTCCTCCCCTTTCCGACCAACCAGTTCGGCCTGGGCTTTTCCATAACCGATTTCGGCCGCATCACCGCGCCCCACGGCCCCACGACCCGGACCATATGTTCGATATCCGGCTGCGGCTCGGTCGGTTGCGGCTCCTCCATCGGTGCGTCATGGCCAAAGAGTGCCGCGCGCGTGCCCAGCTTGTCCACCTGATATTCATTCAGCAGGTAATCGACGACATAGGCCTTCTTGGTGTCCGCCCAGCCCTGGTAATGGCGGTAAAACAGCGGTTTGTGACAGATGAAAAGCTGCCGCACGTCCTTGGGTGCAAGTTCGGCCAGCAACATGTTCACCAGGTCCGCGTCCTTATGCGCCGCCGCCCGCAGCGTGTAGAAATAGGCGGGGTTCTCCGATGTGATCACAGGCCACGGCCCGCCGTTTTCGGCCCAGTTCAGCAACGCGTTAAGCGTATGAAACTCCTCGGGCAGCTTGGCGGCATGGGTCCGCGCCAACCGCCGCATTTCCGCAGGCGAGCGACCGGTAAACTCCAGCCCCTCATCGGCCAGCGCATCGACCAGGATGAAGTCCATCTTCTGGCGCAGGATGGCGCCTGCATCGATGCCCCGCGCCTTGACGATCGGTTCCACCAGCCCGTTGAGATCAAGGAAAGACGCGATCCGGTTTCTGTTCTTCAGATCGAATACATATTCCACCGGCCCGCCCTCAAGCGCGGTCTTGTCCCCCGAACAGATCACCGCCGGCAGTTCCAGATCCTGAAACAGGTAGACGCCGCCGAAATGATCGGTCCAGTAGTTCCGCTGCTCGAAATGCATTTCCTTCAGGTCGATGGGATTGCGCAGCACATCGCCCGTCTCCCCCGCCAGCTCGATCATCTCGGCAATCAGGACATCGTCAAACCACGCATCCTCCTCGGACATGAACCGGTCGACCTTCTGGGTCAGCACATCCGATTGCCGCAGCGCCCCGTTGGTGGTGTCGGCCTCGATGGTGATCTTGCGAATGTCGAACAGCCGCGCGGGGCTGGACATGTCATAGACAGAGTTCACCAATTCGCCCGCCACCGCATCCCGCGCGGTCAGCGCGAAAAGCGTGGCCTCGTTGTCTTCGATGAACTGCTTGAGAATACCACGCGAGGTCGAGAATTTCGCATTCAGCAGCGGCGCGCGCTTCTGGTCGGTGGTCAACAGGATGAACTGCCGGTTCACGCCTTGGTGGTTGAGATAAAGGTGATCCTCAAGCTCATGCCCCACCTCGGGGCTATAGCCCGAGATATCGATGTAGAAATCGGTAAGCTTGGTCTCCTTGCCCGTCAGATGCTTGAGCGCGCGGTTGTACCGCTCCACCAGCGCGGGCGAGGCCACATGGACCAGATTGCCAAACATCAGGCCGGATTTGATGAGGCGTTTCATTGGTTTTCACCGAAGCATATAGGATTAAGCAGATCTCTATGATTTTTGTAGATGAGGCGGTCAGTTGGAATATTGTCAAAAAATTCGAAGCTTTCGATGTATGGGATCAGCTTTTTTCCACGATCTGACAAGACGTTGTAAAATATTATGAGCAATTCATCATCAGAGAAGAGAGCGCGAAACAACCGACGATGTTTCTTCTTGGCGACCTCAGATTCTTCTATGGCGCGCATGCTGTTGTACAGGAAACGAAAATAATGGCCCAAATCCGAATGATGCACCTTGTACATTCTTTCATATTTTTCGAGCGTTTTGTCTTCAGCTTGATGAGGATACCTACTTTCGGCTGGATCCAACTTCAGTTCGTTCAAGAAAAACCCAAAACTATCCCTACCTCGCCGAATTACCGTCCGGTCACTTTTCTTCCTGATGTCAATTGCATCAACAATACTGTTATGGGTCGAAATCAATTCAAAAAAGAAACTGTCAAAGTTCTGCTCTTTAAGATGATCGTTTGTCTTTACGATTTCTTCCCTTTGCAAAGAAAGTTCCTTTCCTTGCAACAAGACAGTGATGATAATCCAAAGGAAAGCTAGCGATCCAGCGAGCCCGGCAAATGTATCTCCTTTCTCGTTGGGAGGAGATTTCATGAACTTCTCATAGTTTGAGATGCAGACTGATACTCCCTCAGTGACTCTACAGTAAGGTTGCACCGCTAGGTACCAACAATAAAAGACAAAAATCGCCGTGAGAAGAAAACCAAATAGTATCAAACAACGACCGCTCATTTGTTCTCTCTCACCATATCTTCCCCCTTCAGCCGCTCGACCCGTTGCGCAAGGCCCAACCAGACGAACAGCAGCACCGGCCCCCAGGCCACCACGGCCCCCAGCGACGCGCGCACATACATCCACGCCAGCACACCCTGCCCCGGCAAGGTCTCTCCGCCCAGGAACGACCGTTTGTCGAAGACCGAGAATATCATCGCGCTGAAGACCACCATGAACAGCGCCGTGGCCACAACAACGCCCGCCACGCGCCGCTGCGAACGTGTGTCCCGCGGCACCATCACCCACGGCAACACCGCCGCCACCGCGCCGATGATCAGCAAGGGCAGGCCAATGTTGGCGAATGTGAAGGTCGGGTCGTTCATCCGATCTCTCGTTCCTGCGCAAGCCTGGCGCGTCCGATCTCGAAGCCCCAGACGGACGCGATCACAGACAAGATCGGCAAAACCAAACTCCATCTTCCGACCATTTCAAACCATACACTGACGACAAAAAGCCCAGCCTCAAAGTGCACAGAAGATATCGCCCCCCCTTCAGATACCCAGATCAACCAGAGCACTGCACCATAGTGTACGGCCAACGCACCAATAGAGCTTAAGAGCAACGCAACCAGCACTATTGCCCAAAGAGGCGCGCCTGACCTTCGTCCGCCGCGTAAACCGAAAAGGAAAGAAAGCACAAAAAATGTA
The DNA here is from genome assembly GCA_039818805.1 of Pseudomonadota bacterium. GTDB lineage: Bacteria > Pseudomonadota > Alphaproteobacteria > Rhodobacterales > Rhodobacteraceae > Roseovarius. The sequence continues at coordinate 18,515 of JBCBTE010000029.1, forward strand.
GTGCTCTGTAATCCCCATCCAATGAGCATGAAACTTACCCCTTGCTCTCCAGATAGCGCCGCTTGGCCTCCTCCATGCGCCCCATCTCACGCACGGCGTTTTCAATCGCCACCTCGTCGGACTTGTCGGCATAGCGGAATTCGCTGTCCGCGTAGCGGTTGATTTCCTGAATCACCATCTCGACCGTGATCGGCTGGCGCAGGTCCTCGATCATCGCCTTCTTGTCGTCATAGGACTTGAACAGGAACAGATCGGGCTTTTCCATCCACTCATCCGGCAGTTCAAAATCCATCGCCCGCACTTTCACCGCATCGGTGATGTTCTTGATCGCCCGCCCGGTAAAGCGCTCATCCGCCTCCTGAATGCCCTTCAGATAGGTGCCCAGCTTGGCAATCGTATCCAGACTTCCAATGTCTTTTTCCACACGTTCCCAGACCTTTAGAAGGCCATCTTCATGCGGTCGCCCATGCGATTCAAACGACGCCGCCACGGCTGTCTTGATCTCCTGCGCGGCGTAGACCTCATGCTCGCCCAGCGGGATGTCATGGTTCTTGCCCATCAGCAGGTAAAGGATGTCGATGTAATCCTCGCGCGTGCGCGGCCCGTCCACCAGAAACCGCGCCCCGGCCCGCTGCCGCAACGCGTCATCCACATTCTCGGGATAGTTGGAAAACATGCCAAACGTACAATTCCCCCGCACCACCGTATTGGCCCCGGCAAAACTCTCCATCAACACCGCGGTGATCTCCAACTGCCCCGCGCTGGACTGCCGGTCGCCCCGCTTGCCCGCCAACTGGTCGATGTCGTCAATCGTGCCGAACCCGATCACACCTGGATCCAGCACGTTGTTGATGAACGCCTTGGCATTCTGCGCCGACTTGCCCTGATAGCTGTCGATGCTATCCGTGCTCAGGTTCTGATAGCGAAACGCATAACCCGCATTCTGGCAATAGTCGTTGATCAGCCCCGCCATCATCTGGATCAGGGTGGTTTTCCCCGTCCCCGGCTTGCCATCGCCCATGAAAGTAAAGATGAACCCGCCCAACTCGGCAAAGGGGTTCAGCCGCCGCTCGAAATCATAAGCCATCAGCATCTTGGAAAGCTTCAGCGCCTGATACTTGGCGATATGATTGCCCACCACCTCATGCGGTTGCTTGAACGTCATGGTCAGTGTGGTGGACTTGCCCTTGGCAGACACGTCGAACCCACGAATGGTGAAATCATCCGCCTCCACCCGCCACGACGCCCCGGTGAAGGCCGCCAACCGGCCCGCATTCTGCGCCCGCAACGCGATCTTCTCCATCAACTGCTCGGCAAAGGCCGAAACTGTCGCCACCAGCCGCGCATCATCGCCCGCATGGGCTGCAATATCCTGGTCCAACTCCCACAGCGCGCCATGCAGCGCCAGTTGCGAATTGTCCGTCAGAACCTCTTCCACCTCGCCCACTTCGACCGACACCTCGGACCCGTGCGGGCCCAGCAGAAACGCCGTGGCATTGGCAAAGACATGACTGACGGCCAGCGCCTCGGCGCCAAGCAACTCGGTGAACTCCGTCTTGCGATCCGCGCCCAGCGATCCCGCCAGGTTCGCCCGCCGCAAATCCGCAAGCCCCGTGGCCTCGGAAAATTGCTCCCCAACGGCCAGCGCAATCGCGATGGCCCGCCGCAGCCCGTGCAACACCGTGGCTTGCATCGGGCTGACCAGCGGGTCGTCCCCATCCGCCGCCTCGATCCGCGCCACCAACTGCACACCTTCGGGGCGCGCGGTGGACCGCGTCACCAGCCCCGGTGTCGTCGTGCGAAACCGTCGCCGTGTCCCAAGACCTGCCGACTTCTCCTGCTGCTCCCCTTCCACTGGCTTGGCAATCCGTGGCGTATGATCAAACCCCGCCAACATCGCCGCCGCTGCCTCGTAATGCTTGGCGATATCCTCTTCACGCAACTCCATCGTGTCGGCCGTCAAACTCATTCCCACATCCTTCTTCTGGCCCCAGATTTACCTGCCGGAGGCATCAATACCGCAACACGCGGCCTCCGGGGCTCACCACATATTTGGTCACGCTGCCAAACCCCGGCGGGTTCTTTTCCGCCAGCGACTGATACGGCCGTTCCGGCAAGATGATGCTGCGCTCCATCCGCGTGGCCCCGGTTTCGGCGCCTTTGCCGGAAAACGGATCCAGCGCGAACACCTCGCGCTCTACCGCGCCGAACCAACCGGATTTCTCCTCGATCACCCGCTCGCTTTCCAGCACCTCGTCGGTCCACGCCAGCGCCCAATCCTGCCCCACCGGCGATTGCGCATCGGCCAGCACAGACCGCATCGGCCCCGATTGCCGGGTAAACGCATGGCTGTACATCGGCCCCATGTGAAACCGCCGCAACCGCTTGGGGTGTAGATCGTCAAAGCTTTCGTCGAACCCCTTGGCGATGGTCAACAGCTTCAACCCCGCAAGGCTCTGCGCCATCAGATGCGCCTGCACCTCGGGCCAGCGCCGCTCGTCCCGGCCCAGCGCATCCCGACCGGTGTCCTCGACCTCCATCAGATAGACGGTCGGCAGGTTGACCTGACTGTCATAGACGGCCCAATGCAACAGGTATCGCCGCCTGTCGTTCAATCCGTCCAGCCAGATGATCTCGGGATCATTGCGCGCCCAGAACAAATGCCCCTTGACCAACTCCTCGTAATACAGCCGCTGCGACATCGCGAATTGAAGACGCGTAGGAATTTCGCGGGCCGAAATGATCTGTTCCACCATTTCCCGCTTGAGGGTTTCGCCCCCCGGCATCCCATCCAGATGCCGCCCCGCTTGGGCCGCGTCATTGGCCATCACCATCAGCTCCGAGGCCATGGGAAAGCCGCTTTCCTCGACATCCATCGAAAGCGAACCAAAAAACTGCCCGGTATCGCGCCCCACCAGCAGGTATTTCATGCTGAGCGCCTTGAACGTGTAGGCGATGCCCTGAACGTAAGCGGTCAGAACCTCGACCTCCTGCTTGCTCAGACTACCCTCGGCCTGCATCACGGCCGCCACCCGGTTCAGATGCTCGGTGATTTTTTCGAACTTCGCGAAATACCGGCGGCTGGCGAAGACGTCCGTCAGCGCGGCGCGGTCAGATTTGAGATGTAAGCCGTCAGTCATTTTTTGATTTTCGCCAGTCGCTCCAAACGCATAGCGCGCCGAAGACAAGAATCAGCGCCAACGCTGCAGAGCAAACGATCAAGAACCCTTCTCGATAAGAATCCTTACCCCAGACTTCGATTGCTACTTGCTTGGCAAGCAGCAAACCGAATAGGACAACGAGGGCCGGATTACGAGTGTTCAAATACTGCATTCAAACCTCATAAAAGCGCTCGTCAAGCGCCACCTCCGCCGCCTTTGCGCCCTTTCCCAATCAGCAACAGCCCCACAACGCCAAAGCCGATTCCCAGCAGGTTCACCCAACTCGGCACCGGAAAGGCGAACGACGCGATAAGACAGACCACCGACAGGGCAATGGCCGCAACACCCAACCCCATGACTTAGCCCCCATACGCGTTGGCGTCGTGTTTTTCGATGATCTTGGCAAATCGCCGGGCAAAGCGTTCATCCGCCTTGGCCTTCGCCTCAAGCACTTCGCGGGCAAAGACCATGTGGTCCTCATGCGCTTCCATCATCTCGGCCATGCGCGTGTTCGTCGCCGCGCCAATCCCGGCCATGGCCGATTGCGCCTCCTGATCGGTCTGCACGCCAATTTCGTTGATCCTATGCGCCACATCCTGCTGCTGCGCCGTCTTGAGCGACTTGGTCAGCGCATCATACAGAACGACCCGCTGCTTGGTGTCCGTCTGCAGCTTGTTGATCAACACCATTTGCGTGGCCGCCTGGTTTTGCAGTGAGTCGACCCAGGTCTTGCCCTTCTCGATATACCGCTCCAACGTCTGGCTCTTCGCCAGCTTCACCTGCTCTTGCTGGACCATCTCGTTATACTTGGCGTTCATCTCCGCCAGTTCGGTCTCCAGCTTGGTGCGCGCGGCGGCATCCGTCTCGTTGGCGATCTTGTTCTCCAACTCGATGATCTTGGGATCCATGCCCTGGATCTCCGTGCGCAGCGCTTCCAACTCACCCACGGTGAATTCGCGCTCATCCAGCGTCTCGGTCAGGTTGGTTTCCACCTTAACCTTGTGCTCTTCGAGCGTGCGCAACTGCCCTTCCAGCAGCTGCACGATCACATCCGACTTGGAAATCAGATCCTGCAACTTGTCATCAATGCTGGCCGTGCGCACCCGTTCCTGCCGCATGCTGTCCGACTTGGCGCTGCTGAAAATACCGACAAAGCTTTCCCAGCCGGTTTTCGAGCGCATCTCGTCGAAATCCTTGGAAAACGCGGCGGTGATGTCGTCCAGCCCCATGATCAGCTCGGCGATATTGGCGTTCATGACCTCGGTATGCGCATGCACCTCGTCCAGCGACGCGTTCTCGATGTCCAGCGTGGCATCTTCGCCGCCCTTGATCTTAGACCGCGCGCTTTCGATCCGGCTGGTCAATTCGGCAATCTTGGATTGCGCCTCTTCGACCTGGGCCTGACTTTCGCGCACCTGCGCATCCAGATTTGCCATGAATGAATTCCCTCTCTCCGCAACTTCTTTGACGTGTAATATATGGATTTTCCCACCGAATTTAAGCACAAACACCCGGTTCTGAGCCGGAATGCCATGAAATTCCCCCTCAAATGCGGCCCTACGGCATCAATACCGCCTTTCGATCAAAACCGGCGTCAACCTCGCTCAGATCGTCGTACAAGATCACGATCCGAACGGTTTCGACATGGCCCAGCGGAAAGGCCAGGTATGGCAGTCCGTCTTCCGGTCTTATCGCATTGGGCACGGCCGTACCGGTCAGGCAGGGTGGCATATCCCACGGCTGCATTGGCCCGTCATTGATCGCGATGGAAAACCGGTGCATCCCGCATCGCCAACTCAGCAGATGCGTCACATAAAGCAGGTCCTGCCCTTCATATTCCCGCACCGCCACCCAATTGGCACGGGTCGCATCCAGGATCGGCTTGATCTCGGTCGCGGTGGTGAACTGGCCCGTTGGTGTCTGGTCTTCCGCCTTGAACGCGGGGGCCGGTGCGGCCTCAGAGATCACCCTGTCAGCCGACGAAGCGTTATCGCCACCTGCGACACCGCCGAAAATCAGCGCAATCCAGACCAGAAACCAATGCAACATCATCTCAAATCCAATTCTAAAATTCCCGCCCAACCCCTCTCGCGCAACCGGGGATTGGCCCCTATAGTGCGGCACAGGCATGACAGGCAGGAACACGGGCAAGTATGGTCGCGAAAAAGGCGAAAAACCAACCCTATAATATCGTTGTTGTGGGCCAATCCGGCCGGCTTCAATTCGAGGCCGTCCTGTTTGCCGCGTCGCTGCGCGACCGGTCTCCGGGGTTCCAGGGCCGTTTGTTCGTGGCCGAACCGCAGCCCGGCCCGCTCTGGCCCGGTGATCCCACGATGCGCGGCGACGTGCGCGCATTGCTGGAAGACCTCGGCGCCGAGATCACCCCGTTTGAAAGCAGGCATTTCGGCAACCGCTACCCTTACGGCAACAAAATCGAATGCCTGACAGCCCTGCCCAAGGGCGAACCCTTCGTGTTTTTCGACACCGACACGCTGATCACCGGTGATCTGGCCCGCGTGCCCTTCGATTTCGACCGCCCCACCGCGTCGAAGAAACGCGAAGGCACCTGGCCCGAGATCCAGCTTTACGGACCGACCTACACCCAGACGTGGAAATCGCTTTACGACAAGTTCGGGCTGGAGTTTGAGACCTCGCTCGACCCCGCCTACCCCGATGAGTTCTGGCGCCGCTATCTCTATTTCAACGCCGGGTTCTTCTTCTACAAATGCCCGCATGTCTTCGGTCAGCGGTTTCTGGATTACGCCTTGGCCATCCGCGATGACACGCCGCCGGAACTGATCTGCCAGTCGCTTGATCCCTGGCTGGACCAGATCGCGCTGCCGCTGGTCATCCATTCCCTCGGCGGGGGCCGCGATACACTGCCCGACGGGCTGCTGGACGGCGAGATAAGCTGCCACTACCGCCTGTTTCCGCTGCTCTACGCGCGCGAAAACGACGATGTTGTGGCTTTGCTAGAGGACATCACCGCCCCCAATCCGGTCAAGAAAGTCCTCAAGAATTACGACGCGATCAAGTTCATGATCTACCACGGCCGCGGCCAGAAGGTGCGCGATCTCTTTGACCGCACCGACCTGCCGCGCCGTGAACAGGCCATCCGCAACACCATCCGCCGCAATGGCTTCTGGATGCGGTAAGGCCAAGCGAATTCCCTCCGCACCAGCATGAGCAGCTCACCCCTTGCAGGATGCCAAGTCAGACATTCGGCGCGCAAACTCACGCTGGTGCGGAGGGAATTCGCTTGGCCTTACCGCATCCAGAAGCCATTGCGGCGGATGGTGTTGCGGATGGC
>JBCBTE010000030.1:0-24658 GCA_039818805.1 Pseudomonadota bacterium
GAGGGCGACATCCTAACTTGTTTCAGCCCAGATGGCATTAATCGCCCGTCTGACATATCGCGTCGCCAAATCCAGTGTTGGCTCATATCGGACATGCGGCGGCTTCAGACCGTTTTTGAACAGCTCTTCGCGAAGGGCGTGGGAGGTTCCGATAAGAACAATGTGAACGCCCTTTTTCTCGCATTTGCGTGCCAGGGAATGGAGCGTGCTTGCCGCACTTGAATCGACAAAGGGCACGGCCGACAGGTCGATGATCAGGCCGGTCGATCTGTCCGAGATGCTGTCCAGAACGGCCCCGATTGAGGCTGCGGCGCCGAAGAAGAACACACCACGAATACGATAGACCACGATGTCCGGGTCCGTCGCGATATCTTCATCGAAAGAGGCGCTGTCGCCGTTTGCCGTATCGACCGTATCTCCCGGAACAAAAGGTACATCTGTCTCGATCGATGTGGTCTTGGACATGCGATGAATGAACAGCACAGACCCGAGCGCAAAGCCCACAACGATGGCCTCAGTTAGATCACGGAAGATCGTCAGGAAAAAGGTGACGGCGAGGACTGAAGCTTCGCCCCGGTTCGCGCTCAGAAGTGTCGCGATGGCTTCGCGCTCGATCATGTTCCAGGCAACCACGGCGAGAATACCCGCAAGGGCGGCCAGTGGAATGTAGGACGCCAGCGGGGCCGCCACCAGAATGAACAAAAGCAGAAAGCCGGCATGCAGCATCCCGGCCACCGGCCCATGCGCCCCGGCCCGGACGTTCGTGGCCGTGCGCGCGATGGTGCCGGTCACGCAGATGCCGCCAAAGAAAGCGGAACCGATGTTCGCCCCCCCCTGAGCGACGAGTTCGCAATTGGACCGGTGCCGCCGTCCGGTCATGCCATCTGCCACGACGGCGGAGAGCAATGACTCGATGGCCCCGAGCAAGGCAAAGGATAAGGCCGCGGGCATAACCTCCTGCACCTTGGCAAGTGACCAAGCAGGCAGCGCGGGCAAAGGGAAACTGTTGGGAATGCCGCCGAACCGCGTGCCGATGGTCTCGACGGGAAGACCAGCCAATTGCACGATCAGGGCTGACAGGACCACCGCGATCAGCATTCCCGGCCAGGTTGGTCGAAAGCGGCGCAGTCCCAGGATGACACCAATGGTAAGCGCGGAGACGACAACCGCCCACGGGCCGAAACTCGGCAGGTTTGTGACGAGAAAGGGCAATTTCTCCAACAGCGGACCGGGTTCTGCACCGGGCAACGTCAGGCCCAACAGGTCCTTGATCTGACTGGCGAAGATGATCACACCGATCCCGGCGGTGAAGCCAACCGTCACCGGATAGGGGATAAACTTGATATAGGTTCCAAGGCGCAGAAATCCTGCTGCCACCAACATCAGCCCGGCCAGCAACGTGGCGAGGATCAGCCCATCCATCCCATGCGCCGTGACTGTTGCGGCGACCAAAATAATAAACGCGCCCGCTGGTCCGCCGACCTGGAACCGGCTCCCCCCAAAAAGCGATACCAGAAAGCCCCCGACCACTGCCGTGTAAAGACCTTGCTGCGGAGTTGCGCCTGACGCGATCGCGATGGCCATCGACAGCGGCAGCGCCACAATCGCGACCGTCAATCCCGCGATGGCGTCCGCTGGCAAAGCGTGTAGCCCATAGCCTTCGCGCAGAACGGTAATGAGCTTCGGTGTAAAGAGTTCTGAAAATGTGGCCATTCGGGTTTCAGGTTTCCTCATATGTTTGACCCGAATGGCCGCAGTTTGCCGAGGCCAGCCCCGGTTCAGATGTTGTCACCTAGGGGATGTATAGGGCTGGATCGGAATGCTGCCTTAGGCCAAGGCGGCCTGACTGACACGAGCGAGATCGCGTAAAACTCCTATCTCCAATTCATCGTTCTCGTGAATGCGGGTAAGCAGTTCCTTACTGCTGATCACTGTCTTTGGCTTGCCATCTTCCAGAACCGGAAGGTGCCTGATGCCACGCCCGGCCATGAGTTTCAGGGCCTCCGTCAGTTTTGTCTCTGCCGTGCAAGTCAATGGCTTTTCAGTCATCCAGTCTTTGACGGCTTGGGCGCTAAACTCAGGGCCGCTATCAGCGAGACAGCGAATGATGTCATGGTCTGTGATGATACCCACCAGTGCTCCGTCATCGACGACCGCCAGCGCGTTCACGTCAATCTCTGCAATCTCGACGGCGGCGTCAAAAACACTTGTTGTCGAGGTACAAAAGGGTGGTTTCTTCAGCTTTTGCTGATCGACCAGCGTTGCAATTGTCATTTGGTTCTCCTTCCGGATGATAGGGCAGACATGGCTGAACTCTATGCCTTGGTCTGCGGCCGAGTCCGTTTGGCCAGCGTCGACCTAAGTCTTCGTTTTAAACTCTGATCCATGATGAACTGGTCCTCAACGACCCATCCTCCATTTAGGACCGCCGCAAAAAGCCCCAAGACCGACTCTGGCCACCATCGTAGCCAAACCTGTTTTTCCCGGTCAGCACCAGCACCTTAACCCGTTGGTTCTCCGCCGGGGATGTCGCGCGCTTCCGCCATGGAAAATTGTGCAAAACGCGTCCCAGTGTCGCTTCGCCGCCATCAAAGCCGTTGGCATGCTTGGGCATATGACCTTCGGAGACTGAAACTATCGTGTTCGTTGGGGGCATCTTCTGATCTTTCATTTCGGTCACAAGGAGGCGCTGATTACAGTGAGGGCGGACATGTCGGAAGTCGCGGCAAACGACGTTATCCCTCCAGCGAATGCCGATGTGAGGTTCGTCTTGATCTTTTGAAGGGTCTTGGTGAGTCCGTGAACGTCCTCGGCATTCAAGCCCTGAAGGACGCTCTCACGAATGGAATCCCCAAGAGGTTCCAGGTCTTTCAGTAGATTTTCCGCTTTCTTGGTGGCGAACAGCCTATGGGCGCGACGGTCCGTCGGGTCCGGTTGCCTCTCCACCAATCCCCGCGCGACCAACCTGTCTACGAGTTTGCCAGTCGCCGCGCTCTTAAGCTCAAGGCGCTCAGCGAGCCTAACCTGCGTCAGACCTTCATTGTCTGCCACAATCCCCATGGCGAGCCACTTCAGCCGCGTCAAATCATAGGGCTTCAGTGCTTCATCCATCCGGAGGCGAATGAGGTGGGCGATGTCGTGGAACATCGTTCCAACAGGGTCATTTTGCTTTCTAATCATGAGGTGACGATAAGCACGCATAGACATGATATGCAAGCATACTATATGTAAGCGGAGTACATGCCCAATATGCGGATTTTGTATGGCTGAGGATGCAGGTGCCTATGGACCTCCAAGTCCGCACATCTTGCATGCGAAACAACTTACAGAAAAGTCTTTGAAAACATAGCGGTTCCGCGCGATACCCGCCTCATGGACTCTGTTCTCATAATCCTTGCCGTTGTCCTGACCGGAGGCCTCCTCTTGTGGCCACGGTTGTCCTCTGCGCCACTATGGCGGGCCTCAATCACGCCGCTTGCCTCCATTATAGGCAGCGGGTTCCTGGTCATCGGCCCCATTCTGGGCGCATCCTATGGCCTGTTTGCGCCTCTGGTTATGGCGGCCCTTTGCGGCACGGCTTATCTGTTCGGGTCAGCCATCCGCTTCAATATCGCGCGGCTCGGTGACAGCGATTCGCGCCGCAGCTCCTTGGAGGAGCAGTTGGAAACATTGTCCTCGTGGGCGCTGGCCTTCGCTTACGTCATCTCGGTTGCCTATTACCTTAACCTTCTTGGTGCGTTTTCGGTATCCTTGACCTCCCTCAACGATGCCTTCCATGCGCGACTGGTCACCAGCGCTGTCTTTGCCCTGATCCTGTTCGTCGGATGGACGCGTGGATTTGCGGCGCTGGAGCGGCTTGAACAAATCTCTGTCGGCGTGAAGCTCGCGATCATCGCGGGATTGCTAACCGGCTTGGGATTATTCTTTGCCAAGGAGGCATCATCTGGGGATCTTCTTTTCGTGCCTGCGTCTCTGACCGGTTGGCCGGCGCTCACCCTGGCATTCGGATTGATCGTCACCGTCCAGGGGTTTGAGACATCCCGCTATCTGGCGCAGGACTATGACGCTGCCACGCGCATCCGCTCCATGCGGTTGGCGCAATGGACCTCCACAGCGATCTACATGATCTATATCGGGCTTATGGCCTATCTCTTTGCGCCCGATTCCCTGGCCTTGAGTGAGACAGCGATCATCGACTTGATGGAGATCGTCACGCCCATTTTGCCGATCCTCCTCATCGTTGCGGCGGTATCCGCACAATTTAGCGCTGCCGTCGCCGACACGAGCGGGTCGGGTGGCTTGCTGGCGGAACTGAGCAGAAATCGTATGACTCCACGCGTTGGTTATGCGATCCTCGTCACCATTGGTCTTGCTCTGACCTGGGCGGCGAGCATCTTCGAGCTCATCAGCTATGCGTCGCGCGCCTTCGCCGTGTATTACGGGTTGCAATGTCTCATAGCGATGACAGGCGCAGCGAAGAGAGGTGGTGCAAAATGGCAAGTGCTGCTGTTTGCTGTACTGGCCGTTCTGGCGGCTTTGATTTCGGTGTTTGGCGTGGCGGTCGAATAAGGAAGGGTCGGCCCAAACTGCAATGTACATATTAGAAATTCGAGCTATTGCCGAGTCGACGTCAATGACCGGTTCGGCTGATGGGCACGACACTGAACCTTGCGGCTCCGGCAAACATGCCGTTTGATCCGTCATCCGAACACTTACACACACTGCGCGCATGTCGGATATCCAAACTGGCCTGAATGTCGCCTAGAGCCATCTTGCAGAGGTGATCAATGGCTTTTTCGACGATTGGAAGCTGACGATCCCGGAACGCCACCTAGCCATCATGATCCTCAATGGGTTGGACTACGACAGCATTGCGCGGATCAGGAGTACGGCATCCGGTAAGGTTTGGGCACAAGCGAAAAGTGTCTATGCCAAGTCGGCGCGCGTTGGGCTCCCAGTTCATCAGCCTTTTCAGGGAAGAACTGGTGTCCAGGGAACTTGGTGCGAACAATGATATGGATCAACCGTCGGGAGATCCGTTGATTGTAGGTTCGGATGAGAAAATTTTCGACCGCGCCGCGAGGAACAAAATGACCGAAACAAGCGCCCATCCCGATGACCCTCACTACATAACCCGCAGCGGATGGTTACGTGCCGCAGTTTTGGGGGCCAATGACGGCATTGTTTCGGTTTCTTCGCTTGTTGTCGGCGTTGCTGCAGCGGACCCGTCTCCTCGGGCTGTCATGATCGCCGGAGGCGCAGGGTTAGCGGCCGGAGCGATGTCGATGGCCGCCGGCGAGTATGTTTCCGTATCTTCCCAGTCCGATACGGAGCGGGCCGACATCAAGCGCGAGCAAGTCGCGTTAGCAGAGATGCCCGAAGAAGAATTCGCCGAACTGGTGGCCATCTATGAAGACCGTGGTTTGAGCAGGCAGACAGCCGAAGCCGTGGCGCGAGAACTGACCGAAAAAGATGCGTTGGGAGCCCATGTCCGCGACGAACTCGGTCTGTCAGAGGTCCACACCGCGAACCCGCTGCAGGCGGCCATAGCGTCGGGAGCAACATTCACCGTCGCCGCCGCTGTACCTGTCCTTGCTGCGTTTTTCGCTCCAGCATCCGCGATCATTCCAACGGTCTTGATTGTCACCGTCCTTGCATTGGCGGTTCTGGGAACTTTGGGGGCCAAGGCCGGGGCCGCTCCTCTTTTGCCGGCGACACTGCGTGTGGTTGGCTGGGGTATTTTTGCTATGGCCGTTACGGCTGCCGTAGGGTGGTTATTCGGGGTGAGTGTCTAGTCCCGAAAAGTCTGAAAACCGTAACTACTTATCAATGGTTGCTGGCCAAGTCTTCTAGCGAAGGACAAGGAAGATCGTCGCGCTATTGCGAAAGATTGTGAGCGCGACAGGTCTAGAAACCCCATCCAACAGATTGCGCAGTTCCTGCAGGTTATGCACTGGCTTGTTGTTGACTCCAATGACGACGTCGCCTGGGAGCAAGCCGGATCGGCTTGCGGCGCTTCCGGGATCGAGGTTGACGACAGCGACGCCCTCAACCGACCCATAGCCTAACATTCCGGGTCCCAGTTCTGCAATTTCGACGCCTGCGAGTATGTCGGAATTTGTTTCGCTCGGTCGTTCGTTATCGCGTTGTGTTTTTCCACGGATATCTGCCTCAACCGATAATTCCTCGCCATCGCGGATCAGGGTAATACGAACTGAACGACCGCTTCGGCGTAGGCCGATTTCGTTTCTCAGATCACCAGAGTCCATAATCGGGCGCCCATCAACGGCGGTAACGATATCACCCATACGAATATCAGCGAGGTCCGCAGCGGAACCAGGTTCCACACTTGAGACGATTGCTCCGTCTCGCACCGAAAGCCCAAGGGCCTCGGCGAGGTCCGGCGTCACGTCTTGGATTGTGATGCCCAACGCGCCCCGTTGAACTTCGCCGAATTCGATCAGTTGTTCCATGATGGAACGCGCCATGTTGATCGGGACAGCGAACCCGATACCAACGTTGCCGGCGGATGGTGCGATGATTGCCGAGTTGATACCGACCAGCTTGCCATCAAGAGTGACGAGGGCACCACCCGAATTGCCCGGATTGATCGAGGCGTCGGTCTGGATGAAGTCCTCGTACCCCTGTGGATTTATGCCTGAGCGGTCAAGCGCACTGATGATGCCCGAAGTCACGGTCTGACCAAGCCCAAATGGATTGCCCACGGCAACGACGAGGTCGCCAACTTCAAGAATGTTGGAATCGCCCATAAGTAGGGCTGCAAGATCGTCGGGTTCGATCTGAAGCAAGGCGATATCGGTGCCTGGATCGGTGCCAACCACGGTGGCATCGAACACCCGACGGTCTTTGAGAGTGATCCGAATATCGACCCCATTCTCGACAACGTGATTGTTGGTCAGCACATAGCCCTTCGCAGCGTCGACGATGACACCAGAGCCAGCGCTGAGGCGTTGTTGTGGCTCAATTTCATCCGGTGTCTCTGGCAGATCAAAAAAGCGCCGGAAGAATGGATCATTGAAGAGCGGATTGAGTTCGACCGGCTGCTCGGACACGACGGCGATGTTGACGACAGACTGCGTGACGTTTTCCAGCAGAGGGGCAATAGTTGGGATCCCGCGTTGGTCGACTTCGGCATAGGTTTGGGCCGTTGCAATCTGACTGGATAATGCCGTGGAAAAAAGCAAGATGATGATGGTCAGGGAACGGCAAACCATAGAAATCCTCCTTCGTGATGGCGAAACCACAGATTTTTGAACAATAGGGCACGTCCAGTTACTCGCATTGACGGAAATCAATCGTTGGCTGTCTCTAGATGTTCATGTGTCAGGAGCTTACCATGTGCCATGTCGGCCAATCGAATTGTTGGCGGACACATGCACTTGCCTCGCAACTCGGCACTTTTGCCGCCCGATCGAGAACATTTATATGTTCATTTGCTCTATTCCCTTGCTGTCGGCGCTGATCTCCGCCTGCGCTCCGACACTGCCGTTGGCGGTGGGCTATGTTGAGGGCGAATACGTTTTACTCGCCCCGATCGAAAATGCCCGGGTCGATGATTTGTTCGTTGATCGCGGCGATCGGGTTCAGATGGGCACCTTGCTTGTCGCATTGGAGAGACGAGATGCGGAGATTCTGGTCGCGCAGGCTCGGGCCGCACATTTACGCGCGCAGAGTGAGCTCGCGGATTTGCAGCAAGGCGCGCGACCAGCTGAGATATCCGTCGCGGAGGCGGCTGTAGAGTCGGCCGCTGTCGAACACGAAGAAGCCAAGCGCGAACTGGCACGTGTTCTGGGACTGTTCGAGCGCAATGTGGCACCAGAATCTGAACTGGATCTGGCCAAGTCGAAAGCCGACGTCGCCGCTGCAAGACTGCGGCAAGTTGAAGCCGATCTCGCTGTTTTGAGACTGCCAGCGCGTGCGGATCGTATCGCTGCGTCCGAGGCCGCTGTTGCTGAAGCGGCGGCGGCATTGGACCAGGCGAAGTGGCGGCTTGGAGAAAGAACGCTGACGTCACCGGCGTCAGGCGAGATTGCGGATATCTACCGTTTCCCTGGCGATGTGGCAGGCCCACAGGCACCGGTTCTGTCGATCCTCCCGGATGGTGGCATCAAGTTGCGGTTTTACGTGCCTCAGGCATCATATTCGCAGATTGAGTTGGGAAACCAGCTCAATGTCAGCTGCGACGGATGCCAGCAAGACCTGCAGGTTGAGGTAAGCTACCTCTCTACCGAGCCGGAGTTCACGCCGCCGGTGATATATTCGCTCGACACACGTCAAAAGCTGGTTTTTTTGGCCGAGGCCCGTTTCCCGGGGTCGTCCCCGTTTTTGAAACCTGGTCAGATCGTGGATGTTCGCCTTCCAGAGACACGCGAATGACGGTCATAGATGTCACAGGACTAACCAAATGCTATGGGCAGAAGACAGTCGTCGACGATGTCGCGCTTCGGATCGAGCCCGGCGAAATAATGGGCTTCCTTGGCCCGAACGGATCTGGAAAGACAACGACGATCCGGATGATCTGTGGATTGCTGACGCCCGATGCCGGTCGGGGCACAGTCCTTGGGCGTGATCTAACGCGCGAAGCACGCGCCATCCGACGGGATGTCGGGTATATGACTCAGCGCTTCTCGTTCTACGAAGACCTCAGCATTCAGGAAAACCTGGAGTTCGTAGCCCGCCTCTACGGTCTTCGCCCTGTGCGTGATCACGTCTTCAAGACCCTGACGGATTTAAACCTCTATCACCGGCGTCGAGACCTGGCAGGAACGCTCTCAGGCGGCTGGAAACAGAGGCTGGCACTGGCTGCTTGTGTAATGCATGAGCCAAAGCTGCTGTTGCTGGATGAACCAACAGCAGGCGTTGATCCGGAAGCGCGCCGGGAATTTTGGGATCACATTCACGCGCTGTCCGCTAGTGGCATCACGGTTCTGGTCTCCACGCATTATATGGACGAAGCGGAGCGGTGCAACCGGATCAGCTACATTCTCCGAGGGCGCTTGCTCGTGACGGGGACAGCAACAGCACTGATTGAGGAGTGCGGTTTACATGCTTTCAAACTGCTGGGAGATGGAATCGACGTGGCGTTCGGCGAGCTGGAAGGGCAGGGGTCTGTCGAACAAGTGACTGTCCTTGGCAACACGCTGCACATAGTTGGCTCGGACCTACCGTCGTTGCGAACAGCGGTTATGCCGGTTGCCGACCGGCACGGCCTTCGCGTGGAAAGCGCCGACCCGTCACTTGAAGACGTTTTTGTGCATCTAGTACAATCGACGGCGCGTACATGATTCCGGGGCGTGGCTTTTCCCTACAGCGTTTGGGGGCAATTCTGCTCAAAGAGACGCTTCAAATGATCCGGGACAGGATCACATTTGCGATGATGATCGGCATTCCGATCATGCAGCTGATCCTGTTCGGCTTTGCAATCAACAATGATCCCAAGCACCTTAGCGCCGCGCTCGTGGTGACGAGGCAAGATCATTTCACCAGAGCAATGGTGACGGCTCTGGAGAATACGGGGTACTACCGCTTCGAGCACGTCGTGGACAGTGCTGCCCAAGCAGAGCAACTGATTGCCAAAGGGTCTGTTTCCTTTGTTGTCACGGTGCCATCAGATTTTGAAAGAAGGGTGCGCCGCGGCGATCACCCGCGGATTCTGATCGAGGCGGATGCCTCGGACCCGGCAGTTTCCTCCGGCGCGGTCTCGACGCTGAGCACCGTTGCCCTGACCGCATTGCAACGCGAACTTGGCGAGAGCCCCGTCGCCGTTGCCCGAAACAGACAATCGCTCGAAGTTGTCGTGCACAGACGTTTTAATCCCGAGGGGATCACACAGTACAACATTGTCCCTGGGTTGCTGGGTGTTATCCTGCAAATGACCACGGTCATGCTCACGTCCTTTGCAATCACACGTGAAATCGAGCGTGGCACGATGGAAAATCTCTTGGCGCTGCCGGCGACGTCACTGGAGATCATGCTTGGAAAGGTTTTCCCCGCGATGGCGGTAGGGGCGGTGCAGGTTGTGATCATTCTCACCAGCGCCAAGCTATTGTTCGATGTGCCATTCGTCGGGCATCTCGGTCTTCTTCTTGCTGGTATCCTTCTGTTTGTTTTGGCCCTCATTTTTCTTGGGTACACGATCTCGACGCTTGCTCGAACCCAAATGCAGGCGATGCAACTGACGTTTTTCTTCTTCCTTCCTTCACTCCTGTTGTCGGGGTTCATGTTCCCGTTTCGAGGCATGCCGGTTTGGGCTCAATGGTTGGGTGAGCTGTTCCCTTTGACCCATTTCAATCGACTGGTCCGCTCCGTGATGCTCAAAGGCGGCGACTTCGATGCGGTTTCGTCCTCATTCGTCGCACTCTTGGCGTTTGCTTTGGCTTTTGCACTTCTTGCGCTCGTCAGGTTCCGTCGGACGCTGGACTGAGCACGCAACTGCGAAACAATGGCCTTTGGGCCAGGGGCAGGTGACCGCGGCTTTGACCGTGATGGCGGGTGCAGCGCTCAAGATAGTCTCGGGACAGCGGAATTTGCCAGGCTGCGAAAATCGACCGCGTGGTATTCATTCTGTGCCGGGCGAAAGAGGAAGAACGTTTTGGCAAAGAGCCACGCAAATTCTGAAAGGCAAGTCTCGATTTCGATGACAGATCACACAATTGAGCCTCCGCTCCCGCCGACGCTGCGCCACAGGATAATGGCCGGGTTCATAGGCAATGTCGTAGAGTGGTACGATTTTGCGCTATACGGATACCTCGCCGGCGTCCTCGCGCCGGTGTTCTTTCCACCCGAAAACCAGACGGCAGGTCTGATCGCAACATACGGCATCTTTGCCGCTGATTTCATGATGCGCCCCCTTGGTGCCGCTGTTTTTGGCTGGTTCGGCGACCGTTATGGGCGGGTCCGCACAATGCAGATTTCGGTTGCGATGATGGCATTGCCGACATTGCTTCTTGGTCTCTTGCCTACTTACGAGCAGATCGGGCTGGCGGGCCCCATTCTGCTCGTCGGCGTGCGGCTGTTGCAGGGCCTTTCGGTCGGTGGAGAGTTCTCTTCCTCCGTCACTTATCTCGTGGAAACCGCACCTGAGTGAAAGCGCGGACTTACAGGAAGCTGGGCCAATATCGGGTCCATGTGCGGCACATTGCTCGGAGTGGGCGCTGCCGCCTCAGTTACTACTCTTTTTGAGGCGCAAGCCCTGCAGGACTGGGCGTGGCGATTGCCCTTCCTTGGCGGCGCATTGCTCGGGCTTACGGCGGTCTTGATCAGAAACGACTTAAATAAATCCGAGCGCGTTCAAACTCATCACGACGCGCGGCAAAGCACCTCACCCCTGATAGAGGCGTTTACGACCAATCGGCGCGAGACTTTGCTGGCGCTCTGTTTCGCGGCGAGCTACGGAACATGTTTCTACGTGACCTTTGTGTACATGCCTGAATGGCTTTCCGGACAAGGGTTGATGGCGCGCGATACCGCGCTTGCGATTAATACTGCCGTGACGGTCGTCGTTCTCCCGCTGATGCCGCTTGCGGCAATCGTCGGCGACCGGATCCTGCCGCGCAAGACTTGGATAGCGCTGGCAGTTCTCATTCTTGGTGGAGCGGCTGTGCCGCTCCACTTCTGGATGCTGGCCTCGGCTGGATCGATGGCATCCGTTCTCATGGCGCACGCTGTGACGTTCTCGTTGCTTTCCGTCCCACTGGGGTCAGCTCCGGCTCTATTCGTTGAATTGTTCCCTGAGCGTGATCGCCTGTCCGGCTATTCAGTTGCGTTCAATGTGGGCGTCGGTGTTTTCGGTGGCCTTACGCCATTAATTGCCACGACCTTAATCTCAGCAACGGGGCAATCCATCGCGCCCGCCTACTACCTAGCTGGGGCAGCAATGGTTGGGGTGTGTGCTCTCGCTCTCATGCCCGACCGAAGCCGCTCGCCACTTCGGTGATAAGTGACTGCGGTCCTGGCGATCCAAAACCGTCGCCATCCAGTGCCAGAAACCCGATCGCCAGCTATCACCATTCTCAGATTGAGCTAAATCAAACATCTATTTTGATCTCTGGGTATTCATTGAAGCAAGACTACGCGGCTGATGCGGGTTTTGACGATCCCAGGTGGCACAAATGAGTTTGCGAACACTTCTTGTCCCACTGTGCGGGGCACCGACCGACAGCGCTCTTTTGGAGACAGCGTTCGGCCTTGCGCGCATGTCGAAGGCACATGCGCACGCGGTGTTTACCCGTCCTGACCCTCAGGAGGTCTTTGTCTACAAGGGGACGCTACCCGGTGCGCATGCCGAGGAGTGGGAAACGGAAGTCTCGAAGAAAATTGAGGCAACAGGCAAGGCGGATGCGGCGCGATCGCGAAGAACGTTCAACAAAGTCTTAAAATCAGAGGGAATCGACAAAGAAGCACCTGATGTCTCCCGGCAGGAGGCAACGGGGGGATGGGAACAACTTGTCGGTGACCCTTGGGACATCGTTCCATCGTTTGCGCGCTTTTTTGACCTTACGGTCTTTTCGCGTGAGTCAAAGGAGCACAAGTTGGCCAGAAACGGGTTGTTGGTGGAGACACTCATGCACTCCGGTCAACCTGTCCTCTATTATCCGGAACTTAGCCACTTCAAATTTCCAAGTCATGTGCTCGTGGCCTGGAACGGGAGCAATGCCGCCACAAGGGCAATAGTTGCCGCGATTCCAATCCTTGGTTTGGTTGATCTTGTAACCATCGCCGTGGTTGGAGATGAAATCAGTTCGGAAACCGAGGTGAGCAGACTAACGGACTATCTCTCAGCGCATAGCATTGAAGCGACCAGCGAATTCCTGCCGTCGTTGGGAAAAACCACCGGAAAACGCATTCTTGAATTCGCTCACGAGAGGGAGTGTGATCTCATTGTGTTGGGCGGATTTGGGCATGGACGTTACCGCGAGGCAATCATCGGCGGCACATCCCGCTACCTGCTGAACCACGCCGACGTTCCTCTCCTGGCAATGGCTTAGGCAATGAATGCATCATTGGAAGAACTCGAAACTGAACTGGAACCCGCAGAAGCGGGCGCTCTCGGGGCTGTTGTCGCCGTGGACGGGTCTGTCGTGGATGTGCGCTTCTATGGTGCTGATCTCCCGGAGATCAATACTGTGCTCGATGTTCGATGGGACTGCCCCTGAAAACTGTTTCTGGAAATCCAGGCCCATCTTGGCCCCCACGTGGTCAGATGCGTTGCTTTGCATGACACGGGACGTAGATATGTACGGACTCTCGGGACACTTCCTGTAAACTCCCCGATTTGGGGAGGAGGAAGTTTTCATGACGAACGAAGAACGCAGTCGATAATGTCGCGTAAGAAGAACTATACAGTCTCCGGTAAAACCGGGGCGGTTCAGGTGATGTCGGCCTCGAAGCTAAGCTGGACGAATGGTAACGGTTCTACAACTTCGCTAGACCGCACGGCGCGCACAATGGGCAGACCCCTTACGCAGCTCTCAGAGACAAGCTACAGTATGCGGACAAGTGTCCCGCAGGTTCGTCTAGGTTACAACCCAACACTCCTGTTGGGCATGCGTTTAGGACAGCGTATCGCCTTGCGCGAATAATGTGATACCACACTTGGTCGGCGGTCTCGCGCCGCTGGCTTGTACTATTGTCTTGCTTTCCGAATGCTTGGTGATTGCGTTTCGTCAATCCGCACGAGCCTCATTGCCCTATCCATTGATAGTGAAACAGCACGTCAAATGGGAATAACATGCCTGATCCAACTCTGAAAACGAAATTGTCCGAGCTTGAAGCCCGTATCGACAAGGCTGAGGCCCGACTAAGGTCCAAGGACTTGTTTTCCGCAAATCACCAAGTCACAGCCGCGGAATTGAGGCAGCGGTACAGAGTTTTGTCTGAGCGTCTGCAGGGCGAAATCAACGATGCGGAAGCGCACGGCCATCACGTGGGAAATTTGGAACTGTCAGTGCGGCAGTGGTTGGACAGTCTCGAAATCGACATGGACTAGGCGCGCGCCACCGGTCGATATCTGAGAGTATCCAAGAGGCGGCATAAAACTATGGAATACAAGGACTACTACAATGCATTGGGTGTCCAGCGCGATGTCAGCCAGGATGAGATAAAGCGTGCTTATCGCAAACTTGTCCGCAAATACCACCCCGACGTAAACACCGGCCCCGGTGCTGCGGAAGCCGAGGTCAAATTTAAGGATGTGGGCGAAGCTTATGAAGTGCTTCAAGACCCGGAAAAGCGTGCGGCCTACGACCAGTTGGGTGCCGACTGGAAAGAGGGGCAGTCTTTTCGCCCACCTCCCGATTGGGACGATGGTTTCGAGTTTTCCGGCGGTGGATACACGCAGGCCGATCCAGAGGCCTTCAGTTCGTTTTTTGAAGACTTGTTCTCGCGACGAAACGCTCAGGGCGGCTCAATGCGGTCCGGGGGACAATTTTACGCCTCGGGTCAGGATCATCACTCCAAGATCATGATTGATCTACAGGAAGCCTACGCAGGCGGGACACGCGATTTCAGCCTGCGCGCGCCAGAACTGGAAGCGAGCGGCCGTGTCGTTTTGCGTGAACGAAGGGTCCGAGTTGCCATTCCAAAAGGTGTGACTGAAGGGCAGCACATCCGGCTGGCTGGACAAGGATCCCCCGGCATGGGCGAAGGCAAATCGGGGGACCTTTACCTTGAGGTCGCCATTCGCGATGACGCGACATACCGGGTGGAAGGCCGGGATGTTTACCTGGACCTACCGGTGACACCTTGGGAGGCGGCGTTGGGAGCGCGGATCAATGTGCCAACGCCTGCGGGCAAGGTCGGGCTGACGATCCCGAAACATGCCCAATCCGGTAAGAAATTGAGGCTCAAGGGGCGCGGCATCCCGGGCAAGCCCGCGGGCCATCTGTATGCCGTCGTCAAGATCGTCATTCCGCCAACTGAGACGGAGAAAGCCCGCGAGCTCTACAAACAATTGGCCGATGAGACGGATTTCGATCCGCGCGGAAGGATGGGAGTTTAAGTCATGGCAAAATCAAAAGACCTTGTGCCGATGAGCGAAGTTGTGGACGTGGTTTCGCTTAGTGACTTGTGCCGCATATGTGGATCCCATGCCGACTGGATCATTGCGCTTGTGGACGAAGGCATTTTGGAGCCGATTGGCACAAGCCGCAGCAATTGGCGGTTTGATAGCGTCAGCATCACAAGCGCTCGCAAGGTACAGCGGCTCCAGAACGATTTGGACATCAACCTTTCCGGCATCGCTTTGGTTCTTTCCCTTGTTGATGAGAACGCCAGGCTCAAGCGCAGGGTGCAGATGCTGGAGCACACTTGGCCCGTAACGATCCCAATGCCTGGACCCTCGCAGTAGGGAGAGGTGAGCAGGGCACCCATGCCTATCAATTGATGTGCGTCAATCCTGGCCACATACCTGTGGTTAGACCACTTCAGAAGCGGAACTGAGGTGCCTCATGACAAACGACGACAGAAACAATCACAAAACCGAAACTCTCGCAAACCTCCAAAAGGCCGTATCGATGGAACTGGCCGCAGCGAACCAATACCTGCTGCATGTTCTGACGGCGGAAAAATGGGGGCTGGACAGACTTGCCATTAAGATGCGCGCCGAAATGCTCGAAGAGTTGAGCCATGCAGAAGAATACGCCCGACGCATGGTTTTTCTGGGCGGTCACCCGGAGTTGAAGGCAGCAAAGGTGCCAAGTGCCGCGCAATCAATGAAGGAAATGTTCGAAGCTGATTTGATGGATGAAAAGGACGCGGTCCAATTCTACGCGGTAGCCGCGCGTACAGCTGACAATGCGAGCGATATCGGAACCCGCGAATTGTTCGAACGCACCGCCCTGGATGAAGAGGGCCACATGGCGTGGTTGGACCTGCAACTCTCTTTGCTCGAACGGATGGGCGAGCCTGCATTTATTGCCATGCAGATCGCACCCGGGGGACAAACGCAGTGATTGATTTCATGATCTCCGCCGTCGCGCAACTTCCAAAGAGCAGCACCATGCGCACGAGAATACTGATTGCTGCGGCTATCTTCGGATTTGCAAGTGGCATGATTGGGCAAAGTGCAACGGCTCAGGAGTTATCGTTCAGTTACGGTGTAGACATAACGTCGAATTACATTTCCAAAGGCTCGACACAGACCGAAGACAGACCTGCGATTCAACCATATCTGGAACTGAATTACGGGAAATTTTACACAGGCTTGTGGGTTTCAAATGTGAGATTTGATGGGGCATCAGACATCGAATATGATGTCTCTTTGGGGGTCAGGCCAAGATGGGGACCCGTAGACTTTGACATTGGATTTGCCCAGTATTTCTACCGAGACGACAATACCGATTACGGCGAAGCCATCATCAAAGCGGACTGGGTCGTTAGCGATCGTGTCATGGTTGGCCTCGACTACTACAGGGAAGTCTATGCAGACGAGAATTGGTTCTATCTGAACGCTGCATTGGCGGAGCTTCCCTGGGGCCTCACGCTTTCTGGCGGTGTGGGCTCTGATTTTGGCTCGCGAGACCTGCCCAGCGACAAGTATGCCTTGGATGTCGGACTGTCACGCGACTTAAGTGAACATTCGTCTGCAGATTTGCGTTTTTATGGTGGCAACTACGATGATGAGTTGATTGTCTTTACGCTGTCTTTTTTCAACTGAGGCCGACCATCGAGCTTGTCCTACGGCCAGAAAGGCCACGGTAGACGTTCACGAAAGATGCCTTTGAGTGCTCTCAAGTGCCAAACAGACGGAATCCAAGATATGAAAACAGATGCTAAACCATCGACAGAAATGCTCTTTGAGGACACTCTTTTGAAGGCGCGCAAGATCATTTTTTTGGTCGGTGTCGTGATGTCCGTTTTGGGGGTCGCGGCTTTGGCCTTGCCGATGCTCAGCTCACTTGTTGTGGAAGTCTTCGTAGGCTGGCTTTTGACGATTAGCGGGTTTGTCTCTTTGATCGGGGCCTTTGCGCTGCGAGGCACGGGCCTGTTCGTTTGGGAGGTTCTGGCGGGTTTGTTGACGCTCGCTGCGGGTATTCTGCTGGTTGTCTTTCCGGTTCAGGGTCTCATTGCTTTAACGCTTTTGGTCGCGCTTGTCCTTTTCATGACCGGTGCTGCTCAGGCTGCCCTAGCCTTTTGGATGCGACAGGCTCCGCGATGGGGTTGGGCCGCGCTTTCCGCACTTGTCAGTATTGTTCTGGGTGGGGTCATTTTGGCGACATTGCCGGAGGCGTCAGCCGTTGTTCTTGGTGCTCTTGTGGGGCTCGATTTTCTAAGCACTGGCATCGCATTTGTCTTCATCGCACGTCTGGAAACCTAGGGGTTAAACAGGAATGGACAAACAAAAGAAGTTCAACTGCGGGTTTTGGATACTGGCCGCGATGGTGTGGCTCGCTCTCCAGCTCTGGCTCGGTTACCGCAACGTCTTGCCGTTGCAATACAGTGATTTTCTTACGCACCTCGAGGCCGGCGACATCGCCGAACTGACCATCACCGAGACCATGGTTGAAGGGCAGTTCACCGAGCCCGTCGATGGTAAGGGATATTTTGTCACGCATCGCGTCGATCTGGACTTTGCTGATGAACTTGAGCAATATGATGTCGCTTTTACAGGCAGTTCCGACCAGACGTGGCTCACCACGCTGATCTCATGGGTCGCACCGGTTCTTTTGTTTTTCGGGCTGTGGATGATCCTGATGCGCCGGATGCAGGGCGGACAGGGGTTCGGCAGTCTGGTCA
This sequence comes from Pseudomonadota bacterium, assembly GCA_039818805.1. Lineage (GTDB taxonomy): Bacteria > Pseudomonadota > Alphaproteobacteria > Rhodobacterales > Rhodobacteraceae > Roseovarius. Next base: position 17,755 of record JBCBTE010000030.1, read on the forward strand.
ATATCGGCAAGTCCAAAGCGAAGGTCTACCTTGAGACCCAGACAGGCATCACATTCGACAATGTGGCGGGTGTGGGCGAGGCGAAGGGAGAGTTGCAAGAAATCGTCTCATTTCTTAAGGATAAGGACAAATATGGCCGCCTGGGCGCGCATATTCCCAAGGGTATTTTGCTGGTCGGTCCGCCTGGGACCGGCAAGACACTGCTGGCGCGCGCGGTGGCAGGTGAAGCGGGCGTGCCCTTCTTTTCCATTTCGGGATCTGAGTTTGTTGAAATGTTCGTGGGCGTAGGAGCCGCGCGCGTACGCGATCTGTTCGAGCAGGCGCGAAAGGCGGCTCCCTGCATCATCTTCATAGACGAGCTTGACGCACTTGGACGGGCTCGATCTGCCGCACCCGGGTATGGCGGTGGAGATGAAAAAGAACAGACCCTGAATCAACTTTTGTCCGAATTGGACGGTTTTGACCCTCGGGTCGGTATTGTTCTTCTTGCCGCCACCAACCGGCCAGAGGTTCTGGATGCAGCGCTTCTCCGTGCGGGCAGGTTCGACCGACAGATCGTTGTGGACCGGCCAGAGCGCAAGGGCAGGGCGGCCATTCTCAAAGTGCATATGAAAGGCATAACTGTCGCGGAAGATGTCGATTTGGATGAGGTGGCTGCTATTACGCCCGGATTTACTGGCGCGGACCTCGCAAATCTGGTCAATGAAGCCGCGATTGTCGCCACACGACGGGATGGCGACACCGTGTCAATGGCGGACATGACGGTGGCGGTCGAGCGGATCGTCGCGGGCACCGAGCGAAAATCGCGCATTCTGGGAAAACCCGAGCGTGAACGGGTTGCGCATCATGAGATGGGGCATGCCTTGGCAGCGGCGAACGTGGCGCATGCCGACCCCGTGCACAAAGTGTCAATTATTCCCCGGTCCATCGGGGCCTTGGGCTACACCATGCAGCGCCCGACCGAGGACCGTTTCCTGATAACGTTCTCAGAACTCAAGGATCGGATGATCGTACTGCTGGCAGGTCGTGCGGCCGAACAACTGATTTTTGATGAGGTTTCAACCGGAGCCTCTGACGACTTGGCAAAAGTAACTGACATCGCCCGTGAGTGTGTGACCAGGTTTGGCATGACCGCCAGCGTCGGGCAGGCTGTGTTGGAGAAGCAATCGGGTCAGTACCTGAACCAACAAGTCATGAGTTTTGGCAAAAAAGACTATTCCGAAGAGACGGCCCGGGAGGTCGATCTCGCCGTGCGCAAATTGATTGATGAAGCGTATGAGCAGGCGAAGTCAATCCTAACCGAGCACTTGTCAGATTTGAAAGCTGGAGCTGCCCTGTTATTGCAGAAAGAGACTATAACGCCTGCAGACTTCGCCCCAATATCGAGAAAATCAAACACTTCGCCTCGGCCAACAGGTGCGACACATGTGGTGGTATGAGCAAACATCTAATGAAGAATTATGCTTTGGAACAGGATCAGAACCAGGAGGATTCCAGTTGAATGCCAAAACTGCAAAGATCGTAAAACGCATCAAAGAGCTGGAAGACGAGCTTGAAGCGGAATTCGATCGCCGCCGCGGCCAGTTCAATTTTCGCTTTGAAAATGGCAAGGTTATTTTCGCCCGCGATGTTAAACAACAGCACGACGCGATCAAACAAAAGCTAGGCGCCTACATTGCAGGGGCGCGCCCAATGGTAGTTCTGACAGCCCCGGTGATTTATTCGGTCATTATTCCCTTCGTCCTGCTGGATCTCTTCGTGAGCCTTTATCAGGCTATTTGCTTTCCGGTTTACGGGATCGAAAAAGCGCGACGCGCGGATTATATCACCTTTGATCGCAAACACCTGTCCTATTTGAATGGGTTGGAAAAACTAAACTGCCTCTATTGCGCCTATGGCAATGGTTTACTGGCCTATGCGGCTGAAATTGCGGGACGGACCGAAAAGCATTGGTGCCCGATCAAACACGCGAAACGTATGGCATCTGTGCACCGTCACTATCCGGAGTTTGTCGATTATGGTGACGCAGAAGGGTATCAGCGTCAAAAGCGTGCCGCACATGAAATCTCTAAATAAGACCTATGTCTTTGTATTGGATGCGTGGCAAGCGCACTTAATGAGCTAGGAATACGGCCTGTTCGGTTTGCTCGATGAGCGTTCGGGTCGTTCCGCCAAAGAAGGCTTCTCTGGTTCTTGAATGGCCGTAGGAACCCATCACAACGAGATCTGCGCCGGACTCTTTTGAGCGTTGCAGGATGACGCCGCCGATTTCCCGGTTACCGCTGGGGAATTGGCGAACAGATACGTTGCAGTTGTGATGCGCGAGCCATTTTGCGACATCCACACCGGGGTCCTCGCCATCACGGTATGCGGTTGCTACCGGGTCAATGATGCCGATAACCACTTCTTTGGCTTGGCGCAAAAACGGGAGTGCTTGGTGTACCGCCCGAGCGGATGGTAGATGAGAATTCCAAGCCACGAACACAGTCTTTGCAGCTAAGGTTGCCTCTGTGTCGTGATCGTTCAGTAGGATACCGATAGGCGAATGGAACAGAACTCCGTAAACAACTTGCCGGAACAGTACGTCCGAGTGCCGCAAATCATCTCCAATTATGGCCACATCACACAGCATGGCGCGCCGCGCGACGGCGTCGGCCACTTGTGGCGGCTCACAAGACACTGTTGCGACATCACCCGACACATCGTGCTGTTCAAGAAGACGTTCTACCTCTTCTGCTTTGGCTTTGAGTTCGGTCGCATTGCCGGACACCGCCTCTTGCCATTCAGGTGGTATGTCGGTTGTTCCATACATCGGGACGCCAAATGCATAGTATGGAAATTCAGGTGCCTCGCCAACGACAAGGATCGCCGCCTGTGCGGATTTCGCGCGAAGAGCTTCCAGCTTTTGGGCAAGATCAGCTGCTACGAGATTTTTGCCGATGACAATCAGGACTGTTGCGTTTTTCATGATCTGGTTCCTTAAGATATCGCGCAAGCCTTAGATCAGCAATGCGTGCTCCGACTGACGAGTATCAACCCACGGAGCGAGACCCCGTTGCTCCCTTAAAGTGCAAAAACTGATGTCGAGTCCTTCATGACAGTCGGCTTTCGGGGGCGGCTAGGGCAGCGCAGCCGTCGAGGGCTGCATGTCAAACCGCCTCGGACTTGCTTTGCTTGGTCGCCCGTTTGGCGGTCTTAACGGCCTCCGCCGCCGCCTCGGCTTCGTTTTCAATCAATGCGCTCATGCAGTTTGTCATCATCTCGGTGCAAGATTGTGCGTCCTCGGCCAGCCGCTCCATGGCGTGGGTCTGCCATTGCATGATCACTTTGATCGCAGTGGCGGGATCTTTCGAAGCCTCTTGGGTCATCTGCTTGCTTGCATCGAGTGCTGCTTGCGTCGCAAGGTGACGCCGCTTGAACCAAGCGGTTGAGAACTTTTCAAACTCCGTCAAGAAGCGATCCTGCGCCTGCCAATAGTGTATTGTTTGAGAACCAAGAACGGGACCGGATGCAAGAGCCGCCTGAGCGGACTTCATCATCGTCTGCATCGCGTCTGTTGTCTCTTTGACATCTGACATTCCTCTCCATTACAGTGATCGTGTGTCGGCTTGACTGTCATTGTGCGCTGGTTTAATTTTGTTGGGCTTCGCAAAGAAGAGCTGTTTTGGCGCACCAAGCAGTTTATCCTGTGAGTGTGCAGGCGAAAGACCGGCTGTGATTGACAAGAATCAATTCCCGGACGTATCTGTCGCCCGCTGAGAGCCACCATTCGCCAGAAATCGACGACATGCATCCGCGACCACGATTTCTTCATTAGTTTTCAGTGCCAAAACTCGAACGGAGGAGTGCTGCGAACTGATCTCGGTCGTGTTTTTGCTATTTGCGACCGGATTCAGCTCAATCCCAAGCCATGTGAGCAGGTCGCAGATTTTTTGACGGATGTCCGGTGCATTCTCTCCGATTCCAGCGGTGAAAACCAAGGCATCAAGTCCGCCGATGGCAGGGACAAGTCCCGCCAGGACGCTGGCGGCTCGGTGGCAGTACAAATCCACTGCTTCACGCGCGTTGGGGTCATCACTTTGCAAAAGGATTTGCATGTTGTTGCTGATCCCAGAGACGCCGAGAAGCCCGGATTGGCGATAGAGCAGATCTTCAATCTGAGCGGTGTTCATGCCCTTAGCCTGCATCAGATATAGAACGACACCCGGATCCAGTGCTCCACACCTGCGGCCCATCATCAGACCGTCCAAAGCAGTAAAACCCATGCTGGTGGCAGCGCTTTTCTGGTCCTTTATGGCGCACATGCTCGACCCGTTGCCCAAATGCGCGACAATAACCCGACCACCTGCAAGCGGGCCAAGATAGGTGGGCAGGACGCTCGCGATATATTCATAAGACAGCCCGTGGAAGCCGTAACGGATGATACCCTCGTCACTCAGGGCACGGGGCAAAGCGTACAATTCCGCGAGTCTCTCGCGGCCGAAATGAAAGCTTGTGTCGAAACAGGCAACCTGTTGCAGACTCGGCTGCCACTTCGAAACGGCCCGGATCGCTGCAAGGTTATGGGATTGGTGCAGTGGTGCAAGAGGGGCAAGTGTGTCAAGCGCCGACATCACGTCATCGGTGATGGGGGTTGGCCCTTGAAACTGTTGCCCACCATGCACGACGCGATGTCCCACGGCCAAAAGCGGCCTGTGACCGTGATGCTGGCCAAGCCATGGCAGCAGCAGCGCGATGAGTTGCTCATGATTCAGTGAGGGATCAAGCGCATCGAGTATCCCTTTTTCCAGCGCGCGGCCGGTTGCGTCTTGCGCATTGAAAACGGGGCTCCGACCAATGCCGGCGATCTTGCCGGTGATTTCGGCACTCGCAGTCGATTTGGTGCCGTCAAAGACTGCGAATTTCAGGCTGGACGATCCTGCATTGAGCGTCAGAACCACGCCGGTCATGACTGCGCGCCAATGGCTTGATAGTGCACGAGTATTTGCGCCATGGCCGCGGATGCCAGACGTGACATCAGGCCATCTGAGCGGCTTGTCAGTACGATTGGGACGCGCGCGCCCAAAACGAGTCCCGCTGAATCTGCTCCTGCCAAATAGATCAGTTGTTTGGCAATCATATTGCCCGCTTCCAGATCAGGTACGATCAAGATGTCCGCATCGCCCGCGACATCGGAAAGAATGCCCTTGGTGCCTGCGGCAGCTTTCGACACCGCATTGTCAAACGCCAGTGGTCCGTCCAGTAGGCCACCCGTGATCTGACCGCGAGCAGCCATCTTGCACAGGGCTGCGGCATCAACGGTGGACGGGATTTTCGAGGTTACGGTTTCGACGGCTGACAGCAGAGCCACTTTAGGCAGATCAATGCCAAGGGCGCGGGCGAGATCAATTGCGTTTTGGACAATATCTCGTTTGGTTGAGAGATCGGGAAAAATGTTGATCGCAGCATCGCTGATCAAGAGGGGCTTTGGATAAGTCGGGACGTCGAGCGCGAAGACATGGCTCATACGACGTTCAGTCCGCAAGCCGGTTTGCCTATCTACTACTGGGCCAAGCAACTCGTCCGTATGGAGTTTTCCCTTCATCAGCATTTGTACCTTGCCAGCACGCGCCATCGCCACAGCATGTTCGGCGGCTGCATGGCTGTGAGGAACATCGACAATTTCGATCCGGGAAAGATCGCGTTTGATCTCAGATGCAGCAGCTTCGATTTTGGCTATGGGGCCTACAAGGACGGGAACAATCATGCCCTTGGCACCAGCCTCAAGTGCACCCTCAAGCGATAAGGGGTCACAGGGGTGAACGACCGCTGCAACGACGGGTTTCAGTGATGCTGTAGCCTTGACCAACTCATCAAAGCGCGCACCGCGCACGTGTAGATGCACCTCGGGTAGGGCCGCGCGGGGACGGCGCACCTTTTCGGTGGGGGCCACAACAAGCGCCTGACCCTCAATGACGGTCTCGCCCTTTTGGTTGATGCACAGGCAATCGAGCGTGACGTGGTTGTGCTTGGGCTTCAACGCGGCAACCGTCACCCGCACCGTTACCGTGTCGCCCACACCGACAGCGTTGCGGAAGCTGAGGTTTTGGTTCAGGTAGATCGTGCCGGGTCCGGGTAATTCGGTGCCTAGGACCGCCGAAATCAACGCACCGCCCCACATCCCATGCGCGATGACTTTGTGGAACATGTCGGATTTTGCGTAATCCTCGTCCACATGGGCCGGATTCACATCCCCCGACATGACTGCAAATAGCTCGATATCTTCGGGCTTGAGTGTACGGACCAGTTCGGCGCTGTCACCGACTTTGAGTTCTGCAAATGTCTTGTTTTCGATATATTGCATGGGCCACCCCGCTAGGCTGATCAGATAATCATCGGAATTGGATGGCGTCAGGCCATCACGTGATATCCACCGTCGATGAAAGCGGTGTTGCCCGTCACCTTGGCCGACAAGTCACTGACCAGGCTAACGGCCATGTGCCCCACGTCGTCGATACTGACGAGGCTGTGTGCGGGTGCGCGTTTTCGGGCCGCGTCGAGCAGGTCGTCAAAGTGGTCAATACCCGAGCCTGCGCGCGTTAGCAAAGGCCCCGGCGAGATTGCGTTGACGCGTATTTGTTTTGGCCCCAATTCGGCGGCCAGATAGCGCATCGTGCCTTCCAGCGCGGATTTGACCGGCCCCATGATGTTGTAGTGGTCGACCACTTTTTCCGCGCCATAATAGCTCATCGTCAGGATGCTGCCGCCGTCGCGCATGAGAGGGACGGCGAGACGGGTCATGCGGATCAGCGAATGTACGGAGATATCCATTGCCTGCGCAAACCCGGACTTGGAGCATTCTGAAACAGGGCCGTGCAGGTCATCCTTGGGGCAATAGGCAATGGAATGCAGTATGAAGTCGAGT
>JBCBTE010000031.1:0-23737 GCA_039818805.1 Pseudomonadota bacterium
TGGTTTGCGCGCAAAAAGGCTACCCGCTGGTGATCGTCATGGCCGAGAACTTCAGTCTCGAGCGCAGGAAACTGCTGCGTTTTTTGGGTGCCAAGGTTATCCTGACGCCCGCATCCGAACGCGGGACCGGCATGTTCCGCACCGCTGAACGGCTTGCCGAGGCGCATGGCTGGTTCTTCAGTCGGCAGTTCGAGAACGAGGCCAATGCGGAGTTTCATGCGCGAACCACCGCGCAGGAGATTCTTGGCGACTTCGAAAATCTGGCACTTGACTACTGGGTGACCGGGTTTGGCACTGGCGGAACTTTAAAGGGTGTTGCGGGACAACTGAAGCAACATCGTCCTGACACCCGCGTTGTCCTCGCCGAACCCGACAACGCGCAACTGATCGCCAGCGGGGTGCCGCAGGTACGGCGGCCTGATGGGGCCGCGGCGCGCAGCCATCCCGGTGCGCGCGCGCATCCGGTTCAGGGCTGGACGCCCGATTTCATCCCCAAACTCGCCGGTGACGCGCACGCGGCTGGACTGATCGATATCTTCCAGCCGGTCTCGGGCGCGAAGGCCCTGCAGGTGGCCCAGGACCTGGCGCGGCGCGAGGGCATTTTCTGTGGCATCAGTGGTGGGGCGACCGTAGCCGCGGCCATTGCACTCGCCGAAAACGCGCCCGACGGCAGCGCCCTACTCGCCATGGTTCCGGACACTGGCGAACGGTATCTGTCGACGCCGCTTTTCGATCATATCAAGGACGAAATGGACGACGAGGAGATGGCGGTTGCGGAATCGGCCCGCGCGCTTGCAGTAGTGTCGCCACCACCCTTGGCGCAGAAGACACCGGTCCTTCCGATCTCCGAAGAGGCGCTCGAATTTGTCAAAGAGGTCATCAGCTCCGACTCTGACCCGGTCGTGATGTTCGGCTTTGAATGGTGCGAGTTCTGCTGGTCTGTGCGGCGCTTGTTTGCCGTGGCGGGTGTTCCCTTTCGGTCCATCGATGTCGACGGCGCCGAAATGCGTGAAGGCGATCGCGGCGGCGATGTGTTGCGCGCGCTGTTCGCGCATACAGGCATGCGGACGGTGCCACAGGTTTTCATCGGCGGCACATTGGTCGGCGGCGCAGATGACGTGCTTGCGGCGGCCGGTGACGGCACGCTTTCCCAGAATCTGAAACAGCTTGCCAAGCCGATTGAATTCGCGCCGGTCGGCGATCCGATGGATTACCTGCCCAAATGGGTGCGCCGCCCCTCCAGGGCGACATCGGCTGCCCAGGCAGGAGCCTAGGTCATGGGCGCGACGCATATACATCTTGGGCATGGTCTTGAGCATCTGGATCGGCCCATCTGGTCTGCGCTGACAACGCGGCACGCCGGTTTTGCCCAGATGCAGGGTCCGGTTTGCGCCTACGCGGAAGATGTCGCGCCCTTCTGTGCGGTTGACCCGAGGGCGCCAGATCCGCACCCCTGCATGGTGCGGCTGGCCCGAGAACGCGCGGGTGGCATCACGTTCATGCAATCGGACGAGGTGCATGTTCCGGCGGGTCTTGTCTGCACGCGCCAGGCGGCGGGGGTGCAGATGCTGCTTGAGCGCCCCATCAAGGTCGGCGAGGTCGATATGGTCTCGCACCTGTCGGTGGCGAACGTACCGGACATGCTGCACCTCGTGAACCTCACTGAGCCGGGCCCGTTTGCCACAAGAACCCATCTCCTCGGGGCGTATTGGGGCGTCAAGCGCAATGGCCGCCTCGTGGCGATGGCCGGAGAGCGGTTCCGCCTGCCCGGATTTTGCGAGATCAGTGCGGTCTGCGTTCACCCCGCGTATCGCGGGCAAGGCTTTGCACGTCGGCTGATTGCGCTTGTCGCGCACGGCATACTGGCGCGAGGTGAGGCGCCTTTTCTGCACACCTTTGCTGACAATCACGCCGCGATCGCGCTCTACCAAGATCTTGGATTCCGCATCCGCCGGCAGATGCACATTGCAACGCTGGAGGACGCCGAAGCGCGCGCGACTACTCCGGTTCTGACCGGATGAAGCACCAAGGCCGATATGGTTCTTGCTGCCTTGGCCGGGACCTTCACTCTTTGTTCTGGAGGACGCTATGAACACCACGTCTCAAAATGATTTTTTCCGTACCGAGCTGTCCGGGCAAGGGCATCTTGTGCCCGTCATTGCATTGCATTGTTCGGGTGCGAACGGGTCGCAATGGAATCATCTCACCTCGGTACTCGGCCGCGACGCAACGCTTTTCGCCCCGACCCTTGCGGGACCGGAAGCGGCCGTCGCGGGCTGGTCAATGCGGTCCTATTCGCTTGCAGAAGAAGCCAGGCCCCTGGTGGATCACCTGCGCAAGGCACCGCGACCGGTGCATCTGGTTGGTCACTCCTACGGGGGCGCGTTAGCGCTTCACATCGCGCGCCACTATCCAGAGCATGTTGCCTCTCTTTGCCTCTACGAGCCAACATCTTTCAGCCTGTTGGCGCGCTCCGGTCCGAAGGATCAGAGCCTCTATCGCGAGATTGAAACGCTTGCCATATCAATGGACGAAGGACTGGAGGAAGGCCATGCTGCCTATGTTGCAGAAGTCTTCACCGATTTCTGGGGGGGCTTGGGCGCGTGGTGGGCTTTGAGTGTTGAACGACAACAGCAATTGATGGCTTGGGTGCCCAAGGTCGCCTTGGACTTCGGGGCGCTTCTTTACGAACCGCAGGGTCCGGGATTACGACGCTCCTTGCCTGTGACGCTGCAAAGCGGCGCGCAAACCCGGGACCACGCGAAACGGATTGTCGCCTTGTTGGCGAAAGAAGCACCGCAGGCAAATCTGGTCGAACTCGCCGGAGCGGGGCACTTGGGCCCCTTTACCTTCCGCGACAAGGTCTCTGGCATCATAAAGGATCATATCGAAAAGTTATCCGTTCCCGCCTTGCGCACGCGATAGACATTGCGCGCGCCGGGGTCCGGCGCAATCAACGACAACAGTCTTGCCCAGTGATCCTTGGCATCATGTTTCTAGCGCAGAGTTGTGGCGGAGATTATTGGCCTTCACGCCTCCGGGCACTGCGCATTTTGCATTTCACCCTATTCACCCTGGCTGGATGGTCTTTGCCGTTTTCTTCTTCCGATGCGTCATACGCGTCATGCGGGGGGCTGGGGTCCAATCACACCGGGTTGCGCCGGTATCCGCGCCCGTCCTCGCAGACGCGACATCGGCACATGTCCAACGTTGCGACACAGTTAAAGCGGAGGTTAACGCCGTTTTGGCATCGAAGACCGACCCTGAAGCCAAATCCAGTTTCGGCATTTCTTCAGGTTTTCTTCAGGACTCGCGACCGGGACAAGCTTAGGTGGCTAGAATACTGCTGACAGATTACTACAGCGAAATTGAAAAATTTTCTAACTAAAACAAAGAACTAATGCTGAAATGGCGACTTCTTCTTACTCATTCTGAAGGCTTGGAGTTGATATGAAACGTGATCCTTTGACTGATATTGTGGGTTCCCTCGACCTGACAGGCGCGATCTTTTTGAGCGCCGAATTCACGGCACCATGGGCAATCAAAGCACATGTTACCGAAGAAGACTGTAAGCCTTTCATGTCGTATCCTGATCACGTCATTGGCTATCACATCGTGACCGAGGGCGAACTGATCGTGTCTCTCGATACATCGAGCGGTTACAAGGAACACTGTCGGGTCGGGCCCGGGGACGTGATTTTCCTACCGTCGAACACAATGCATCTGCTCGCCAACGGGACAGGCCGGAGGCCGATCTACGGACATAATCTTCTGTTGCCTTCGAATCCGGACGGGTTGATGCGGATCTCCCATGGCGGCGGCGGCGACCGAACCCGAATGCTGTGTGGATTCATAGGCAGCAACGCCGGGCCAAATCCATTGTTTGACGCGTTGCCCGAACTTCTCGTGATCGGCATCGAAAGCCTTGAAACGCGTACGTGGATCGAGGCTTCGGTCGCCATGGCCGCGCGGGAACTGGCGTCCGGACGCCAGGCAAGCGATATGGTTGCGTCGGCCCTTTGCCGGATTCTGCTCGTCGAAGCCCTGCGCACGCATATCGAGACCAATCCAACGCTCACCGGATGGTTAAGGGGCATGTCGCATCCGCGCATCGCACAGGCGCTGGCGCGCATTCACGCTGACATGGCAAACCCGCCGCGCGTGGAAACGCTCGCCAAACAGGTTGGCATGTCGCGCTCCTCATTTGTGGATAGGTTTACAGAAGTGATGGGCGTGGGGCCGCGAAGATACATGCTAACACAACGGATCTCTGCGGCGAAGTTGCTGTTGCGCGAGACAGAGCTTCCAACCGCCGCTGTTGGCTTCCGAGTCGGGTATGATGCACCAGAAGCATTCTCGCGCGCGTTCAAGAAAGAAGCCGGGCTCGCTCCCGCCGCGTGGCGCGCCGCTCAGAACCGGAAAATGCTGGCGACGACCGCGGTCGCCTGATCGGCGGACCGGCCTGCGCATGTCGGACGGATCGCGCATAGTCCCGCCACGCGCGCAACGGACTTGCATGCGATGTTCATAGGCACTTCTGATGTCTTCTTTGTGGCGTCCTGCGCGCAGGATCTGGCCGCGTCGGCGCCGCGCGACAAGACTTGGCGCTTGGGTCACGGTGCGCGGTCAATGCATCATTCGCGCGCGTATCGGTGGCACGTAATCAGGCAGGGTTCCGGACAAGAAGCAGCCTGGCACCGTCGTCTTGCTTCAAAACCAAACGCGCTGTCCGGTAAGCTAGGCAACAAGGCGGCACCGAGACACGACGCGCGCATCCCACGGAGATCCCCATGCCGTCACAAAAACACGTGTCATCGCTGCAGGTTGCTGGCCTCGTCGCTCATGCCGCGCACTACTTGGCCGCTTGTGTCCTGGCGCTCTTGTTAAGCACGACCAGTTCAGATGCCGGCACCGTACTGGAGCAGCAGAACACCAAAGCAAATAAGCGCGCCCCGGCGATCGAATATGCTGTATACATTCCAGATGTCGCATACACGCGCAGGGTGCGGCTGCCCGTAATCTATTTCCTGCACGGATTTGGCGCCTCGGCGGCGGAATGGCAATACGCTGGCGATCTGCCTGCCACTTTGGATCGGTTGATTGCCTCCGGCAGCATTGCCCCTCTGATCGCGGTCATGCCATCAGCCGGAAAGAGCTGGTACGTCGACAGCGCCCGGTTCGGCGGGCCCGGAGATTATCAAAGTGCGATCGTGTGGGGCTTGGTAAAAGAGATCGACCGCCGCTTCCCCACCCTTCCGCATGCGGATGGCCGGAGCGTGGTTGGTATTTCCATGGGCGGCTACGGCGCGCTGCGGCTGGCGTTCAAACATCCCGACCTTTTCGGCTCCGTTGCCGCACTCAGCCCCGGGCTCTTCAAGCCGGGCGGCGTGTCATGGCGTCATGGACCGGGCGGCGCGCGCTATGTGACACGCGATCACTGGTACGCGAATACGTTCGGAATGCCGTTTGACATGGGCCACTATCTGAACGAGTCGCCATTCGCCTATGCCCCGCTTGCGGCGCTCGGCAGCAGAATGCCAAGTGTGATGCTTGCCGTCGGCGATGACGACTTTTTCGGTGCCTACGATGGGACGCTCGAGATGTTTCTCGAGTTGCGTACGATCGGCCTGAAGCCGGAACTTCGCGTCTTGGACGGCGGGCATGACTGGTCATTATGGCGATCGGTTTTGCCGGAAACCTTGCAGTTTATCGATCACCACTGGCCAACAGACGCTGTCGGAACATCTGCATGCTGATCACAGGGGCAGTCCATCAGGCGTGGTATCGGACGTTTTTCGGCGTCTCGGTCACCCACCCCGCGACGCCGCCGCAGAGTTTCGGCGCTTCGATCATGTTACGCGGCAGCTGCGTCAATCCCGACAAAGTGCAGCGGTCATATGCTGGCCATGTCTTCAATGCAGAAGGTCAGGAAATATCACCTTCAATGAATGATCAGGGATCGCGGCCACACCGCATTGCGCATCCTCTGTCTGAGCAAGTCTTGGGGTTTCGGCTACACCTTCCGCCCATGTAGAAAGCGCAACAAATGGTCCACTTGATCCCTGTGAATTCTGTCAAACATCGGGCATCGGTTCGTCAATGGCGGGCCTCACGGCCAGTTTCGCTATGGTGGGGTAATCCTGCAATTGGAACGGCCCAATTAACAACTCTGCGGCGCATCAGCACGTTACGACTTGCCGATGGCGGGCTGCCGGTGGGATACGCGCGTTGGGAAACGGTGACGCCAGACACGCTCACAATAGCTGGTTTGGCGGGTATCCCGGAGGGGTCCATCGACCCGGATATCACGATCGGTCGATCGGGGTGGCGCGGCAAGGGGATTGGCCCGGCGGCACTGACACTGATCTTCGACTACCTTTGTGCTACGACCAAAGCCCCTTTGGTCAGTTTATGCACATCGGTCAAGAATGCGGTTGCGCACCGGGCATTCGAGAAAGCCGACTGTCGCCGTATTGCGAGGTTTGAAAACGAAACGCTCGGCCCGTGCTGGGTCTATGGCCGGCGGCTCGACAAGGGGGATCTCACGCACCCGCTCCCCGAGCTAGATCGCGCGCTGATATCGGAGCATCACGTTCATGAAGACCGAAAACAAGCAGTTTGAGACAGCAACTTGTCGCAATCCGACAAGGGGCATTGACGCGATCGGCCGTTCAGACTGGAACCCGTTATGCCAAGGAGTGCCATGGCTGCTCCGCCCGGATCGGATCGGTGGACACGATCATCTTAGACGTCACGGGAGATCCGCTTAACGGCGGCGGCTGCTATCAATCTATGACGGCGCCTATATTGGTTTCCGAAGCCCGCCGACGCGCTATCACGTTTTCGTGCACAACCACATGCAGTGCTTTTCTGCTTTTCCGCTTTTGGATAAATACTGATGACTTTTTGAAGTCATTTTTCGGTGATCTGATGCAGCTGACAATTGAAGGCTGGCGGATTGACACAGCCGCCAGAAAAGCGGAGCGGGGGAATCGGACAGAGCGGCTTTCGCCGCGGGCAGTTCGGCTTCTGCAGGTCCTGGTCGATGCCGACGGGGCCGTAGTGTCACGTGGCGACCTGTTGGACCGGATTTGGCCGAATGTCATCGTCGGGGACGACAGCCTGACCCAGGTCGTCTCGGAATTGCGCCGCAAGCTGGGCAATCGCGAGTTGATTGGTACGGTTGCGCGGGGCGGATATCGCCTTGTGCTTTCGGCGCCGGCTATCACCAGGCCGTTGCCGGAGCCCCAAAAAGCGTCTGTTAATGCTCTGCCGAGCCTGGAGGCGCATGCGCTATGCCTGGAGGCACGCGATGCGCTGGTGCGCTGTGGGCCCGGCGCCTTGCAACTGGCCGAAACCTTGACAGCCGAAGCGGTCGATCTGGCCCCTGAATGTGCCGAGGCTCTGACTGAGAGAGCATTTGCGCTGATCCGGTCCCATCTCTATTGGTCCGAAGGACGCGACACCATTGGCGAGGCGCTCAGGTATGCCCAACGTGCCATTGACATAGACCCCAACAGCGCGGCTGCGTATTCCGCGCTTGGCTACGCGCACAGTACGGCGGGCCACTGGGAGGCCGCCGAGACCGCACATCGGCGCGCGTTGTTTGCCGATCCAAAGCGCGCGGTCAGCTACAATCTTGCGGCGTGGCATCTGATGACCCGTCGCAGCATGCGCGCGTCGATCCGGTTCTTCGAGCAGGTCGGCGATTTGGAACCACTGAACATCAAGGGCTATCTGCAAGCCGCGCAGTTATCGGCCGTATGCGATCCGGTGCGGTCCCGGCGCAACTGTGAGCGGGCCATGGAGCGGGCGCGGGCGCGGCTGGTCAATGATCGTGGCGATATGCGCGCGATTGTGGCCACGTCGCTTCTGATGGCGCTTATGGGAGAGCATTCCTCGGCACATGCCGCGTTGGAAGCGATCGACACCAGCGGCAGTGCGCAAGGTATCTATCTGGCCTCGGCGCTGGCGATCATTGGGGAAACCGAACGCGCAGTTCTCTGCTTAGAGGAATTGTTCGACCACGGCTGGCGGGATGTGGACTGGCTATTTGTCGATCCGTCCTACGCTACTATCGCCGACGACAAGCGGTTCGTCCGCATGCGTGACAGCCGTCGGGCCGCCTGAACAGACCATGTAAGTCATCAAGCCTTACTTCGCGATAGACCGCGATCTTGCGCGTGCTGATGTCGCGCGATGGCTCGGGCTTAACGCGAACGCTCTCTTAGGAAAGTGTTTGACCAGTCATTTCACCTGACCAGCGCTACAACGGCTCAAGGTGATCAATCTGTATGCCACCAGATTTCAGGCTTCACAACGTGAAGACGAGAAGGCCTTCGTTTTCCGCACGTGCATTTGCCGTGCTCGTCTAAGTTCACGTCGTCCGCACTCTCTGAATTCGCCTCTGACTGCATGCTGCGGCCATGCCGAACGACCAGTTTTCCAACCGCGTGACATCACACAAAATCATGCTGTGGCAGAAAAATTAGTTCCACGCGCGCACGTAGTGAGAAACCCGAATTCACAGGTTGGGCTACAAAGCGGTCATCCGACAAGTTTGGTCGGTAAAATTTGTGCCGAACGACAGCAATGCGGGACTTCACTGCCGTTCCCTTCGGTGCTCGCAATGTCGGCAATCAGATGGGTAGCTCTGACGTTGCTTTCTCCGTTGAGACCACAATGGACGTTCGAAATTTCCGAACATTCTTGTCAGCGAAGAAAAAGCGATGGGTGAAAGCTTCGTATCCAGCGATATCCTCTGCCATCACCACGAGGACAAAGTCAGCCTCACCGGCTATGCAGTAGAAATGCGTCACTTGGGGGTCGTTGCGGGCTTTGCGTTTGAACGCATCAATCTGGTCAAGCCTGTCGCGTTCCAGTTCCACCGAGACAATTGCCGTAATCCCTAAACCAACCAGCTGTGGATCAAGGATCGCGACTTCGCGTTGAATGACACCAGCCTCTCTGAATGCTCTCATTCGCCTTTGGACGGACGCGGTCGAAATGCCCGTAGTTTCAGCGATCTGTTGGATGGATGTCTTAGCATTCTTCTGTAGAAGACTAAGGATTTCCCGATCTGTAGCATCCATGATCGCACCTTTCAGATTATTGATACTCATATGATATGATTACATCACGAAACAGCCATGTTCAGCATATATTGTATCAGCCTTTCTAGCTAATCCTGCACGTATGAAGTACGGCGCAATTGCTATCCTCCCGCTCGCCTTCGGTGCGGCCATTTATGGCTTCGCCTTCGGCCTTCTTGCCGCACAAGTGGGCTTCCCGTGGTGGGGCGTCGGCCTGATGAGCGCGACTGTTCATGCGGGTTCGTCGCAGATTGTCGCCGTTGAACAGTTTGCGTCAACCCAAACGGTGGTCGGCGCTGCCTTGGCTGGTGCTGCTTTGAACCTGCGATACATCGGGATCGTCGCATCGCTGTCGGACGTCTTGGCGGGTCTGTCTTTGAAGACCAAACTGCTCGCAATTCATATTACCGGCGACGAAAACTGGGCGCTAACTATGGCCGAACGCGCCAAGTCGCGAGATATCGGAGCTGCATTCCTGATTGGCTCAGGCTTGGTGATGATCACAGTCTGGACCACTTCAACAACTGCCGGGGCGATAATTGGTACTGCTCTACCTGATCTTGAGCGCTTTGGACTAGGGTTCGCTTTCACAGCCGCATTTATTGCAATGGCCCGAGGGCTTTGGCGTGGGAGACCGCAGATAGTGCCATGGTTGGTCGCCGCCGTAGTGACCATGATCTTCATGTCGTTCGGCACGCCGAGGGCCTATGCAATTGTCGCTGGAACGCTTTGCGGTCTCGGAGTGTCATCAATTCAGCGCCGGATCAGCGGAGAGACATCATGACCGGAGATCATTGGGCTGTTATTGCTATCCTCGCCGTCGCGGCGTTTTCAATTCGCGTCTTAGGACTGGTTGCGGGCGGTCGCATTAGCGCGTCTCGATACGCATGGGTCCTTGATCAACTACCGGGGCTTATTGTTGTCAGCCTCGTTGCTTCTTCGCTTGTAGGTGAACCGACCCAGACTTGGGTTGCTGCTGTTGCCGCGCTTTGCGCAGCGATCCTGACAAATCACGTCGTCGCCACCATGATTGTCGGCGTCACGGCATTCGCAGGTCTCACATATCTTGCATTGTGAAAGCGCCTGCTAAGACAGAACTGAAGGTCTTAACGCTACCGCCGCCATGCGTCAAAAGTGCGGCTTCTGTCAATGTGGGCTTACAGCCGCCCTCGGACTCAGCGCAATATCGGCGCCGACGTCTGCCTTGCGGGTGAGATAGGCGGCCCAAACCGGTCGTTGATCATCATGAATGATGCCGCATCGCGGCTTCCCGGAAGCGGACATTAGCTGATGCCTCCCTAAAGCATGGAGGCGGTCGGCAAAATCAACAATGGCGCGAGGGACACGGCTTCGACGACCAACCTTCGTCACAAACATTCGCCGCCGTCGATGACGAGGGCGTGCCCCGTCATGAATGTCGAACGATCGGATGCGAGGTAGACGATCGCATCCGCCATTTCTGCGACCGTTCCAAAGCGTCCCATCGGGATTTCGTTTGCTATATAGGCCTCTAGCTTGTCGCGCCCGCCCATTTGGATTTCAAAGCCCCGGTTGAACGGCGTGTCGATGAAGCCCGGGCAGAGGGCGTTCACTCGCACATTGTCTTTGCCGAAGTCCTTGGCAATCTGCCGCGTCATTGCCACGGCGGCGTGCTTGGTCGTGGCATAGGCGATCATCTCGCTGTCGTATTGCACGCCCGATCCGGATGCAGTGATGATGATCGAGCCGCGCCGCGCCCGTTTCATGTGTGCCATCGCGGCCTTAGCAGCGACGAAGTGAGATCGCACATTCAGCCGCCAGGACGCGTCCATGTCATCTACAGAGACCTGTTCCAGCGTGCCCTCGATTTGAAGGCCGGGGTGCGAATGCAGAACGTCCAGACGACCGTGCCGCCTCGCGCAGGTCTCGACCGCAGCCGCGAGTTGATCGGCGTCGCCGACATCGAGGGCAATGGCATGGGCGATGCCACCCTCGGCGGCGATCCGGTCTGCCACCGACCGCACTCCGTCGGCGTTGATGTCGGCCAGCGTCACATCCGCCCCCTCGCGCGCCATTGCAATCGCACCCTCGGCGCCGATGCCTGAAGCAGCGCCGGTGACAAAGACGACCTTGTCTTTCAGAAGCATTGGACATGTCCTTTCACTTGCGATCTCCCCTTCGCAAAATCAGCTGTGCCACGATCAGCAGGATGAGGGAGGCAAGCATCACCATCGTGCCGATGGCATTGATCTCGGGCGTTACGCCACGCCGGATCGACGAGAATATGTAGATTGGCAGCGTTGTCTCGGAACCGGCCACGAAGAAGGCGATGATGAAGTCGTCGAAACTAAAGGTGAAGCTCAGAAGGAACCCCGCCAGCACCGCAGGCGCGATCAAAGGGAGCGTCACCTGCCGAAAGGTACCGAAGGGGGTAGCGTAGAGGTCGGCGGACGCCTCGGTCAGGGATTTCTCCAATGTACCGAGCCGCGCGCGAACGATGATGACAACCAGCGCCATCGTGAACATCGTGTGTGCGGCGATCAGCGATCCCATTCCCATCGACAGCGACGGCGCGCCCTTGGCGCCGCCCCATAGGTTTTCGATCCAAGGGTTCATCACATCGAATACGGTCACCAGTGCGATCAGAGTCGCTATGCCAATCACGATGCCGGGGATCATCACCGCGATATAGATCAGCGCATCGAAGACAACCCGGACCGGCCCGCGCAAGCCCTGCAGCCCAACCGCCGCCAATGTGCCCAGGATGCAGGCCAGTGTCGCGGTGGTGAAGGCCACGGTCAGGCTCGTTTTCAACGCATCCATCACGAACGGATTGTTCAGCGCACGACCGTACCATTGTACCGAAAAGCCTTGGAAGTCGCTGGCATGACGACCCGCGTTGAAGCTGAAGAGCGCAATAATGGCGATAGGTGCATAGAGGAATACGTAGACGGCAAGTGAATACAGTCGCATCGCCGGTCTCTCACATTACGGCGACGTCGTCGCGGCCGGTCTGAAGCCGCGCGATCAGACGCATGTAGACCGTCACCGTGATCAGCATGATAACGATCAGTGTGAAGGCGACCGCCGAACCGTATGCCCAATTGCGCGACTGCAGGAAAAGGTCGACCAGCGCATTGCCCACAAAGAACACCTTGCCGCCGCCCAGAAGCGCGGGGATCAGGAACTCCCCCATGAGCAGAATGAAGACCAGCATGCAGCCCGTGGCCACGCCCGGCACCGAAAGCGGGAGTGTCACCTTGAGGAACGTCGCCATCGGCCGCGCGCCAAGGTCGCTCGATGCTTCCAGCAGTCGCTTGTCCAGCCGGTCGAGCGCGACGTAGATGGGGAAGACCATCAGCGGCAGATAACCGTAGATGATGCCGATCGTGACCGCGAAAGGCGTGTAGATCAGGCGGACATTCTCGAGGCCGATGCTGCCCAGCAGCGCCGGAAGGCCCTGGCCGCCGAGAATGTAGATCCACGCGTAGCTGCGGATCAGGATCGAAGTCCAGAACGGCACGATGACCAGAACCAGGAGAAGGGTTTTCCATCTCGGGTCCGTTCTGACCGCAAGCTGATAGGCCAGTGGATAGGCGATCAGAAGTGCCGCGAATGTACCGAGAGGCGCGAGGATCAGCGTGTTCTTGAACGCCGTCCAGCGCGCCGGGAGGTTGGCGTATTGCTCGAACGTGAACGCGGGGACATAGCCGCCGGCCGGCCCCCGCTCTCCGAAGCTGAAGACGAAGACGAACGAGAGCGGCAGCACGAGCATCACCAGCAGGAGCGCCCCCGAGGGTGCGATCAGCAACCAGTTCCGCGCGCGCTGCGTCATTCCCGTCCGCCCGCCTCAGGCCGACTTGAAGCGCGCAAGGAGCTCGGCGCGGTTTGGGTCGGTCAGCGTCGCCGCCGCGCCGAATTCAAGCGCGTTGAGCTTTTCGGCCGCCGGATAGAGGATTGGATCGTTCAGGATCTCTTCGGGCAGCAGCGCATTGGTGCGACTGTCTGCCACCGGATACCCATGCGCCAGAACCTCGCGGGCATTCACCTCAGGATCGAGCATGAAATTGATCAGCGCGTATGCGGCATCCTTATGCGGCGCACCTTTCGGGATGGCGTAGTAGTCGCTCCACAATTCGCCGCCTTCCTTGCCGAGCGCGAAAGCGATCTCGGGGATGTCGGTGTTGAGTTGCTTGCCGTCGCCGGTCCAGCAGATCGTCAGCCAGGCGTCACCGGACCGCATGGCCGGCTGATAGTCCGACGTGATCGCAAAAAGATGCGGCTTGACGTCGATCAGCAGTTTCTCTGCATCTGCAAGTTCGGCCTCGTCAACAGAATTGAACGAATAGCCGTGATAGTTCAGGGCGGAACCAATGGTGGTGAGCTGATAGTCATGCACCATCGTCCGGCCCGAGTAGTCGTCCATCGTGCGGTCGAAGAACTGCTTCCAGCTGTCGAATGCCTTGCCGCCGTTGTGCGATGTATTGATCGCCATACCGGTCGTGCCCCAGTTTTTGGGCACCGCGTAAACGACACCGTCAACGATCCCCGCGTCCGAGAAACGGGCGTCGAAAGCCGCCGGATCGTAGTTTGGCAACTTGGACAGATCGAGCGGTTCGATCAAATCCTCATCGACATAGGTCGTGATCGTGTAGTTTGTCGGCACATAAACGTCCCAGCCAGACCCGCCGGCCTGCAGTTTGGCCAGCATCTCTTCGTTCGAGCCAAAGACATTGACCTGCACCGCGGCGCCGGTTTGGTCTGTAAAGGCATCGAAGTTCGCCTGATCGTGATAGTTCGGCCAGGTGGCTAGAATCGCGCGATCGCCGATGTCCTGTGCGAAAGCCGGTCGCGGCCGGAGGCCCGGGACTGCCGCGCCCATGATCGCTGTCGCGGCGCCAAGACCGGTTACACCCAGAAAGTGTCTGCGCGTGACCGAGCCTTTCTCGTAGCGGCGAAGTTCTTCCATGAATTTCTTTTTGGAAATTGTGTCGTCGTTTTTCATGTCGTTCTCCCGTTGGCAGGTGTCATGGTCAATCCGCCCGAAGGATCAGGGCGGCGTCTGGGTTCCACGCGATATAGGCCTGCGTGCCGGCATCCAGTGGCTGTTGACGATCCTCGGCCCGCCGGGAGGCGAGGACAATAAAGGTGCCGATCTCGTCATGTCGCACCACGTACTCGGTATGTTCTCCAAGAAATATCCGGTTCTGGACTGTGACCGGGTGGCCGCCGTCAAGCTGGACGCGCGAGATGTTGATCTGTTCGGGCCGCAGGCTGAGCGTTCCTGTAGTACCCTCTTCGATGCCCGGGCCAGCCTGTCCGGAGAACCTGTGCCCCGAAACATCGGTGAACTCCGCGCGCCCGCCTGTGACGCTCCCGACACGGCCTTCGAGGAAGTTTGAAGAGCCCACGAAATCGGCGACGTAGCGCGACGCCGGTGCATCATAAAGCTCTCTCGGCGATCCGATCTGCACGATACACCCGTCGCGCATCACGCAGATCCGATCCGACAGGGACAGCGCCTCTTCCTGGTCGTGCGTGACCAGAATGAACGTAATGCCAAGCTGGCGCTGAAGGTCCTGCAGTTCGATCTGCATGGCCTTTCTGAGCTTGCGGTCGAGCGCTGCGAGCGGCTCGTCCAGCAGCAAGAGTTTCGGTTCGTTGACGATGGCGCGCGCCAGGGCGACGCGTTGTTGCTGACCGCCCGACATCTCCCAGATGCGCCGCGATCCGAAATCTTCAAGCCGAACGACATCCAGTGTCCGTGTGACCTTTTCGAAGATCTCGGCGCGCGAAAGCCTCGGCCGACGCTGGCGCAACCCGTAAGCCACGTTGTCAAAAACGCTGAGATGCGGAAACAGGGCATAGCTCTGAAAAACCATGTTAACCGGACGTCGGAAAGGTTCGAGAGTGTTCACAACCTCACCGTCGATCAGGACCTCGCCTTCGCTCGGCGTCTCGAACCCGGCCAGCATGCGTAGCGCGGTCGTCTTTCCGCATCCCGACGGGCCAAGGAACGACAGGAACTCACCGGGTGCAACACTGAGATTCAGATCGCGTGCGGCCTCGACATCGCCGAAGTGTTTCGAAACGCGCCTAAGCTCGGCAACCGCCGCGGACGTGTCGTTCAGCACGACCGGGTCATATTTCATACTTGCAGCATCTGAGATCAAACATCCACCCGTGGGCCATATGACGGCCTGGCCAATCGTCGGCCGAATGGTGCAGTTGTGTAAATATGCCAATTGTTATAGTTGAGAAGGTATATAACGGATGAAATGGGTTGCTGCAGATGGAGTGGGTCGGACACGCCGCATGTCTTGTCGAAACGCTTAAGACCCCGCGGTTTCCCGACGCTCTGGCCGAGGCGCTTCAGGCGATTGCACCCTATGACTACACCGTGATCTTCGGGTATGTCGGGTCGTCGAAACCTCTGGCGCTCTACGACGACTTCACACCGGAGCGGCACCAGCTGCATGTCACCGAATATCTGGAAGGCCCTTATCTGCTCGACCCTTTCTTTCTGGCGACCATTGATGACACCGAAGAGGGCCTTTGGCGGTTGCGGGAGATAGCGCCGGACCGTTTTTATCAAGGCGAATACTATCGCAGCTACTATGGTCAGACCGGACTTGCCGAGGAGATCGGCTTTCTTGTCTGTGCGGACCACCGTCTGACGGTCGTAATCTCCCTCATGCGCAAGAAAAAGCGGTTCTCAAGTGCCGAGATCCGGGCGTTGAAACGCATCTGGCCGATCATCCGTGCAACCTCCGAAGCGCACTGGCGCGGCTTCGCGCGTGACGACGAGGACGGTGAACAACAGACGCGTGAAGAACGTATCGAACAGGCCTTTCACTCTATCGGACAAGGCGTGCTGACCCCGCGCGAAAGGGAAGTCGTTGAAATGACGCTCAGAGGCCATTCCGCCGATGCCACCGGCAATGAACTCGGGATCTCGCCCGGAACCGTCCGTATCCACCGGCGCAACATCTATGTTAAACTGCGGATCGGCTCGCAGGGCGAACTGTTCTCGCTATTCATTAACGCGATCCTGAACGACGGTGCCGAAAATTCCACGCATGCAACTTCACTGCTATAGTCGAACAACCTTTTACAAACGCTGTCTCTTGCAGGACATATTCGTCTGCGGTTTCTGTCTCTCACGGCCCAAACCGGTCATTGATCATGGGCCTTCATCGACCCTGATATCGTCCGGGATGTCCTCGACGGCCGACAGCCGCTGAGCTTCACGTCAGACTGGTGCGTGCGTCACACGCTGCCGGTCAACTGGCAGGACCAGCGCACCCTGATCGCGACTCTCTGAGTACCCCGCCCGACGGACACTCATATCGCGTAAAGCGCGACCTCAGACTTTGGGATATGATGCGGCTCATTTTCCGGGCATGGGCGGTCTGTGGGAAGCGGGCATAACCGTAACCCACGGTAAACCCGCCACTATCTCAAGCAACAGTTGCATCGTCTATTTTTGAAGAAGTGTTTGGCTGGGGTGGTAGGATTCGAACCTACGATCTCCTGTACCAAAAACAGTTGCCCTACCGCTAGGCCACACCCCAATCGTGAGGGGCTAATTACTCTGCTCTGAGCCCCTGTTCAAGAGCCGAGACAAAATAATTTGACCAGGTTGCGGCTGGCCAAGACGGGACGCCGCCTAGTCCAACACTTCGTCCGATTTCACGCCCCATAAATGAGATTTTGGGGCCCATCCGCGATAACCACCTGCGATGAGGCGGCACCAGTCCGGCGTGCATTGGTCAATGCGGGCGACGACGCCAAGCTCCAGCTGGGCAACCGCCAACGATGTATCATCGGGCTTGCTGTGGATGTTGAGCATATCGGCTTCCACGATCACCGTTCGGGTGCCGGACAGCAGCGAGTAGTGCACCCATCCACCGGCGCCATCGCGGTCGCGTACCCTGCGCCAATGGCCGTGCTCGGCGGTAATCTCCAACGGCAGATCACGGCGTTTGAAAACCCAGTCGATCTGATGGGTCAGACTGGGGCCACGGCGTACGTTGCCCTCGCTTGCTTTCATCGACACGAAACGTGGCAACGGAAGGTTGGTCACAGGCCCGCGATCCTGTGCAGCCGCAGGCAAAGCGAGGGCCAGCATCAACGCGGCGCCGATACAGGCGGAAATCTTGTTCATCTCTCGAATACTGCTCATTCATTCTTGCGGGGTTCTTGTGCCCCGCGTGTTCCTGCGTCAGTGTGACATCAACACGCGCATTTTGGAAGAAGGGGGAGGTACTTCATGCCATCTGGACGTTTAAGTGTTGTTGTTACGCGACGCCTGCCGGACGTAGTTGAAAACCGGATGCGCGAACTTTTCGACGTGACGCTTCGCGACGACGATCGCCCGATGGAGCGGGACGAGCTGGCCAGAGCGGTGAAGACGGCGGATGTGCTGGTGCCCACCTTGACCGACAAGATCGACGCGGGCCTGATCGGGCAGGCAGGTGAGCGTCTGAAACTGATTGCCAACTACGGTGCCGGCGTGGATCACATCGACGTTCACACGGCCCGACAACGCGGCATTCTGGTGTCCAACACGCCCGGCGTTCTAACGGACGATACGGCCGATATGACAATGGGCCTGATCTTGAGCGTGACGCGCCGTATTCCCGAAGGTCTGGCCAAAATGCAGTCGGAAGACTGGGAAGGGTGGTCGCCGACCGCACTTCTGGGTGGGCGGATCGCCGGCCGCCGACTTGGCATTCTTGGAATGGGCCGGATTGGTCAGGCCGTGGCACGCCGGGCCGCCGCGTTCGGGATGCAAATCCACTATCACAATCGCCATCGCCTGCGGACCGAGACCGAGGATGACCTGGAAGCGACTTATTGGGAAAGCCTTGATCAGATGGTGGCGCGGATGGATGTGATCAGTGTAAATTGTCCACACACGCCGTCGACCTTTCACCTGATGAATGCGCGCCGATTGAAATTGATGAAATCCGACGCGGTGATCGTTAACACCAGCCGAGGCGAAGTGATCGATGAAAACGCGCTGACGCGGATGTTGCGAGCGGGTGAAATCGCCGGAGCGGGCCTCGATGTTTATGAAAAGGCCGAAGCAATCAACCCGCGTCTCAGAGAACTGAAGAACGTCGTTCTTCTGCCGCATATGGGGTCCGCAACAGTGGAAGGCCGGGTGGAAATGGGTGAGAAAGTTCTTCTGAATATCAAAACCTTCGATGACGGGCACCGCCCGCCTGACCAGGTTGTTCCATCTATGATCTGATCGGCCGACAGGCCCCGCCATCGCATTCACAGGAGACCCGTACCATGCGATTTGTTGCAATTTGTGGTCTGATTTGGGGTATGGGCCTCAGCGCCTTCGCGCAAGAGGCCGCTGATGCGGTACAACCCGAAACGGCCGGCGCGGGGACGGTTGCCGTCTCGCCTAGGACCGAAGCTGCGTTGCAATCCAAGCTTGCTGGACAGCCGGTCGAGGCGCAGGAGTGGATGGTGGTCGCAGCCAACCCGTTGGCGGTGGAAGCCGGGGCACGCGTCCTGAATGAGGGCGGCACGGCGGCGGATGCCATGATCGCGGTCCAAACGGTTCTGGGCTTGGTCGAACCGCAAAGTTCGGGTCTGGGGGGCGGCGCGTTTCTGATCTGGTTCGATGGTGAAACCGGTGAGGTCACGACTTTGGATGGACGTGAAACCGCGCCACTGGCCGCCACTCCAAGACTTTTCCAGGACGAGACCGGCGCGCCGATGGAATTCTTTGATGCGGTGGTTGGCGGTCGGTCCGTCGGCGTGCCTGGTGTGCCCGCGCTTCTGGCCGAGGCGCATGTGCGGTGGGGCAAGGCGCAATGGCGCGGGTTGTTCACAGAGGCCATTGATCTTGCATCCAACGGGTTCGAGGTTTCTTCGCGTATGGCAGTGATGGTTGCGCGCGACGCGGATCGGCTTGGGCGGTTCGAAAGCACGCGCTCTTACTTTCTGCCAGATGGCCAACCGCTGGCCGAAGGCCATCGTCTGACCAACCGTGCGTATGCAGATACGTTGCGCGTGCTGGCCAACGAAGGACCAGAGCCGTTCTATACAGGAGAAATTGCGCGCGATATCGTGGAAGCGGTGCAGGGCGCCACGGCCAACCGCGGCGTTCTGAGCGGGGTCGATCTGGCCATCTACCGCGTCAAGGAACGCGCGGCTGTCTGCGCACCCTATCGCGGGCATGATGTCTGCGGCATGGGTCCGCCGTCTTCCGGCGCGTTGACCGTGGGGCAAATTCTGGGCCTCTTGTCGCCTTTCAACCTTAGCCAGTTGGGACCGAACAACCCCGAGACATGGCGCCTGATCGGGGATGCCAGCCGTTTGGCCTTTGCAGACCGTGGACGGTACATGGCGGATGAAGACTTCGTGCCAGTGCCCACAGCGGGCTTGCTTGGCACAGCGTATCTTAACACCCGCTCCGGTCTGCTACGGCGGCAGGACGCTTTGCCGGAAGTTGCGCCGGGCAGCCCGACGTTTGATCATGCGCTGAACCTTGCGGATGATGTCTCGCTGGAACTTCCGTCAACTTCGCACATTTCGATCGTGGATCAGTATGGCAACGCGTTGTCCATGACCACGACGATCGAGAACGCATTCGGTTCGCGACTGATGGTTCGGGGGTTTCTTCTGAACAACGAATTGACGGATTTTTCCTTTCGCAGCCATGTTGACGGCGTGCCGATTGCCAACCGGCTCGAGCCGGGCAAGCGTCCGCGATCGTCTATGGCGCCAACCCTTGTTTTAAAGGACGGAAAGCCGGTTCTGGTCCTTGGCAGCCCTGGCGGCAGTCGGATCATTGGATATGTCGCGAAAACGATTATCGCGCACCTGGACTGGGGCATGAATGTACAGCAGGCCGTTGCCCTGCCGCATCTGGTCAACCGGTTTGGTGTTTATGACGTCGAAGAAGGCACAAGCGCCGAAGCACTGGTTGCCGCGCTCGAAGCCAAGGGGTTCGAAGTGGGTGTGCGCGATCTGACCTCGGGTTTGCACGCGATCTCAATTGGCGAGACGCTTTTGGGCGGTGCGGACCCACGCCGCGAAGGAATTGCGCTAGGTCAGTAGCGCCCAAAGGGCGTAGCGGTCGGAAAAACGCCCACAGGCCACCGAATTTCTGACAGATTCGCGCCGCACGTTCCCGCTGGAGCAGGACAGCGGAGCGTTTTCAATGATCAACATCTATTCTGTGGGATTCGTGGTTGCCGCAGCAACGGTAGCAGCCAGCGTCGACTACTACGACCAATCGACCAAGGCTGGCTTCTCCTTTGGGCAAATGCCGGTTGCGGAATACGCCGCGTCCATTACGCACCGGTTCTCAGCGGCCAAGGATGAAAAACTGGCCGAAAACGCCGAACGCGAGCGTAAAAGCCGCTGGCGTGCGGGGGGTGTCTCTTATCTTCCCGAAGCGCCCGAAGGCTGGACGCGCCGGACATTGGTCGATGGTGATACGTCTGCAATCATGCCCTATACGCCTGCAAGCGAAGACGACTCCGTGGGCGGTGCGCTTCTTGAAAGCATGGAGGCGCGCGAAGCTGTGAAGGAAAACAAGAAGCGCGCCAAGCGCAGCTGGATTTACGAACGTGGTACCGAAACCATCTTCATCGAGGTGATGACAAAAGAAGCCGCCAACAGCAATTCGCTTGTTGGTCTGGTGGCCTCCACCATCCAGGGCATGAACTTTGCAGACACCGATTACAATGCAGGCTACGCCGTTATTGGCGGTGTGCCATTCATCGAGAACTTCGACCATGACCGGAAGCGTAAGCATCATTTCCGGGTCCTGAGCGGCAAGCTTGGGTTCGGGCACGAGGTGCATCTTCGCGTGCACGCGAATGCCTCAACTGACTCCACGCGCGATATTCTGGCGGCGATCGACTACGACGGTCTGAATGCGCTTTTGCCAATCCCCCTGGCGACGGTGGGCAACGACGTGACATTGCCCGAAACCATGGACGAAAAAGAGGTGGCCGTCGCCCTTAGCGAGTTGCGCACAGAATTCTTGTCATTGCGGGCGCAAGAGGCGCAATTCCGTATGTCGAACATAGATGCATCATCAATGGTGCTGAATACCTACGCGCAGGCCTATGGCAATTCGGACGGGATGTTTGACCTCACCGGCGGTGAGGTTGTCGACATGACCATGGTGATTGATCTTGGCTACATGACGGCGCGCAACGCTTTGATGCACGGTAAATCGGCCGATGAAATCGCCGGTGAAGTCACCAAACTTGTGAGTCAGGCCGTCGCGATGGCCGACGCCGAGGCCGCGGCACAAGCCGAGGCCAACTCTGAAACAGCGCCAAGCATGTCACCGGAATTGGCCGAGGAACTGGGTTACAGCGGACAGGTCAAGGCCACGCCGCAACTGGCAGATCAACTGGATGTCGTGATGGATGACGGAAACGCCGTTGCGAAACCTGGACGAGAAAACAGCCTTGCCGAAAGCGGTGGCACCGTAGGTGAGGACGGGGCCAAGCGCATCGTGTCCAAACCCTTGCCTGCGGAAAAGATCCGCAAACTACAAGAGAACCCGGAGAACACCGCCATGCAGCTGGGTTTGCAGGTGGCTGTGCGGAAATTCGAAGGCAAAAACGGCCTGCCGCAGGGCAGCTGCGAGTTTTCGATGACCAACTACCGGGTCGAGTGCGACGCGGCAAAGGCCGAAGCGGCCAAAGAGCAATCCACAGGTCTGCTAAGCAGGTTGGGCTTGGGCGGCACCAGTGCTTCGACGGAACAACCGACGGCCAAGCCCAAACGTCTAGAATTGTCATCTGATGGCAAGAGCACCGGCAAGCGTTGCGTCGGCAGTTTCTGCGACTAAATACAGGTCCTTTCAAACGAATTTCAGCGTGGCGTGCCTTTCCCCGGGTGTGCCACGTCGCTTTTGCGCATCCTTGCGTCGGCTGGACCCAGATTGCGTGTGCAGGCGTGCTAAAACTCCTGCCAGCACGTTTGCAGGGAGTCGCACGTCATGAAGACCCAAGTCAAAGCTCTTGTCGTCGGAGGCGGTGCGGTTGGCACCTCGATTGCCTACCATTTGGCCAAGGCCGGTTGGGACGATGTGATGCTGATCGAACGGGACGAATTGACCAGTGGCAGCACGTGGCATGCCGCCGGTCTGCTGCCCTTGTTCAACATGAGCTATGCCACGACCCATATTCACAAGTACTCGGTCGACTTCTACAAGCAGCTCGAGGAAGAGACAGGTTTGAATGCAGGGTTCGCCGTTGTCGGCAACCTGCGCATGGCACAGACACAAGAGCGGATGGATGAGTATATGCTTTATGCCTCCACCGCTGAAACCTGCGGGGTGCCCTATGAATGGCTGACTCCGGACGAGATCAAGGCGCGTTGGCCGCTGATCAATACCGAAGACCTCAAGGGTGCTATTTACCACAACACCGACGGCTACATTAACCCCGCCGATGTGACCCAGGCGATGGCCAAGGGTGCCCGTCAACGTGGTGTGACGATCGAGCGGAAATGGCAGGCCGATGCCTTTCACTGGACCGGTGACGCGTGGGAAGTGACCCTCACCAAGATGGTTGAAAAAGGTGGTAACCTTGTACCCTCGGACGAACAGATCGTGGTTACCGCCGAACATGTTGTGACCGCGTCGGGCAACCACGCGCAGAGCACGGCAAAAAAGCTGGGCATCAAGATTCCTGCAATTCCGGTCGAGCATCAGTTCATCGTTATGGATCAAGACCCTGCGCTAGTCGAGTTCCGCCAGAACGGCGGGCAGGAACACCCCGTGGTGCGTGATGCAGATGCGCAATCATACGTCCGTGAAGAGCGTGGCGGCTGGATTCTGGGCGTCTACGAAGTCGGTGCGCCCGCCTGTTTCGAACATGGCGTGCCAGACAGCTTCCGGGCCGATCTTTTCCCCCTCGATCTGGAGAGGATCGAAGCACAATACATGGCGATGATCCACCGCGTGCCATCGTGTGAACAAAGTGGTTTGAAAGACGATTTCAACGGGCCGATCTGCTACACGCCCGATGGCAACCCGTTGGTTGGCCCTGCGCCAGGCTTGCGCAACATGTGGCTGGCCGAAGGCTTCAGTTTTGGCATTACCGCAGCGGGGGGCACCGGCTATTACCTGGCCCAGATGATGGTCGATGGCGAGGCCGAGATCGACATGGCAAGCCTTGATCCCAAACGGTACTCATCGAGTTGGATGACAACCGAGTTCGCCGCGCGCAAAAACGAAGAGTGCTACAATCACGTTTATATCCTGCATCATCCGGATGAGGAACGCCCCGCCTGCCGCCCCCTGCGCACGGCTCCGGCCTATGACCGGCAAAAGGCGCGGGGGGCGCAGTTCGGCTGGGTCAACGGATGGGAAAGGCCCAATTATTACGGGCCTTTGGACGCGCCTGACAGCTTTGACCATGACGCGCGCAGCTTCCGCCGAGGGGGGTGGTGGCAACATGCCGTGGACGAGGCGAAGGCCATCCGCGAAGGTGTGGGCTTGATTGATGCCACGGCGTTCACCAAGCATTCGCTGTTCGGTCCCGGGGCAACGGAGTTCCTGGATTGGTTCACCTGCAACAAACTGCCACGGGTCGGGCGGATCAACCTGACCTACGCGCTGACGGGGCACGGCACGACCCGCACCGAATACACCATCGTGCGGTGGGCCG
>JBCBTE010000032.1:0-23594 GCA_039818805.1 Pseudomonadota bacterium
TTGGTTTCGAAGACTTCGAACGTCTGGTCGAGCAAACGGCAGCCCGCGACGCGCGGGTCAGCTGGGCTCAGCGGGTGGAAGTGGACCTGATGGCGCGCAGTCCAGTTCTGGTCTGGCGCAATGCCACGCGCATCCGCCTGATCAATGCTTTTCGCGCCGTGCATGGTGCGCCCGAGACCGAGTTGCTGGAAGGCGAACCGCTTGTCTGTGACGGCATCGAATTGCCGCTGAAACATCGCAAGAAGCGGCTGGATCTCGAGGCGCGCGGCCTGATCAAGGGCGCGCAGGTGATCTATCTCGGGCCGGGCCGTAAGCCAGGATTCTCGCGCCTGCACGTGATCGGCGCCGAGGATCCGCAGGTTAGCGCCGCCAGCATCGTGAAAATTGAAAAACCGGACGAAGAAGAGCCATTCATTCCATTTGCCGCGCGCATGGGCGCCACTTTTTTGCACGGGGCAGCGGTCACGATCCACAAGGCGCAGGGATCGCAGTGGAAGGATGTGCAGGTCTTTGCCCCCGACATTTATGCCGCGGCGCGCATGGGCCGCACGGAAGCGGGCCAACCCTTGTGGAAACGGCTGGCCTATGTGGCCATCACCCGTGCCGAGGAGCGGCTGCATTGGGTGGTGCGCAACCGGCTTGCAAAACCCACGGGTTCGTTGCGGGTGGATGATTTGCGCGGTGCGCCTGCGCCCTTGGAATTGGAGCCTGAGCTATGAAAACGATCCTGATCACCGGCGCAAGTTCCGGCATTGGGCGGGCCACCGCAGAGGTGTTTCTTGACGCTGGCTGGCGGGTTGGTCTGATTGCGCGCCGCGCCGACAGGCTGGAAGAACTGGCCGCCGAATACGACAGCGCGATCGTTTTACCTGCCGACGTGACCGACCCGGATGCCATGCAAACCGCGTTTGATCGATTTGTCGCCGAGGTTGGCCGGCTGGATGCGGTTTTCAACAATGCCGGTACGTTCGGCCCGTCCGCCCCGCCAGATCAGGTGACGGTCGACGAATTTGACCAGGTCATCGCTGTCAACCTGCGGGGAATGTTCATCACCGCGCGATTGGCCTTTGCCCAGATGCGCGCACAAGATCCCCAGGGCGGACGGATCATCAATAACGGCTCCTTGTCCGCCTATGTGCCGCGGCCCGGCTCGATCTGCTACACGACATCGAAGCATGCGGTCACGGGGATGACGCGGTGTTTGTCGCTGGATGGCCGGCCCTTTGAAATCGCGTGTGGGCAGATCGACATCGGCAATGCGGAAAGCGAACTGGTGGCAGGGTTGAAAACCGCCAATCCCGACATGCAAACCATGGATGTCGACAATGCAGCGCGCTCGGTGCTGCACATGGCGCAGATGCCGCCCGAGGCCAATGTCCAGTTCATGACTGTGATGGCAACGAAGATGCCTTATATCGGACGCGGATGAATTTGCTTGCGTTGACGGGGCTTTGACGCAACTCTGAGGTATGACGTTTCAACCATTCACCTCGTTTCCGGCCCATTCCGGCGCGCAACAGGTGGCCTTTCACCGAACCGAATTGTCCCTGATCCTGTCGCTTTACGGGCGTATGGTGGCCGCAGGCGAATGGCGCGATTACGGTATTTCCTGCCTGCGCGACGTGGCGGTGTTCTCGGTCTTCCGGCGCACCGCCGAAAACCCCCTTTACCGGATCGAAAAGCGTCCAAAGTTGCGCTCGAAACAGGGACAGTATGCGGTGATCGGCATCGAGGGGCAGGTGCTCAAGCGCGGCCATGACTTGCGTACCGTATTACGGGTTTTGGAACGCAAGCTCATTCGCGCGGTCGACTAGCTCGGGAAAAATCTGCATGACAACCTTGCCTGATTTCCGGCTTGAGACGCATTTCGCCAAATGGGAGTTCAAGGCGCGGTTTCACATGACCGCCTCCGATGCCGAGAGCATCTCGATGCGTGACCTTCTGAATATGGCCACACCCGAAGACCGCGAGGCGTTCGAGGGGCTATGGCTTGGCTATACCGAGACCTTTGGCGCACCGGATCTGCGCCAAGCCATTGCTGCCACTTACGCCAATCAAGGCGCTGAACAGATCCTTTGCTTCGCCGGCGCAAGCGAGGGGATTTTTGCAGCCAATACGGCGATCCTGGATGCTGACAGCCATGCCGTCGTCGTCACGCCCAACTACCAGTCGCATGAAACCTTGCCGCTTGCCATTTGCGAGGCGACCGGAGTGCCGTTGAACCCTGATGACGGCTGGACTCTGGATATTGACCGCGTGGCCGCCGCCATCCGTCCCAACACACGGCTGGTGACCATCAATTTCCCGCATAATCCAACAGGCGCGATCCCGTCACCGGACCGCTACGAGGCGCTGATCGAGCTTTGCCGCAAGCATGGTATCTGGATTTTGCATGACGAAATCTTCAACGGGCTGGGTCCCACCGGCACGCGCCATCTGCCCTTCATTGCGGATGTCTACGAACGTGGCCTGTCTCTGGGCGTGATGTCGAAATCCTACGGGCTGCCGGGGCTTCGGATCGGGTGGATTACCTGTCAAGACCGCGCGGTATTGTCACAAATGGAACGAATGAAGCACTACCTGTCGATCTGCAATTCCGCGCCAAGCGAGCGTCTGGCGGTAATCGCGCTCAAGAACCGTGAGCGGCTGCTGACGCGCAATTGCGGTATCGTCGACGAAAATCTGCCGAAATGGGATGCGTTCTTTGCCCGTCACCCCGACCTGTTCGACTGGTGTCGCCCTGACGGGTCCTGCATGGCCTTCCCGCGCTACAAGGGCGCGGACGGTGTCGAGGCGTTTGCCCGCGGGCTTGTGGAAGAGGCAGGCGTGCTGCTGTTGCCCAGCACGATCTATTCCTCTGAGCTGGGTCCAACGCCGACGGATCGCTTCCGCCTTGGGTTTGGACGGACCGGGCTGGATGAAGGGCTGGCCGCGATGGAGGCATACATCATGTCCAACAAGGTGGCTTACGCGTAGGCCGATTGACAGAATGCTGCGACGCAGCGAAACTGCCTTTATTTGACACAAGGAGTTTCGCAATGATTAACCCATTTGACGTCTGGGCGCCGATGTTCCGCGCACCTTTTTCCGGCGATGTGACACAGGAAATCGTGCCGCGTTTCCTCTCCCCCGAGATCAAGGGCATCCCGGAAATCGAACAAAAAGTGCTGACCGAGGTGGCCAGTTACGGCACCCAGCTTGGCAAAATCCTTGAGGCGCTGCAGACGTTGTCGGCCGAGACCAAAACACCTTTGCCTGAAATTGAACGGCTGGTCGCTGGAATCGAAGAGGTCAAGAACGACAGCGTTACGCATATCCGCGAAGAGGCAGAGACAGCGCTGGCGCGATTGCGCGACGTGGATGAGGAGGGGTGGCGCAGAGTGCTTGATATGCGCTGA
The DNA here is from genome assembly GCA_039818805.1 of Pseudomonadota bacterium. GTDB lineage: Bacteria > Pseudomonadota > Alphaproteobacteria > Rhodobacterales > Rhodobacteraceae > Roseovarius. The sequence goes on from JBCBTE010000032.1 coordinate 3,399, forward strand.
CGCGCCTCGGCCGTGGAAACAAAAAATGGCCGCGGTGCTTGATGACCGCGGCCCGTTTGTACTGTCCGATGACATTTCTCAGTCTTCGGGTCCCAGGGCCGACAGGCCTTTCAGGATGTCGATGGCATAGGCCAGCTGGTAATCCTCGTCACGCAGCTTGGCGGCCTCTTCCGCCTTGTTACGGTCTTCTTCGATCTGGCGGATTTCGTCCTCACTCAGGCTGTCATTGTTCAGACTGCCGCGCAGATCGGCTTCTGACCTGCTGAAAGGGTTGATCGGTGCATCGTCGTCCTCTTCGGACTCGGCGGCGCGACGGGGTTGTTCGACCACAATGTCAGGGCTCACGCCAAGTGCTTGGATAGACCGACCGGAAGGGGTGTAATAACGTGCCGTGGTCAGGCGCATGGCACCGTCGCCGCGCAATGGCATCACCGTCTGAACCGAGCCTTTGCCAAAGCTCTTGGTGCCGACAACGATTGCCCGGCGATGATCCTGCAGCGCGCCCGCCACGATCTCGGATGCCGAGGCAGAGCCGCCATTGATCAGAACCACGATCGGCTTGCCTGCGGTCAGGTCCCCCGCCGTGGCGTTGAAACGCTCGCCATCCTCGGGTGCGCGTCCGCGCGTGCTAACGATCTCGCCTTTTTCGAGAAAGGCATCTGAGACCTTGATCGCCTGCGTCAGCAAACCGCCGGGATTGTTGCGCAGATCCAGCACGATACCATTGATGCTGTTGATGCCACCGGCCTCTTCGATTTGTTCGGCCAAGCCGCTTTCAAGGTTCTTGAAGGTCTGGTCGTTGAAGGTTGTCACCCGCAACACGACGCTTTGCTGCTCGGTGCGTACGCGAACGGCGGTCAACTTGATCGTATCGCGCACGATTGAAATGTCGAAGGGCTCGGCTTCGCCTTCGCGCGCCACCGTGATGATGATCTCGCTGCCGACGGGGCCCCGCATCATTTCCACGGCTTCATCCAGGGTCAGGCCCAGAACGCTTTCGCCGTCCACATGAGTGATGAAATCACCCGCCTCGATGCCAGCGTTGTCCGCAGGTGTACCATCGATCGGTGACACGACTTTCACAAACCCGTCTTCCTGGGTTACCTCGATGCCCAAGCCGCCGAATTCGCCTCGCGTCTGTACGCGCATATCGGCCGCGTCATCGGGGCTGAGATAGCTGGAATGCGGATCAAGCGAGGTCAGCATGCCATTGATGGCAGCCTCGATCAGATCGGCCTCGTCGACCTCTTCAACGTATTGCGCTCGGATCCTTTCAAAAATGTCGCCGAAAAGATCCAGTTGTTCATACACGTTCGTCGTCTTGGCGGCTTCCTGCGCCAGAAGGGGGGCGGCCACCTGCGTTGTCACCACAGCCCCGGTCAGGCTGCCCACAACGGCGGCGATCAGAAACTTCTTCATAGGTTGCGTCATCCTTCGCTTGTCTGAAACCACGTCTCGGGGTCGACGGGCGTATTATTCTCTCGCATTTCTATATAAAGCGTTTGGGTCCTCTGGGCACCCGTCTCTTTGCCTTTCTCGATCAAGAGCGCGTCATCCTCGGACCCTGTGCCGCCCATAAGGCCAACAGGGCTGCCGCCGGGCAAAACCTCGCCGGTTTTGCCATAGACCACGTCCAGACCTGCCAAGACCAGAAGAATTCCCGCTTGCGGCTCCAGAATGATGACAGTGCCATAATCCAGCAAGGGGCCACGATAGCGCACCGTCGCAGGTGCCGGCGTGGTCACAAGCGCACGCGGTTGTGTCGCCATGACGATGCCGGGGCGGGTAATGCCCGCGGCGTCGGACTCGCCCGCACGGCGCAGGATTCGTCCCTCGACGGGCAGCGCGAGGGTGCCCTTGCGCTCTTCGATGCCTGGCAACGAGCCGGCGGCTTCGTCAACGGCAATCTCGCTCAGACCGCTGGCGAATCCCTCTAGGGTTTCCGTCGAGGCCACCAGAAGCGCGGTTTTAACCGGATCTTCGGTAAAGCGGCGGGGCAGATCCGTGCGGTCGGCAATGGCCTGGCTTAGCTCGGTGCGTGCGGTTTGCGCCCCTGTCAGGCCGTTGCGCAGCGTATCGGCCGCGTTTTGTTGCAAGGCGCGCAAGACGCTGACCTCTTCCAGCCGTGCCCGCAACTCGGCCGCGCGCGCCTCAAGTGCGGGTGTCACCTCGGACAGGATCATGCCCGACCGGGCCGTGCCCGCAGGTCCCGCCGGATGCAACAGAAGCACCGGTCCTTCCGTCTGGCCAATGCTTTGCAACACGCCCAGAAGGCGCGCAATCTCGTCTTCTCGGGATTGCAGCTCGCGCGCCAGCGTCTCTTCCCGGATCGCCGCGCGGCGCAGACCGTCGCGCATTGCTTCCAGCCCGTCCTCGTAAGCCTGAACCGTTTCGGTCAAGGCCTTGACCCGGTTGCGCGCACCCTCTGCGCCATCCAGCATTTCCCCGGCCCGCGACAAGCGATCTGCGGCCGCGCGCGCGGCCTGTGCGGGGTTCTCGTTGGCCCATACGGGACCTACAAGCAACATTGCGCCTAGGACGGTAGCAAGCCGGTTCATGCCAGCAAACTCTTGCCGGTCATCTCGGGCGGTGTCGGCAAATTCATCAGCTCCAGCACAGTGGGGGCGAGATCGGCCAAGCGTCCGGCGCGCAAACTGCGCCCCTCTGGGCCGCCCATCACGATCACGGGAACCGGATTGGTGGTATGCGCGGTATGGGGCCCGCCGGACAGCGGATCGACCATCACCTCGCAATTGCCATGATCGGCCGTCACGATCATCGCGCCGCCCTCCTGTGTCACTGCCTGCGCGACTTGCCCCAAGGCACGGTCTACCGCCTCGCAGGCAAGGATCGCGGCTTGCAGGTCCCCGGTATGACCCACCATGTCGGGGTTGGCGTAATTCACGACAATCAGATCATATCGGTCATGAATGGCCGCAATCAGTTTGTCTGTCACCGCCTGCGCCGACATTGCGGGCTGCAGATCGTAGGTCGCGACCCTGGGTGACGGCGCAACAAAGCGGTCTTCGCCTGCCTCGGGCGCCTCGCGTCCGCCGTTCAGAAAGAAGGTGACATGCGGGTATTTCTCGGTCTCGGCAGTGTGGAACTGACGCAGCCCATGCTGTGCCACCCAAGCGCTCAGCGTATTCTCGGGCTGTTCGTCGGGAAAGATGCAATCCATGTATTCGCTATGCCGCCGCGAGTATTCGGTGAAGCCGCTGACGGCGGCGAATTTGGGTCGTTTTCCGGTTTCAAATTTTGCGAAATCCGGGTCGGCAAAAGCAGCCAGGATCATGCGCGCCCGGTCGGCGCGGAAATTGAGGCACAGCAGGCCGTCACCATCTTTCATCCCGTCGTAATCGCCTAAGACGCGCGGCTTGATGAATTCATCCGTACGCCCCTTGGCATAGGCGTCGTCAATGCCCATCGCAGCGGTGTCGGCAGTGTATCCACGGCCTTGCGCCAGCGCTTCGTAGGCCAATTGCACGCGATCCCAGCGTTCGTCTCGATCCATCGCGTAGTAGCGCCCTGAAACGGTTGCGATCTGTGCGCCAATCGGAAGTGCCGCGCGCAACGCCTCTAGATAGACCTTGGCCGAGGTCGGCGCCACGTCGCGCCCATCAGTAAAGGCATGTATTGCGACAGGCACCCCTTGGGCGGTCAGCGCGTTGGCAGCCGCGATCATGTGTCCGATGTGGCTGTGCACGCCGCCATCCGACAGCACCCCCAGAAGATGCGCGGTGCCGCTACTGGCTTTCAGGGTGTCCGAGAAACGCACGATGCCCGGCAGATCGCCAAATGTACCGGTTTCAATTGCACGGTCGATGCGTCGCAAATCCATCTCGACCACCCGGCCTGCGCCGATGTTCAGGTGTCCTACCTCGGAATTGCCCATCTGCCCCTCAGGCAGCCCGACATCCAGTCCGTGGGTTACGAGGGTCGCGTTCGGGTGATCCGCCATCATCCGATCGAAATTCGGTGTGCTGGCCAAAGCGGGTGCATTGGCGTCCTGCGTTTCACTCAGACCCCAACCATCCAGAATGCACAAAACAACGGGTTTGGGCGTTCTCATACTGCCTCCTGCCTGCTTATCGCGGTTCTAGCGCGTTGTCGTGCCGGGGTGAACCGCTATTGCGCATCGAATGGAAACGTACTGTTGAACAAGCGCGTAAACAGTAAAAGAAACGTGACAATTTTATCCTGTGCCAATAGGAACGAATAGTTTTATCGATTTCATTGGGGAATGAAAATGCAAGTAACAATTGACTGGGGGCCGTCCGCGATTGCTCAGAACATCGCGACACCCGAAACCATCGACGAAGCGTTCGACGACATCTTTTCGAACATGCAGCTTGTCAGCACAAGCGCGACGCAAGTGGTGTTTTCAAGTGGAACGCGATCGGCCGTCATCAACGGCACTGGCTTTGTCTTTTCACTTGCAGGACCAACCGCAGGCACGGTCACGTCGGTGTTGTATTTCGACGATATTACCCAAACCGACTTGCTTTTGACCATCACGACAACCGTGCCCGTCGTCGAGGTTTGGCAGGTCGGACAAGCCGAAGCGGGTGGCCAGATCGACGCGATCGAGAACTACTTCACCAGTTTTGACTGGATCTATAACGGCACATCGAACACCGAGTCTTTTCCTGAGGGAACGACGTCAAGCGATGGTGTGGTTCTGAACCTGCAAGGCGATGACGTGGTCAACCTTGTTGCCGGTAACGACGAATTCTTTACCGGCGATGGCAACGACAGCGTGAACGGCGGTGGCGGCAAAGACACGCTGGAAGGCGGCAACGGTGAGGACACCGTGATCGGTGGCGGTGGCAATGATCTGCTACGCGGCGGGGCCGATGATGACGACATGATCGGCGGCACGGGCAACGACCGCATGTTGGGCGGTGGCGGCAACGACACGCTGCGCGGAAGTGACGGCGCCGACAAACTGTTCGGCGGCAATGGCAACGATGTTTTGAATGGCGGCGGTCAGGGTGACGAACTGGACGGTGGCGAAGGCAACGACCGTCTGAACGGAGGTGCCGGCAAAGACTATCTGGCGTCCGGCGAAGGCAACGACCGTTTGATCGGCGGCGGCAATGATGACACGCTCTTTGGTTGTGGTGGCGACGATTTCCTGAAAGGCGGCGCAGGCAGCGACACGTTCATCTACGACACCAATTCTGGCAATGACACGATTGCTGATTTCGTCGTTGGCGAGGATATCCTGGATATCAAGGATGTTCCGGATGAAGATATCACCATCGAGGATGTGGACGACGGAGCGCTCATTTCGTGGACCGGCAACAGTGTCTTGTTGATTGGTCTGACGGCAGAGGACCTGCTTTAGTTCTAACGCGCGCTATGCTCTGTGATACGGGCTGCCCGACAGGATCGCGGCAGCCCGGTAAATCTGTTCGGACAACATCACGCGGGCCAGCATGTGTGGCCAGACCATCTTACCCAATGACAGTTTGAAATCGGCACGGTCGCGCAAAGCCACGTCAATCCCGTCGGCACCGCCGACCAAAAAAGCAACATCGCCTTGCCCGGCATCGCGCCACCCGGCCAACTTGGCGGCAAACTCGGGCGAGGTCATGACCTGTCCCCGTTCGTCCAGCGCGGCAATCAGCGCACCTTTGGGAATTGCGCGGTCCAACAATCTGGCCTCCGCCGCCATCCCACCGCCTTTGCGATCCTCGACCTCGACCACGTTTGACGGACCCAGACCAATCGCCGGACCTGACCGGTCGAACCGGTGTAGATAGTCGGTTATCAGGTCACGCTCGGGCCCGGCGCGCAGCCGCCCCACGGCGCAAATGTGAACGCGCATTCAGCTTTTGACAGCCGCCGCTTCGTAGCCTGGCAGCCACATCTTCTCAAGCTGGTAGAACTCGCGTACCTCGGGCCGAAACACGTGAACGATCACATCGCCGGTGTCGATCAACACCCAGTCACCGGCATCCTTGCCTTCGATCTTGGTCGTCACGCCCAACTCGGTCTTGAGCCGTTCGGACAGTTTTTCCGAGATCGCCGTCACCTGACGCGTCGAACGGCCCGAGCAGATCACCATGTAATCGCCGATCGCGGACTTGCCGCGCAGGTCGATTTCCACGATGTCTTCGGCCTTGTCTTCGTTCAGAGAGGAAAGGATACGCGCAAGCTGTGCATCGCTGTTTGCGTTCATTTGTGGCGCGCTCAAGATCGCGCCCCGGTCAGCGGCAGATGCCGCATCAACTGTAAGAGACAGGACATTGTCCTCCTTCTTTGCACACCGCTCTGCCCCGGTGCCGGGCACAATTCAAAAATAGCAATGCAAACGTGACATTTCAATGAAAGCCTTTGGGCCATGCAAAGCAGGCGGTTAATCGGCAACAGTTGGCGTATGCGCCGCATCCTCACCCAACATGCGAACCTCCCGCTGGGGAAAGGGAATGGAAATCTCGTGTTTCTGGAAGGCATCCCAAAGGGCCAGGTACACATTTCCACGGATATTCGTCAGGCCCCCGGTCGGGTCGCTGATCCAGAAACGCAGGATATAGTCCACGCTGCTGTCGCCAAAGCCGACGATATGACAGACCGGCGCCTTGAACGCCAAAACTCTGTCCACTTCCTTGGCGGCATCAATGGCCACCTTGCGCACGAGATGTGGGTCATCGCCGTAAGCCGTGCCGAAATAGATATCGAGACGGACGAAATCGTTTGAATGCGACCAGTTCACCACTTGACCGGTGATCAGATCCTCATTGGGGATCAGGTATTCGCGCCCATCGCGGGTCACCACGCTGACGTAGCGCGCGCCCAAGCTGTTGATCCAGCCGAAGGTCTCGCCGAGGCTGATCACGTCGCCCGGCTTGATCGACTTGTCCAGCAGGATGATCACCCCCGAAACAAGGTTCGAGACCACCTTTTGCAGGCCAAAGCCGAGGCCCACACCGATGGCACCCGACAGCACCGCAAGACCGGTCAGGTCGACGCCCACAGCCTTGAGGCCGATAAAGAACGCCGCACCGTAAAGCATGATCTGGATCACCTTTACCGCCAACACCTGCATGGATGGCGAGATGTCCTTGTTCTTTCGGATCTGAGACGCCGAGGTTTTCGACACGAAGCGGGCGAAGAACATCAACGCAGCGATCACGGCAATGGCTTGCAGGATCAGCCAGATAGAAATCCGCAGGCCGCCCAGATCAATGGCGGCGCTGTCCAACAGGTCTCGTGTTCGGTCGGTCAGACCAAGGATCGACAGGGTGACCCACGCCCAGGCGGCATACCGGACGATTCCGCGCAAAAAAGCGTTGTTGATCAAGCGCGTGACAATCGCAATCAGCAACCAGGCCACGGCTAGGCTGGCCATGATCCCAACAAGGTAAGATCGGCTGGGCCATGTCCATTCCTGCATGATCCAATAGGCGGGCCAGATCAGAAAGACGAAGAATATCAGCCGCAACCGGCGGTGGACCAATACCAGAAAACGCATCCGCCACTTGGGCCAGCCTTCACGGGTGCGCATCCATTCATGCAGCCGCGGCGCAAAAAGGCGCGCCAGAACATGCGCGGTGATGAACAGACCGACCGCGATCGCAATCTGATACGCATTCCAAGGCCGCAACAGACCGGCCAGCAAAAGCTGTACCTGATCCCACAGGCCAAGCGCGATCTCCTGCGCTTGCTCAACGGTGGGCACAACCTCTGCCAAAGGTTCGACGGCCTGCTCAGCCTCGGTTCCGACGTCTTCTTCCATTGCCGCTACTGTTACATGTGATCCCGTGGCTCACAAGTCGGTGCTGGACAGGCGCGGGCAGGCGCGTAACCTAACATCCGGAACACAAAACAGGAGCCGCCCATGACCACCGCACTTATCAGTCATGACGATGCGCTGAACCATGTCACGCCCGATGGTCACCCCGAGCGTGTCGCGCGGCTGGAACATCTGTGGCCGGCGTTGAAAGGCAAGGCATTAACACATGTCGAAGCGCCGCTGGCCGAGGACAAGGATCTGCGCCTGTGTCATCCTCAGTCCTATATCGACGGCATTCGGGCGGCCGCGCCGAAGGAGGGGTTCAACCAACTGGATGGAGACACATGGATGTCACCGGGCACGGTGAATGCCGCGTTACGCGCGGCGGGCGGCGCCATCAAGGCGGTGGATATGGTCATTGCGGGCGAGGCGACAAATGCCTTTGTGGCGATGCGTCCGCCCGGGCATCACGCAGAAACGTCCACACCGATGGGTTTTTGCCTGTTTGGCACTGTCGCGATTGCAGCCAAACATGCACTGGAACGGCATGGGTTGTCTCGTGTCGCTGTGGTGGATTTCGACGTCCACCATGGCAATGGCACACAAGATCTGTTGTGGGCAGAAGCGCGTTCACTCTTCGTGTCATCTCACCAAATGCCGTTATGGCCCGGGTCCGGCGCGGCGAACGAGACCGGCGCGCATGACAACGTGATGAATGTGCCCCTTGCGCCCGGCACCGGTGGCGCAGGTTTTCGCCAGGTTTATGAAGGACAGGCGTTTCCAGCGCTCGAAGCGTTCAAGCCGGAGCTGATCTTCGTGTCTGCCGGCTTTGACGCCCATGCTGACGATCCTTTGGCCAATCTCAACCTGTTGGAGGATGATTTCGCCTGGGTCACTCGAAAACTGTGTGGCATCGCCGCCACACATGCCGAGGGGCGCGTCGTTTCTTGCCTGGAAGGTGGATATGACCTGCGCGCCTTGGCCGACAGCGCCGCGGCGCATGTCGATGCCTTGATTTCGGCGGCAGGTTAACGCGCAGGTCAAGGCGCAATTCGGCCAAGCTGGCGATATATATGTTTTCTTTTTTCTGGAATGCGCTGCAGCGCAACATTATCTATCATGCAGGGAGGACGCCTGTTGCTTGACGTTGTTCAAAGTAAAGGAGTCCAAGACGATGACGACTCGGGAAACGGTCGAAACGGCCCTGATTGATCCTAAAATCCGGCGTCTTTGGGCGCCAGACAAGCGTGATCTCATAGATCATTTCGAACGGCTTGACCCCACCACGCGGCGTATGCGTTTCGGTGCCGCCGTGAGCAGAGAATTCGTCAAGGGATATGCCGAAGACGTCCTGTCGATTGATTGCGTCGTCTACGGGGCGTTCGTGGATGGTACACTGCGTGGTGTGGGCGAATTGCGTTCGCTGTTGGGGCGATGGCCGCCGCGGGCGGAGGCCGCGCTGTCGGTCGAGTCCGCGTGGCAGGCGGAAGGGATCGGAGATGCCCTGTTTGCCCGCATGGTCGCCGCGGCCCAAAATCGCGGTGTCCGCTCGATCTACATGCTTTGCCTTCGCGAGAACAACAGAATGGTGAACTTGGCCAAGAAACACCACGCCTATCTGAAATTCGAAACCGGCGACGTCGAGGCGACGCTGGACCCGCCATGGCCCACACCGTTTTCGATGGTCGAGGAAATGGTTGGCAGCACCAGCAGTTATCTGCGCGCCGTCTTTCACCTGAAGACGTGAAACGCCCCGTCTACGCCGCCGCGTAGCGCGTGCGCGCGGCACTTTCCTGCAACAGCCACTTCGCGACAACGTCGCCCTCGGTTCGGAGTTTGGCATCCGACCGGCGTAACAGGTAATACCCGGACCGCGTTCGCACATGTTCGGCCCCCAACGGCCGGACAAGTGCACCGGCCCGCAAATGCTGGTCCACCAGATGGCCCCAACCCAGTGCAATGCCCAAGCCGTCGATCGCCGCCTGAATGCACAGCGGGTACGTATTCACAAACGTAGAGTGACGCACCTGATCCGGGTCCGCACCCTTTTGGGCCAGCCATGTCCGCCAATTCAGCCATTCGGTGTGGTTGTTACTGACCTCGATCAGGGCGTGGTCGGTCAATTCCGCGACATCGCCGATCGTGATGTGGTTTTCGAGATATCCCGGCGCACAAACCGGATAGACGGTTTCACCGAACAGAAGCTGTGCGTCGTACCCCGGCCAATCCCCTTCACCACGCAGGATCGCCAAGTCTACATCCTCGGTCAGGCACTCGGAATCCAGATCCGAGGCCAGCAGGCTGATTGTGATGTTGCGGTTGACTTGTCGAAACTTGCGCAGCCTCGGCATCAACCAGAGCGACGCCACAGAATTTGTGGCGGCCATGCGCACGGTGCTGCGCTGGCGTTCGTTTTGCATCTCGACCGAGACGCGTTCCAGCGTCTTTAGCGCGGGCGTGATCCCGTTCAGCAGTTTACGGCCCTGTTCGGTCAGTCGCACAGACCGATGCCCGCGCACGAACAAAGCACAGTTGAAGTGAAGTTCCAGCAGTCGAATCTTGCGACTGACAGCGGTTTCCGAGACATTCATGTGCTTGGCTGCAGCCGCGAAACTTTCAAGTTCGGCGGCCACCTCGAAGGCAAGCAAATAATCAAGTCGCGGCAGCGCCGCACGATTTTTCAGCATCCTTGGAACATCTCCCGCACATCGAACATAAAATTAGGCCTCAAATTGGAGTTTGCCAAACTTTTTTTGGGGCAAAGAGCAATGAAATTAGATTCTGAGAACCTGTGAGCAGTTGTCATACTTCGGACGTTGAACGCTGGCACGGCGCAACGGGCGACGTGCAAGAAAAAAGCCAACAGGGAGTTACAATGAAAACGAAAATCATGATGTCCGCGGCAGCCTTTGCCCTGGCTTCGACAACCGCCGGATTCGCGGCCGAAGACAGTTCGGACCCGATCGTCATCCCCATTCACAACTGGTCTAGCCAGATCGTGATGAGCCACGCCGTGGGTCAGATCTTTGAGCAGATGGGCAACAATGTCGAATTTGTCACGACAGACAGCCAAGCCGTGTACGAGTCGGTTCGCCTGGGCGACGTCACGCTGGAACTGGAAGTGTGGGAAGGCGCATTTGGCGCGTCGTTCCGTGCGGCATTGGAAAAAGGCGGTCTGCACGACGCGGGTGACCACGACGCTGTGACGCGTGAAGATTGGTGGTACCCGATGTGGACCAAGGACGCGTGCCCGGGCCTGCCAAGCTGGGAAGCGCTGAACGATTGCGCGGCACTGTTCGCCACCCCGGAAACCGGAGACAAGGGTCGTTATCTTGACGGGCCCGTTGACTGGCTCAAGCACGGTAAGGAACGCGTCGAAGCTTTGGGCATGGACTTTGTCGTGATCAATGCCGGGTCGGCCGCGGCTCTTTGGGCCGAGATCGCCGCAGCAGAGGAAGACAAGCGGCCTGTGGTGGTTTTCAACTGGACGCCAAACTTTGCCGAGGCCGTTTGGCCGGGTGAATTCGTCGAGTTTCCGGTCTGGGTCGACGGCTGTGACAAGGATCCAAGCGTCGGGCCGAACCCTGATGCTCTTTATGATTGCGGTAACCCCGCCGATGGCTACCTCAAGAAGGCGGCCTGGGATGGCATGAAGGACAAGTGGCCGAACGCCTATGAAACCCTGACCAAGATTTCGTTCACCAATGCCCAGATCGCCGAAATGGCGCGTCTCGTCGACATCGAAGAGATGGAGCCGGAAGAGGCGGCCGAGGTCTGGCTGGAAGAGAATGAAGACGTCTGGAAAGGCTGGATGGCCGACGGCTCCAGCTAAATCAGTTTTCTACGAGTTTCCCCTGTCCGGTTTATGACCGGGCGGGGGTCTTTGTCCGCGCACCCCGGATTTGAGGTGCCAGATCTTAACCAAGGACATGCCGGCCCATGACCACGGACAGCCCAGTAATCTCATGCCGCAATGCTTGGAAACTGTTTGGACCAAATCCCAAGCAATACTTGGCGCAGATGCCGGCTGGGCATAGCTATGACGACATTCGTGCGGATGGCTATATCGCGGGTGTCAAGGATGTGACGGTCGATGTCAGCAAAGGCGAGATGCTGGTTATCATGGGCCTGTCCGGGTCCGGAAAATCAACATTGGTTCGATGCTTTTCCCGCTTGCACGATATCACCGGCGGAACAATCGAGGTCGACGGCCAGGATATCATGGCCCTGCCCGAGAAGGACCTGATCGAGTTGAGACGGTCCAAGATGGGCATGGTTTTTCAGTCTTTCGGCCTGCTGCCTCATCGTACCGTTCTGGACAACGTGGCCTTCCCGCTAGAAATGCGGGGTCAGGACAAGCATGCGCGCCGCGACCGGGCGCTGGAGGTGATCAAGCTGGTCGGGCTTGAAGGACGCGAGGACTACTTCCCGCGCGAGCTTTCCGGCGGTCAACAGCAACGTGTCGGTATTGCGCGCAGTTTGGCAATTGAGCCCGACATCTGGTTCCTGGACGAGCCGTTTTCAGCGCTGGATCCGCTTATTCGGCGCGAGATGCAGGACGAATTCCTGCGCCTTCAGGACATGCTGGGCAAGACGATCGTTTTTATCACGCATGATTTCGACGAGGCCCTGCGCCTGGCTGACCGGATTGCCATCATGAAGGACGGTGCGGTCGAGCAATGCGACACGCCTGACCAGATCGTGCTGAACCCCGCCACACCTTATGTAAGCAAGTTCACCGAGGACATAGACAAGGCACATGTGGTTCATGCCCGTGTGCTGGCCCAACCCGTAAACGGCCATGCCGTTGAAGGTGAGGCGGTTCCCGGTCATTTGACCATTCACCAGTTGGCCCGCCAATTGGTCAGCGATGCGCGTGATCACATGCCGGTGCTGGGCAAGGACGGCAAGGTCATGGGCGTAATGGCGCGCCAGCAGGCACTGAACGTGCTGCTGGGGGACAGCGCGGATGGCTGACCTGACGACCAGTGCGAACCGGATCGCCGCGCAAAAAAGCGTGCGAAGCGGCGTGCGCGCCTTGGTGCAGGATCAATCCGTCGCGCAACGCGTGATCTGGGGCCTTCTGGGCGTGGCTGTGTTTCTGGCGGTGTTGCGGCCATGGTTGCCGGATGGTCTGGTGCGTGTTCCTGAAGTGTTGCTTTTACCCTGGCGAGACTGGATCGACGCCGCCTTTCAACTGATTGCTTTTGATATGGGTTTCATTCACGTCACCCGGTTCCTCAGCAGTGGGTTGGAGTTTGTTCTCGATGCGGTGGCGAACATTCTTTATGGCCGCGCCCGATGGCCCCGGTTCGAGGCGATCCCCTGGACGGTGGTGGCCGCATTGGGCGCCATCCTTGGCTATGCGCTTGGCGGATGGAAGCTGGCGGTTCTGGCCGGGGGTACGTTCGTGTGGGCGGCGCTGATCGGTCAGTGGAAGTGGACCATGGAAACTCTCAGCGTGATCGTCGTGGCCGCGCCGCTGGGGTTTGTCATCGGCGGTTTGGTCGGGATTCAGTGCTGGCGCTCGAAACGGGTCGAGGAAGCGGTCAAGCCGATGCTTCTGGTGATGCAGGTTCTGCCGTTCTTTTCCTACCTTCTTCCTGCCGTGATCTTCTTCAAGGTGGGTCCGACAGCGGCCACGGTGGCCACCGTGGCCTATTCCTTGCCACCGATGATCCTGATGACGACACTCGGCCTTAAAAAGGTACCACCCGAGGTGGTCGAGGCCGGGAAGATGGCCGGCTGCACCCGCTGGCAGATGCTGCGATATGTCTATCTGCCATCGGCGCGAACGGAAATCCTGGTGGGTCTAAACCAGGTCATCATGCTGTGCCTTGCGATGGTTGTCCTGACGGCCGCTATCGGCATGCCGGGTCTCGGGGCTAAATTGCTCGAGGCGATGGGTTCTTTCAAGCTGGGCCGCGCATTCGAGATCGGTGTCACCATCGTGTTGCTGGCCGTGGTCCTCGACCGGCTCAGCAAGGCATGGGTCATCAAGCAGCCCGAGCATTTCGAGAAGGGCACGCCGTGGTGGCGCAAGAACATCTTCGCCCTCATGGGCGTTGCGGCGTTCATCGTGCTTTACATCGTCGCCCGCACCGTTGCCGACTTGGATCCCGTGCCTTTGACTGTCGCGCCGCTGTCGGAATTCAACATGCCCGGTTGGATTGTCGGTGTCATGGACGAGGTGCACCGCAAGGAATCTCTGTCGCAAGGCCGCGAGATCGACAAATCCATCAAGGCGTTCCTCGGCATGGATTGGCTTCAGGCGATCACCGAAACCATCCGCTATGTCGCTAATGTCTACATCCTGATCCCGACCGAAAAGGCGCTGCTATACCTGCCGACACTCTCGGTTATCCTCGCCATCACCGCCTGGGCCTATGCCGTGGGTGGCTGGCGCCCAGGCGTTCTGGCGCTGATCTTCTTCTCCATCGTGGCGCAGCTTGGCTATTGGGACCGCGCCATGCTGACACTGCATTCGGTTTTCATGGCCGTCTTCCTTGCCCTGACCATCGGTGTTCCCATGGCGATCTTCGCCATGCGCAACGAAAAACGCGCCCGCACGATGATCCTTCTGTGCGACACGTTCCAGACCTTCCCGTCCTACATCTACCTGCTGCCCGCCGTGATGCTGTTCGGCATATCGCCGGTCACGGTCATCCTGTCGATCCTGATCTACACGATGGTTCCGGTCGTCCGCTACACGGTCGAAGGGCTGCGCGGCGTGCCGTCAGAACTGACCGAGGCCGCGGACATGGCCGGCGCCACCCGTTGGCAGAAACTGACCAAGGTGCAACTGCCGCTGGCCATGCCCACCATCGCCGTGGGCATTAACCAGGCGCTCGTCTTCGCGTTCTTCATGGTCATCATCGCCGAATTCATCGGTACCCGCGATCTGGGTCAGGAGATGCGCAAGACCATGGCAGGCACCAATCTGGGCTGGAATTTTGTGCTGGGCTTCTCGGTCGTCTTCATGGCCCTGACCTTTGACATCGCGATCAACGCCTGGGCCGAAAAGCGCCGCAAGATCCTGGGGCTGAGCTGATGGACGGACAAGACAACAGGGACAGGGTCACGCCCCGGTTCGAGGTTCCCTACGAACGCGCGGGCATCGTGACACCAGGCTTGCCGATCCTGCCTCATGGCACCGAACGCCATCCCGTCCCGGGCGGTGGTTCCCGCGCCGTGCCACTTTACAAGGGGGACGAGGTTTCGGTTCTCGATTTCGAGGGGCTGCAACCCGGCGAATTGGTCTTTTTTACCCCAGATGGCAAATCCGATCCCGGTCGCCTTGGCGCGCCTGGTCAAGGCCGCCCCGATGGCGTGATCGCGGTGCTGGCCAACGGAACGGCCTCCGGCGCAAGAGTGGCCAAAGCGCTGGACAAGGCCGGCTTCAAACTGGGTAACGCCACATGCATCCGCATCTTTCAAGACGGATCGCGCGCCGGTGACACGGCGACCTTTTTTGCCGACAGCGATGGCTTGCTGATCGTGGCCGCACCCGGTGATCCGATGAACCCGGGCGCGCAAATCCCGCCTACCGAACTTATACTCTACATTCGGCGTGCCAATCCCGGTGCCGCGAAAGGCGGGCATCTGCCCCCCGATCCGCTGGCTGATCCGGTCATAGATTTCAACATCCAGCCCGGAAACGCCCACAGTTACGAAGTGAAGAAAGGTCAGTTCATTCAAGTGCTCGACGTGCAGGGTCGCGAATGTTCGGATTTTCAGGCCTTTTCGCTGCGGTCTCTAGACAAGGGGCTGGAGCGCGAGATTGATCCAACCACCACGCGCACGCTGATGGGCTCGCTTTACCCGCAACCTGGCATCTTTTCGAAATACTGGAATGTCGACCAGGAGCCGTTGGTCGAGATCGTCCAGGACACCTGCGGGCGGCACGATACGTTTGGTCTGGCTTGCACCGCGCGGTATTACGAGGAACTGGGTTATCCCGGCCATGTCAATTGTTCCGACAATATGAACAAGGACCTGTCGCAATACGGCATCCGCCCCCGGGGTGGCTGGCCCGCGATCAACTTCTTCTTCAACACCATGCTTGATGACACCAATGCTTTGGGCATGGACGACCCGTGGTCGCGCCCCGGTGATTACGTTCTGATGCGTGCGCTCACCGATCTTATCTGCATTTCGTCGGCCTGTCCTTGTGACGTGGATCAGGCCAACGGGTGGAACCCGACCGACATTCAGGTCCGCACCTATGCCGAAACCAACAGCTTCAGCCGCTCCGTCGGCTACAGAAAATCAGCGGAGGCTGCCTTGGAACACACCAAAGAAACCGGGTTCCACAAATGCTTTGCCAAGCACACGCGCGACTTTACCGAATATAACGGCTACTGGCTGCCCAACACCTTCCCCGCCCATGGCCCCATAGGCGAATACTGGGCCTGCCGGGAAAAGGCGGCAATCATGGATCTCTCGCCTTTGCGGAAATACGAGGTCACGGGACCGGACGCGGAAGAACTTCTGCAATATTGCGTCACCCGCAACGTCAAAAAACTTGCTGTGGGGCAACTGACCTACACCGCCATTTGTTACGAACACGGCGGCATGATCGACGACGGTACGCTGTTCCGGATGACCGAAAACACTTTCCGCTGGATCGGCGGCAATGACACATCCGGCCTCTGGATCCGCGAACAGGCCGAGAAACTGGGTCTCAACGTCTGGGTGCGCAATTCTACTGACCAGTTGCACAACGTCGCCATCCAGGGTCCGCGAAGCCGCGATATCCTGAAAGAGGTGATCTGGACCGCCCCGGCCAATCCGACGCTGGAAGAGCTGGGCATGTTCCGCTTCACCCCCGCCCGCCTGAACGACTTTGACGGTACGGCGGTGGTCGTGGGCCGCGCCGGGTATTCTGGCGAGTTGGGGTACGAAGTCTTCTGCCATCCCAAGGACGCCGAAGAGGTGTTCGACACCATTTGGGCCGCAGGCGAACCGCATGGGCTGACGCCTTTGGGCCTTACTGCCCTAGACATGATCCGCATCGAGGCGGGATTGATCTTCGCGGGCTCCGAATTCGACGACCAGACTGATCCCTATGAGGCTGGCATCGGTTTCACGGTGCCTTTGAAATCGAAGGAAGACGATTTCATCGGTCGCGCGGCGTTGGAAGAACGCAAGGCGCATCCGCATCGCAAACTGGTTGGGCTGGAGCTTGAGGGCGGTCTTGTGGCAAGCCCCGGCGATTGTGTGCGCATCGGCAAGGCGCAGGTCGGCGAAGTGACGTCGGCTGTCAAATCCCCCATTCTTGGCAAGAACATCGCCCTGGCGCGGGTAGCGGCCACCCATGCAGACCCCGGGACCGAGATTGAAGTGGGTCAATTGGACGGGTTGCAAAAACGTCTCAAAGCACGCGTTGTGCCCTATCCGCATTTCGATCCGACCAAGGAGCGCGTGAAGGGCAACTACGACTGAAAGGCCGCCTGTTCGGTGGATGCGCGGCCGCGAATCATTCCCTTGCGCGGCTGATGCTGTTGCATCCCGACCGGGTTTGTAACTCTAGGCACACACGTCCCCGCGCAATTTTTTTCACGGGCTTTGGCTGTCCTGCGCATTGCGTTGATATTGCGTGCCAAGCCATTGAATTGCTTCACGCGAAACGTGTCTGGACGTGTCTTTGCCGGGCTTCCGGCACCAGGAACGCCGGTCTGCCGTTGGGCTTCACATGGTGCGGAACAGTTTCGCAAGTAGCCCAAAACGTGTAAGATGCATGTCGGTACAGCCTATAAGGCAGTGCTTCTATTTTTTGAAAAGACATTTTTTATGACGGAGAAATTCCATGGAAGAAGCGCGTAAACGCGACTCTGAAGGCGTGTTCGAATGCAAGATCATCATCCGCCTTCACGACTCGATCCAAGTCCAAGACCCCGAGCGTACGGTCAAGTTGATCCAAAGTGACGGTCTTGGACCGTGGTCAAAGCTGGTTGAGGCCTTTCCCGGCCTTAGGATTCGTCCGCGCTGGAAGGCAGTAAAGGCCGGGCAGGTGCGAGAGCTGATCGAGAAGGCCACGCAGATGGACTCAACCTATCGGCCAGGTCCGATCCTGCAGTATTTCGAGGTGATCTGCCCCAACGACACCAAACCGCGCGAGGTGCTCAAGACGCTGCTGGGCTGGTCGATGATCGTCGACGCGTTCGTGGCGCCAGAACCGCAGACGCCGCCGGTGACACCCGCCGATGATCCGCGCTGGGGCAATCAGGGCTATCTTGATCCCGCGCCGGAGGGGATTGATGCCGAGTTCGCTTGGACGATCGCCGGCGGCGATGGTGCGGGTCAAAACTTCGTTGATATCGAATGGGGCTGGACGCTTAACCACGAAGATCTGATAGCCCACGGCGCAACACTTTTATCAGGGCTGAACAACGGTTTCGAAGGTCATGGCACTGCCGTGCTGGGCGAAGTGGCGGCAGTGGACAACACCATCGGCTGCGTCGGGATCACGCCCGAACTGGCGTCGGTCAATGTTATCGGCCAATGGCGGACTGCAACAGATTTCGACATTGCCGACGCGATCCTTGACGCGTGCGGGCGGATGGGGTTTGGCGATGTGCTCTTGCTTGAGGCGCACACCAATTATAACGGATTTACCCTTATTCCGGTTGAGGCCTTTACCGACACGTTCGAGATGATCCGACTGGCGACGGCCCTCGGCATCATCGTGGTTGAGGCCGGCGGCAACGGGGGCGAGGACCTTGATCTTGTCACCAACCCGGGTGGCGAAAATTTCTTTGACCCCACAGATGCGGCATTCCGGGACTCCGGTGCCATCATCGTCGGTGCGGCCAGCGCAGCGGCCCCGCATACGCGACTTGGGTTTTCAAGCCATGGCGCGCGCGTCGATTGCTATGGGTGGGGCGAAGGCATCGACACCACCGGCGATGGATGGAACGGCACGTCCACCACGGCCTACACCGGCAGTTTTGGCGGTACGTCCGGCGCGTCTCCTATTGTGACCGGCGCGGCATTGTCGGTGCAGGGCATGGTCGAGGCGGCCAGCGGCACCCGGCTTTCGCCCGCCCAGATGCGCGCGGTTCTGACCAATCCGGCCACCGGCACGGCCTCGGCTGACCCGGCCACGGACCGCATCGGCGTCATGCCCAACCTGCGCGCGATCATCGAGGATGGCCAGTTCAACATGCGACCGGATATCTATATCCGTGACTTCGTCGGCGATGACGGCGATCCGCATTCCAGTGCAATCTCGGCCAGCCCGGATGTGATCCTTGTACCGGCGACGGTTGTTGATCCCCAGGCTGCTTTCGGCGAAGGCAGCGGAACTGAGGCGTTGAACAATCTTGGCTATGAAGCCACGGATGGTCAGGACAATTTCATTTACGTCCGCGCCAAGAACCGCGGTGGCTCGGATGCTGCCGGCGCTTCGGCGCAGGTGTTCTGGTCGCCGGTCTCGACGCTGGTCACACCGGACCTTTGGACATCCGTCGGCACACTTGCCTTGCCCAATCTGCCCACTGGTGACACGCTGGTCGCAACCGGGCCGATCACATGGGCGGATGCAGACATCCCGGCGCCGGGGCACTATTGCTTCGTTGCCATACTCAATCATGGTCAGGACCCTGGTCCAACCCCGGCTGACTTTCTAGACTGGGACAATTTCCGCGCGTTCATCCGCAACAACAACAACGTGACATGGCGCAATTTCAACGTCGTGCCCAACACTCCACCGCCGGGCGCGCAGATGATCGCACAACCCTTCCTGATGGCCGGGGCGTTCGACCAGACGCGCAAGATGCGGCTTGAGGTCACGCTGCGCCTGCCGCGGGATGCGCGGGCCGAATTGCTTGTGCCTGAGCATCTGGCCGAAGCTTTCTTGCGCCATCGTTCTCCTTTCATGAAGCTGGACAAGGAGGCCGGTAAGCTGGCGGTGAAGCTGAATCCGACTGGGCGCACCCGCTTCCCCGATGTGGCGATCCCGGCCAAAGCCAGGCACCAGATGGAACTGCGCGTCGACATTCCCAAGCAAGAAAGAGACCGTTCTTTCACCGGATGGGCCGTACAGTTCGAAGGCAAAGAAGAATTGGGTCGCGTGACATGGCGTTTTGCGTCTGAGAACGAATTGGCGCGGCGCGACGAGCACTTCAAAGCCTTTGCAGGCAAGCCAAAGGCGCAAGACATGTCTGAAGGCTAGGTGGGTAACAGCAGGCATTGACACTGGGTGGCCGGATCAGTTTCCGGCCACCTTGTTGCGGATGATCTCCTGGTGCCGGTTTGATTTGACCTGAAACGGCAAGAGCGTTTTGAGAAAGATCATGACGGGGAACGTGGCTGTTCTTGGCCTGCCTCTCCGATCCTTGGATTTGGTTTTTTTGGGGCAAGCTTTTTCAGCAGCCGGTTTTCAGGCAAACTGTCCCTGACAGAACCAACCCGACGACATCGTGCCGCCATGGGCATAGTAAAGCCAAAGCCGC
>JBCBTE010000033.1:0-23590 GCA_039818805.1 Pseudomonadota bacterium
TTCTTACGAATTGTAACAGCCGACCAGGCAGGCTTGACATCGCCGCCTGCCTGGTCGGCTGTTACAATTCGTAAGAATTGGGAAATGTTCAGGAAAAAGTTGACGGCGAGCGTGTGGCTGACACTCTTAGGAGTATCAAGAATCGCCCCGAGGAGGCGGTCTGTTCGCGAAAGCGGACGAAGGGAGGATTAAAATTTGGCACAGACGTCGAGAGGCGCGGATGGGCTGCAGTCCATTCCGGCCCTTTTGCAACGCAACGCCACGGAGTTCAGCGACCGCCCGGCGTATCGCGAGAAAGAGCTGGGGATCTGGCAAAGCTGGACTTGGGCCGAGACAGAACATCAGATCGAGGCACTGGCGCTTGGACTTCTGAACCTGGGCGTGAACGAAGGGGACTTCATCGCCATCATCGGACGCAACCGTCCATATTTCTACTGGTCGATGGTGGCCGCGCAATGTGTTGGTGCGGTTCCGGTGCCGGTGTATCAGGACAGTGCCTCGGACGAGATGGCGTACGTGCTGGATCATTGCGGTGCGCGCTTTGCCATCGTCGAGGATCAGGAACAGGTCGACAAGGTCATCGACATCCAAGAGACGCTGCACCTGTTCGAGCACATGATCTACATCGACCCGCGGGGTCTGCGAAAATACGATCACCGCAAGCTGCACCAGTTCACCCATGTGCAAGAGCAAGGACACGCGGCGCGCGACGAGTTGCTGCCGGAACTGAAGGCGCGGCGGGAAAAGCTTGATTACGACAGCACGTGCGTGATGCTGTACACCTCGGGCACGACGGGCAAGCCCAAGGGTGTGGTGCTGTCCAACCGCAACATCATCGAGGCATCCAAATCCTCGTCCGAGTTCGACAATTTGACAAAAGAAGAAGAGGTGCTGGCCTATCTGCCAATGGCCTGGGTGGGCGACTTTATCTTTTCGATCGGGCAGGCGTATTGGTGCGGGTTCTGCGTGAACTGCCCCGAAAGCGCCGACACCATGCATGTCGATCTGCGCGAGATCGGGCCGACATATTACTTCGCCCCGCCACGGGTGTTCGAGACGCAGCTGACCAACGTGATGATCCGGATGGAGGATGCAGGGCGTTTCAAGCAGTGGCTGTTTCACAGTTTCATGGCGCATGCGCGCAGGGTCGGGCCCGCCATACTGGACGGCCAACCGGTCAGCGGGTGGGACCGGTTGCGATACAAGCTGGGCAAGATGTTCGTCTTTGGTCCGCTGAAGGACACGCTTGGGCTGGGTCGGGTGCGCGTCGGCTACACCGCGGGCGAGGCCATTGGACCGGAGATTTTTGATTTCTACCGGGCGCTGGGCATCAACCTCAAACAGCTATATGGCCAGACTGAGGCCAGCGTTTTCATCACCTTGCAGCCCGATGGCGAGGTGCGCAGCGACACCGTGGGCGTGGCGGCGCCGGGCGTCGAGATCAGGATCGCCGATAGCGGCGAAGTGTTTTATCGCAGCCCCGGCACATTCGAGGAATACTACAAGAACCCCGAAAGTACGGCCTCGACCAAGGATGCTGAAGGATGGGTGGCGACCGGCGATGCCGGGTTCTTTGATGAAAAGACCGGACATCTGAAGATCATCGACCGCGCGAAGGATGTGGGCAAGATGGCCAACGGCAAGTTATTTGCGCCCAAATATGTCGAAAACAAGCTCAAGTTCTATCCCAATATTCTTGAGGCGGTGGTGTTCGGCAACCAGCGAGAGGAATGCACGGCATTTATCAACATCGACCTGAACGCGGTTGGCAACTGGGCCGAGCGCAACAACATCGGGTATGCCTCATACCAGGAACTGGCGGGTCACCCTCAGGTTCTGGACGCAATCCGGGAGCACGTGGAGGAGGTGAACCGATCTCTGGCGGATGACCCGATGCTGTCGCACTGCCAAGTGTATCGCTTTTTGGTGTTGCACAAGGAACTGGATGCGGATGATGGCGAGATGACACGGACCCGCAAAGTGCGGCGCGGCGTTATCTCGGACAAGTTTGAGGACCTTCTGGGCGCGTTGTACGAGGGCGCGGAAGAAATCTATACCACCACTGAAGTGACCTATGAAGATGGACGCAAGGGCAGTATCAGCGCAACGTTGAAGATTGTTCCGGCCAAGGTGGTTGGCGTTGAAGATCAAAAGGTTGCGGCCGAATGAAGCGGATGGCAACTCTGTCCCTTGCGCTGGCCGTACCGGTGCCCGCGCTGGCCCAGGATGCGGTTTTGCCGCCAGCCGCGCGGCACTGTGTCGAGGCGATTGTGAACGCGCAGGACTTGCAGACGTCGGCCATGGTCGCGACGACGCCCGAAGAGGCCGGCCGCCCCAAGGCGGACCCAAGGTCAAAGCTGTTTATGGTGCCCGATGAAAAGGTGGTCTTCGGCCAATTGGACCTTGCCGGGCGACGGGCTTGCGTCGTGTTTCCGCAAGGCGGCACGCCTGCCTGGCCCATGGAGATGATTGACGCGGCACTGGAAGAGATTGGTCTGGTCCACGCCGCTGACTGCTCCTCGGACGAAGCTGAGATTTGGTTTTCGACCGAGCTTAACGATGCGGATTTGGCCATGACGACGGCCGTTATTCTTGAAGCCGGAGAGGTCAGAGAAGTCATGGCGTTCGAGACCAAAACGGTGTCCAAGGCGGAGGATTGCGCAGATGCTGGACGCGACTGAGGGCTACACCACCGAAGACGGTCGCAAGATTGGCGGCGTGGTGATGGAGATGAAGAACATCACCCTGCGATTTGGCGGTGTAACGGCGATCGAGGACATCTCGTTCGACATTCGCGAGGGCGAAATCCGCGCGATCATCGGCCCCAATGGCGCGGGCAAATCGAGCATGCTGAACGTGATCAGCGGGTTCTACAATCCGCAGGAAGGCGAGGTTTGGTACCAAGGCCAGAAACGCCCGCCGATGAAGCCCTATCAGGTGGCGCAGCAAGGCATCGCGCGCACGTTCCAGAACATCGCCTTGTTCGAAGGCATGACGGTGCTGGACAACGTGATGACAGGACGCATCCGGCAGATGAAGGCGGGGCTTTTTAGCCAGGCGATCTGGAAGGGCCGGGCCGAGCGGGAAGAGACCGAGAACCGCGAGTTTGTCGAGAAAATCATCGACTTCCTGGAAATCCAGAGCATTCGGAAAACGCCGGTGGGGCGGTTGCCTTATGGGTTGAAGAAACGGGTCGAACTGGCCCGTGCGCTGGCGGCCGAGCCGTCCATCCTCCTGCTCGATGAGCCGATGGCAGGCATGAACGTGGAAGAAAAAGAGGACATGAGCCGCTTTGTCCTTGATGTGAATGACGAGTTCGGCACGACGATCGTGTTGATCGAGCATGACATGGGCGTGGTCATGGACCTGTCCGACCGAGTCGTGGTGATGGATTACGGTAAGAAGATTGGCGACGGCACACCCGACGAGGTGCGCGGCAATCAGGCGGTAATCGACGCCTATCTGGGAGTGGCGCATGATTAATCGAGCTGGTCAGGCAAAAATTTTCGAAAATTTTTGGCAAATTTCTTCGAAGAAATTTGATGGGGAGATGCACAATGCCTGATCAGGTGATCTTTGGAATGGAAGTGTTCCTGAACGGCCTTATGGCAGGAGTGCTCTACGCGCTGGTCGCGTTGGGATTTGTGCTCATCTACAAGGCGTCGGGCATCTTCAACTATGCCCAGGGGGTGATGGCGCTGTTCGCCGCGCTGACGCTGGTGGGCGTGATGGAAGGTCAGGTGCCGTTTGCCCATCTGATCAATGCCACGCTTGGCACGGAAATTCACCACTTTGGATGGCACGTGCCCGCGCTGGGGGCGATCCTGCTGACGATGGTCATCATGGTGGCACTGGCATGGATCGTGAATGTGGTGATCTTCAAGCACCTGGTGAACCAGGAGCCGATTATCCTTTTCATGGCCACCATCGGTCTGGCTTATTTCCTGGAAGGGTTTGGCGACATCATGTGGGGGGCGGACATCAAGAAGCTGGATGTCGGCCTGCCGCAGGGCATCAACGAGGCGATTGACGAGGTGACCTACCAGATTTTCGACTACGGGTTCTTCATCGACAACCTGGACATCGTGGCCACGGTGATTGCTGCCGCGTTGGTCTTCACGCTGATTGTCTTCGCGCAATACACCAAGCAGGGCCGGGCGATGCGCGCGGTCGCCGACGATCACCAGGCCGCCCTCAGCGTGGGGATTTCGCTGAACTTCATCTGGGTGATGGTGTGGTCGCTGGCCGGGTTTGTCGCGCTGGTGGCGGGTATCATGTGGGGCACCAAGTCGGGCGTGCAGTTCTCGCTGTCTCTGATTGCCCTGAAGGCGCTGCCGGTGCTGATGCTGGGCGGGTTCACGTCGATCCCCGGGGCCATTGTCGGCGGGCTGATCATCGGTGTGGGCGAAAAGCTTTTCGAGTTTTCGATCGGGCCGCTGGTGGGTGGGGCCACCGAGATCTGGTTCGCCTATGTGCTGGCGCTGATCTTCCTGGTGTTCCGGCCGCAGGGCCTGTTCGGTGAAAAGATCATCGAGAGGGTGTGAGGGATGTCGATGGACACGGTTATCCCCTGCCCGGATTGCGGCACGCCGATCCCTTATCGGGCAAGCATGTTGCTGGAGGGGACAGCGTTCGTTTGCCCGAACCCTGACTGTCGTGCGTCGATTGCCATGGCGCCGGAAAGTGCCGCGACGTGGACCAGCGCGGCCGACGCGTTTGAAACGCTTAAGGCCAAGACACTGACCGCAAAGGACGCCGAGATATGAGCAAGCTTGATGTTATCCGCGCGGGCGACCGCGTGCCGCTGCGCGCCACGGCACCCGCCCACCCGGAACCTTCGATGGGTCGGTGCAATGGATTGGAAGGAACAGCCTGATGTTTTACCGTGAAGCCGGGGATTTCAAAACCTCCTACACTGCCGACAATCAGACGTTCCCGATCAAGTTTGACCGATACCGATATTATGCTGTCTTGTTGGTCGCGTTTGCGATCGTGCCGTTCGTAATCAACGACTATTGGGTCAATGCCGTCTTTCTGCCGTTCCTGATCTATTCGATTGCGGCAATCGGGCTGAACATCCTGGTGGGCTATTGCGGACAGGTGTCCCTGGGAACAGGTGGCTTCATGGCCGTCGGGGCTTATGCCTGTTACAAGCTGATGACGGGATTTCCGGATGTGAACATCTTTTTCCACATCATCCTGTCGGGGGGCATCACGGCCTTCGTGTGCGTGCTTTTTGGGCTGCCTTCCCTGCGGATCAAGGGATTCTACCTTGCCGTGGCCACGCTGGCGGCGCAGTTTTTCCTGGTGTGGATGTTCAACCGGGTCAGCTGGTTTTACAACTATTCCGCCTCGGGCCAGATCAGCGCACCCGAGCGGACGGTGTTCAACATCCCCGTGACCGGGGCCCAGACCGAGCCGTGGGCTGCCTACCTGTTTTGTCTCGTGTTCACCGTCGCCTGCGCAATCCTGGCGCGGAACATGACGCGCGGCATGCAGGGCCGCCAGTGGATGGCGATCCGCGACATGGACATCGCCGCCGAGATCATCGGGGTGAACCCGCTGAAGGCCAAGCTGTCGGCCTTTGCCGTGTCGGGATTTTTCGTCGGGTTGGCGGGGGCGCTGTTCTTTGCGGTCTATCTGGGCGCGGTGGAAGTGGGCGAGGTGTTTGGCATCAGCAAGTCGTTCCTTGTCCTGTTCATGGTGATCATTGGCGGTCTTGGGTCAATCTTCGGAAGCTTTGCCGGCGCGGCCTTCCTCGTGCTGTTGCCAGTACTTTTGAAAAACGTGCTGGTCGGCGGTTTGGGCTGGCCCACCGACCTGGCGGCACATCTGGAATTCATGATCGTGGGCGCACTGATCGTGATCTTCCTGATTGCCGAGCCGCACGGTCTGGCGCAGCTGTGGCGTGTGGCCAAGGAAAAACTGAGACTTTGGCCCTTCCCGCATTAGGGCGGGGCCGGCGTGGGTTTTCACCCACCGTACGGAGTTGGGCGCGGACGCGTTCATGACACGACATCGGATAAAACCAAGGGAGGATACAAACCGATGAAACAGAAACTATTGACTGCCATTGCGGCTGTGGCGATGGCCGCAAGCCCGGCACTGGCCGATCTTGTCATCGTCGATACAAGCTATCGCACGGGACCCTATGCGGCGAACGGCATTCCGTTTTCGGATGGCTATCAGGATTACTTCACGCTGCTCAACGAGCGGGATGGCGGTATCGGCGGCGAGCCGGTACGCGTGGTGGAATGCGAAACCGGCTACAACACAGAAAAAGGTGTGGAATGCTATGAGGCTACCAAGGGCGAAGGTGCGCTGGTTTATCAGCCGCTGTCGACGGGCATCACTTATCAGCTGATCCCGAAAGCGACCGCAGACGGCATCCCACTTCACACCATGGGCTATGGTCGGACCTCGGCCAAAAACGGCGCGGTGTTCAAGTATGTCTTCAACTATCCGGCCAACTACTGGGACGGCGCCTCGCTGGCGATCACCCACTTGCTGGAGCAGAATGACGGCAGCCTGGACGGCAAGAAAGTCGCGCTAGTGTATCACAACTCGGCCTATGGCAAGGAACCGATCCGGACGCTGGAAGGTCTGGCCGAAAAGCATGGTTACGAGCTGATGCTGCTGCCGGTGGATCACCCAGGCCAGGAGCAGAAATCGCAATGGCTGCAGGTCCGTCAGCAAAAGCCGGATTATGTGCTGATGTGGGGTTGGGGCGTGATGAACCAGGTTGCCATTCAGGAAGCCGTAAACATCCGGTTCCCGATGGAAAACTTCATCGGCATCTGGTGGTCCGGTTCGGAGAACGACGTGAAAGCGGCGGGCGACAAGGCCAATGGCTACAAGGCGCTGACCTTCCACAACCTGGGCTCGGATTACCCGGTTTACGCCGATATCCAACAGTATGTCGTCGATGGCGGCAAGGCCGCGGGTGCGGGCGATCAGGTAGGCACGGTGCTCTATAACCGGGGCATGTATGCAGCGATGCTGGCCGCCGAGGCGATCAAGACCGCGCAGGACATGCACGGCGTGGCGGACATCACCAGCGCGCAGATGCGCGACGGGATGGAGAACCTGGAGATCACCGAAGCCAAAATGGCCGGCCTGGGCCTGCCGAACTTTGGTCCCGAGTTCAAGGTGAGCTGTGAGAACCACGGTGGCAACGGGTATGGCGCGGTATCGCAGTGGAACGCCGAGGCCGGTTCGTTCGAACTGATCACCGAATACTACCAGTCCGACCAGGATGTGATCATGCCCTTGGTGGCCGAGGATTCTGCGGCCTTCGCGGCAGAGAACGGGATCGAAGCCGGTTGCTGATCTGAACGACAGATCCCGGCCGCCCGATCCTGTGGCGGCCGGGGAATTTGAGTATTTTTGCCAAGAAAAAGCAAACCGACAGGTTCAAGCGCCTGGCGGGAACGGAGGTCAGGCACATGCTGGACGCGGCGAAGACCGAAGAGACGCTTCTGGAAGTCAACAATATCGAGGTGATCTACAACCACGTGATCCTTGTGTTGAAGGGCGTGAGCCTGAGCGTGCCCAAAGGTGGGATCACGGCGCTTTTGGGTGGCAATGGCGCGGGCAAGACCACGACGTTGAAGGCCATTTCAAACCTGCTGAAATCCGAAAGGGGCGAGGTGACCAAGGGCAGCATCAAGTATCGCGGGCAGCGCGTGCAGGATTTGTTGCCGTCTGACCTGGTGAAAATGGGGGTCATTCAGGTGATGGAGGGCCGTCATTGTTTTGAACACCTGACGGTGGAAGAAAACCTGCTGACCGGCGCCTATACACGCGGGTCGAGCAAAGCAGAGATCGAGGCCGATCTGGATCTGGTGTATTCGTATTTTCCGCGTCTGAAAGAGCGGCGCAAGAGCCAGGCCGGTTACACCAGCGGAGGCGAACAGCAGATGTGTGCGATCGGGCGTGCCCTGATGAGCCGGCCCGAGACGATCCTGCTGGACGAGCCGAGCATGGGGTTGGCCCCGCAGCTGGTGGAACAGATTTTCGGCATCGTGAAATCGCTGAACGAGGAGGAAGGGTACACCTTCCTGCTGGCCGAGCAGAACACCAATGTGGCGCTGCGGTTTGCGCAGTACGGATACATTCTGGAGAGCGGCCGCGTGGTGATGGACGGCCCCGCGAAAGATCTGCGCGAGAACCCGGACGTGAAGGAATTCTATCTGTGCATGTCGGATGAGGGGCGCAAGTCGTTCCGCGATGTGCGCAGCTACCGGCGGCGGAAGAGATGGTTGAGCTGATGACAGAACCGCGGGTTGCATGCAAGACGCCCGCCGACGGGCGCGACGGGGTAACGAACATTCCAAAGTGGAAGTTCGACCTTTTACGGCGCGCGATCCTTGATGTTCTGCGGCGCGGTGAGATCGAATTCAGGGGCTTGAAGGACGCGGTGCGCGCGGACCTTGCATCGGTTGATCTGGCAGCACTCGGGTCCATTGGGTGGCATGTCACAACCGCCAAGCTGGAATTGGACGTACGCGGTGAAGTGGACCGCGTACCTGGTCAAACGCCGCAAGTGATCCGGCTTGCGAAGGCGACGTGATGTCAGCCTTCTGTCAATTCCGCCCGCATCTCTTCGATCAGGGCCAGCGCTTCGTCCCGGGTGTTGCGGATGTTGGGGCGAAAGCCGGCACTTTCGGCGCGCAGGCGGATGTCTTCCTCGGTTTCCGAGCCAGCCGCGTAGCGGGCCGAACCAAGCGAGGCGGCCTTGTTCAGCCGCTTTCCGCGCAGGGCGTATTGCACCCAGGCCGCCGGCAGGATCTGGCAGCCGTTAAGGTTGACCAGGAAGAACCAGCGACGGTCGGTTTCCTTGATGCGATCCTCGATGAAGTCGTAAAAATCGTTGACGTCGCGGCTGTGGTTAAATGTGAAATGCGAGAAATCCACATCCATGATGATCGTGTCGATGTCAAAGCTGATCCGGCGGGCAAAATCGCTGGTGGCATAGTTCGGATCGTGCACGATGCGGGTGCGCCGGGTGCTGGGCATTTCGCGGATGCGGGCCAGGGCCGCATCGCGGTCGGAAAAGAGGTTGGGATCAAACGCTTCGGTATTGGCGGCGCGGATAATCTGGCGCTTTGTTTCTTCCGACGCGTCGAACCGCACCGAGCCCATGGAATGCGCCATGTTCAACGCACGGCCCCGTCGCGAATACGCCGTCCAGGCCGCAGGGTCGATGCGGGTGCCGTTGAGGTTGACCAGAAAGAACCACTTTTCCTCTCCGGTCGCGGCGATCCTTGCCTCGAGCCGGTCGTAGAATGCATTCACGGTTGGGCTGTCCGCGAACGTGAAGTCGGAGAAATCCGCCTCCATGATCTGCAACTCGGTGTCAAATGTGATGCGCGCGTCCATCGCCGCCACGTCGATGGCAATATCGGTCTCTGTCATGATGTCCATCCCTACAAAAGAACGCGCATTCCATTTGTATGCCAATGTATGCCGTATTTATCCGGAACAAGACGCCCCTCCCATCGGTCACGCTGTCGCAGGGGCTGCGGCACACAAAAGGTGAGTACATGACCCAGTATTTCGACGAACTGGAAATTCGCAACCCTGAGGCGCGGGGATCGGCCATAGCTCGCGCATTGCCCGACCAGATCGCGCGGGCCAAGGGGCTTGTCGGCTATGGCGAACGCTTGGGCGACGTGGATGAAGCGGCCGTCACATCGGTGGAGGACCTGGCCCGGCTGCCGGTACTGCGCAAGTCGCAACTGGGGCACGCCCAAGGGGCTGTGCGGCCCTTGGGGGGATTGACGAACAAGGCACCGTCAGAGTTTGCGCATATCTTCCAAAGCCCGGGCCCGATTTACGAGCCGGGCGGTGACGCGCGCGACTGGTGGCGGATGGGGCGGTTCCTGCATGCCTGCGGCATTGGGCAAGGCGACATCGTGCAGAACTGTTTTGGCTATCACTTGACCCCCGCCGGCATGATTTTCGAGAATGGTGCGCGGGCTGTCGGCGCGGCGGTGTTGCCCGCAGGCACAGGCCAGACCGAGCTTCAGGCGCAAGCCGCGCATGACATTGGTGTTACGGCATATTCAGGCACGCCGGATTACCTGAAGGTGATCCTCGACAAAGCGGATGACATGGGTCTGGCATTGGCGATCACCAAGGCTGCGGTGGGCGGCGGTGCCCTGTTTCCGTCGTTGCGGCAGGAGTATGCGGATCGCGGAATAGCCTGTCTGCAATGCTATGCCACGGCGGATCTTGGCAATATCGCTTACGAGTCGCCCGCGATGGAAGGACTGATTGTCGATGAAGGCGTGATCGTCGAGATTGTGACCCCCGGCACGGGTGATCCCGTGGCCCCCGGAGAGGTGGGTGAGGTGGTGGTGACCACGTTGAACCCCGATTATCCGCTCATTCGGTTTGCGACGGGCGATCTGAGTGCTGTGCTGGCGGGAGAAAGCCCTTGTGGCCGTACCAATCTGCGCATCAAGGGCTGGATGGGCCGGGCCGATCAGACCACCAAGATCAAGGGCATGTTTGTGCGCCCCGAACAGGTGGCCGCCCTTGTCGCCCGCCATGATGCTATCGCCCGGGCGCGGGTCATCGCCAGCCGCGAAGGTGAGATGGACGTGATGACCGTACAGATCGAAGCCGATGGCGGCGCCCCGGAGCAGTACGCCGATACGGTCAGTGACGTGCTAAAGCTGAAGGGTCGGATCGAGGTGGTGGCCCGTGGCAGCCTGCCCAATGACGGCAAGGTGATCGAAGATCTGCGAAACTACGAGTGATTGTCGAGACCTTGAACCGGATCCGATGGTCCAACCGGTTGCAATGCCGTGTTGAAACCACCTACGGTGGCGTATAGTTTGCGCGCCTGCCGGTGCGTATGTTCTAGGAAATGACACGGACAAAGGCGTACCAAAATGACGACCCCGGTATTGTCAGCGCCGCTTGATCTGCCCTGTGGTGTCCGGCTTGCGAACCGCTTGTGTAAAAGTGCCATGACCGAGGCCCTGGCCGACGCCGGTGATCGGCCCACCCGCGCGCACCAGACCCTTTATCGCGGGTGGTCCGAAGGTGGGCTTGCACTGCAGGTCACCGGAAACGTCATGGTGGATCGGCGTTATCTGGAACGGCCCGGCAACGTGGTGGCCGAAGACGAACAGGAACTGGCCGCCCTGCAGGCTTGGGCGAAGGCCGGAAAGTCCGGCGGCAATCAGATCTGGATGCAGATCAGCCACCCGGGCCGACAATGCCCGATCGTGGTAAATGCCAGGCCGCTGTCGCCATCGTCCGAAAAACTGCGGATTCTGGGGCTGTTCGGCAAACCCAGCGAAATGGCGGTTGATGATATCGAAGAGGTGATTGCCCGCTATGCCAACACCGCACGGATTGCGCGCAAGGCCGGTTTTGACGGCGTTCAGATTCACAGCGCGCACGGCTATCTTGTCAGCCAGTTCCTGTCGCCGATCACCAACCGCCGCACCGATGACTGGGGTGGGTCGCTGGACAACCGGGCGCGGTTCCTGCGACGGGTCTATACGGCCACCCGCGCAGTGGTTGGCACGGATTTCCCTGTCGCGGTCAAGTTGAACTCGGCCGATTTTCAGAAAGGTGGCTTCACGCTGGAAGACTGCGCGCA
This sequence comes from Pseudomonadota bacterium, assembly GCA_039818805.1. Taxonomy (GTDB): domain Bacteria; phylum Pseudomonadota; class Alphaproteobacteria; order Rhodobacterales; family Rhodobacteraceae; genus Roseovarius. The sequence continues at coordinate 11,621 of JBCBTE010000033.1, forward strand.
GGTGGCACAGTGGCTGGAAGCGGACGGTATCGATCTGATTGAGCTGTCGGGCGGCACGTACGAGCAGATGAGCTTTGTGAACGGGACCGAAGAGGAACAGCGCGAAAGCACGCAAAAGCGCGAAGCGTATTTTCTGGAGTATGCGAGGGAGGTTCGCAAGGCGGTGCGCGTGCCGATCATGGTGACGGGTGGATTTCGCAGCCGGTCGGCGATGGAGCGCGCCATTGACGAGGACGGCATTGACATGATCGGTCTGGCACGCCCCCTGTGCGTGCATCCGAATGGGCCCGCCACGCTGCTTAGCGGTGCAACGGACAAGATTGGCATCGAAGAAGACGGTCTGACCATTGGACGGGGCCGATTTGGCCTGAATGCACGCAACTGGTTGATAAACCTAATGAACACGGTGTCGCGTGTCGAGTACTACGGGTGGCAGATGACGCGCATGTCGCAAGGCAAAGCGCCTGATACCGCGGGACACGCCAATGCCGTGGCTTACTTTTTGTGGTATCTCGGTCGATCGACACGTCTTGGCCTGCAGCGCAAATTCGCCCGGCGCGGCTAGACCCTTTGCGCCGCGTCTCAAGACGCGAACGCCGCCGCCAGGGCGATCTCGACCATATCGCCAAAGCTGCTTTCCCGGTCCGCACTTGGCAGGGCTTCGCCGGTCTGCAGGTGGTCCGAGACAGTCAGCACGGTCAGGGCGCGCGCGCCGAAGCGGGCCGCGAGGGTATAAAGCTCGGCACTTTCCATTTCGACGGCCAGAATGCCGTGGCGGGTCATCTGGTCATTCAGATCGGGCCGTTCGTCATAAAACGTGTCGGAGGAATAGATCCCGCCGATATGGTGCGTCACGCCTTTATCCTCGGCCGCGGTCACAGCCGCGCGCAGCAAGGTCCAATCGGCGCAAGGGGCATAGTTAACCTCGCGAAAGATTGTGCGAGACGGTGTCGATATGCTGCTGGCGGTCATGGCGATCACCACGTCGCGCAAGCCTACATGCGCTTGCATGGACCCGGTCGAGCCGATACGAATGATGGTTTTCACATCAAAGTCGCGCAACAGTTCATTGGTGTAAATCGACAGGCTGGGCATGCCCATGCCGCTGCCGTGAAACGTGACAGGATGCCCTTGCCAAGTGCCGGTGAAGCCCAGCATGCCGCGCACCGTATTCACTTGGCGCAAATCATCGAGAAACGTTTCGGCCGCCCATTTGGCGCGCATCGGGTCACCAGGCATTAGGACGGTTTCGGCAATATCACCGGGGTCTGCACCGACGTGGATTGTCATGGGTCTCTCTTTCCGGCCAACCAGTGCAGGCCTGGCTTTTTTCGCATTGATGTTGAGGCGCGAAGATACGTTGAAACACGCTCTATGATCTAGCATTGCGCGGCATTTCGCGACAAGCCGCAGCGCGGGGTTTTCGCCAAGGGATTTTCGGCCCAGTATCCAAGACGCAATCGTAGGAGTGAATATGCGCGCCATTGGAGTGATTGCGGCGGTGCTGCTGGCCGGTCAGACCACTGCGCAATCGGCGCAGGAAGTGGCCGTCGCCAAACACGTGCTGAATCAGGCGCAAATCAGGTCCACTGCCGAAAATCGCGAGTATTGCGGTTATATCGGGTACACTAAAACCGGCGCATTAGCCTCGACCCGGCCAATGCGCGGGCAGCAGGATGAATGCACGCCGCGCTGGCCCAAATCGCTTGACGTGATTGCATCCTGGCACACCCACGCGGCCTATGATGAAGACGCATATTCGGAAGTGCCTACCGTTAATGACATCGAGGCGGATGAGGCCGAGGGTGTAGATGGCTATGTCGGCACGCCCGGCGGGCGCCTTTGGTTCGTCGACACCACGGACATGATTGTCAGTCAGCTGTGCGGCTTGCGGTGTCTCCGCTCGGACCCGGATTTCGTAAAAGGGGCAGAAGGGCGGATTGACCAATCCTATACCTATCGAGAGCTTTTGCGGCGTGAGGCCGAGTAACGTCAGCGCGTGTACTTGATGAACGGGGTAAGCTGACCAATACGGTCATAGAGCTTGCGGGCCTCGGTGTTGAACTCTTGCGTCATCCAGTACACGGACGGATGCCCGTCAGTGTCAGCCTGCGCATAGACTGCCTCGATCAGTTTGCGCCCCACGCCCATGCCTCGCACAGCGGGATCGGCATATAGATCCTGCAGGTAACAGACATCTTCCAGCCGCCAGTTATGTGCGTGATAAAGATAATGCACCAAGCCCACGGGCTTGTCGTCCTGCACCGCAAGAAACCCTTTCTGGTGGTGTCTGTTCGGATCGCAAAGGCGATCAAAGGTGGTGTCGTAAACAGCGTCCGAGACCGTGCTGTCGTAGAATTTCAGATAGGCGGTCCAAAGCCTGTGCCAAGCAGTCTTGTCGTCGGGTTGGATCGGGCGAATGTCGATGGTCATGTGATGCTCCTTTCCGGGTGTCACTCGCCAACCTGTGACGAGTGTTGTCTTTGGGCCAGCGTTTTTTTGCTTAACACGTTGCAACACTGTGCGTCGTGCGCCATGTCCCTTAGGCTAAGTAGCAGAGGCAGCCCCTTCGAGGAGAATAACAATGAAAACCCGTATCAGCCTGGCCGTTATGGCCGTAGTCGCTTTGGCCGCGGCCAGTCCAACGGTGTCCCAGGAAGCAGATGCCGCGCCAAAACAACCCGTCAGCCTGTCACAAGTGACACCCGATCCGGCGTTGACGCCTGACACGATCACCGACGACAAGATTGTGTCCTTTGTCGAAGCGTTGGCCGCGATCCAGATCGTTGGTCGGCACTATACTCCCCGGATCGACGCCGAAACCGATGGGTCCAAGCGCGCGGAACTGATTGATCTTGCAAACCGTGATATCGTGCGGGCCGTAGACACGATCGTGAACATCACGCCGGCGGAATATGTTGCGATTGACAAGGCTGCGCAGCAGGACCAGGGCTTGAACCAACGCATTTTGGCGCAGATCGAAGTGGCTCAGGCCGAGGCGAAAGCGCGGAAAGAGGCCGAAGGCGTGGCCAAGGACGACCCCGCCAAGGACGAGTAGGCGCGGGCCGCGGTTGGATCGCCTGCCGCTACTCGGCCGCGACCGCCTTGGGGTCGGCCAATGCCACGATGTCCATCATGATGGTGTTCAATTCGAAATCCTTGGGCGTGTAAACTCTTGCAACACCCATTTCCAAAAGGCGCGCCGCATCCTCATCCGGGATAATGCCGCCGACAATCAGGGGCACGTCGGACAGGCCCGCTTTGCGCATCCGCTCTAACAGGTCCTCGACCAGTGGCATGTGGCTGCCGGAGAGGATTGACAGGCCAATCACATGTGCCTGATCCTCAAGGGCCGCGGTCACGATCTCTTCGGGCGTCAGGCGAATGCCCTCGTAGGCGATGTCCATGCCGCAATCACGAGCCCGGAAGGCGATTTGCTCGGCTCCGTTGGAATGCCCGTCCAGTCCGGGCTTGCCCATAAGGAACTTCAGGCGGCGGCCCAGGCGGTCGCTGACGGCATCAACGGCATCGCGAATGTCGTCCAGGCCTTCGGTCTTGTTTGACGGACTGCCCGACACGCCGGTGGGTCCGCGATATTCGCCGTGGATCTGGCGCATCTGCGCGGCCCATTCGCCGGTTGTAACCCCGGCCCTGGCGGCCTTGATCGACGCTGGCATTATGTTTTCGCCCTTTTTGGCCGCTTCCCGCAGATCATTGAGGGCGGCCTGCACCGCCTCATTGTCACGCTCTTTGCGCCAGGCATTCAGGCGCGCGACCTGTTCGGCCTCCACTGCCGGGTCGACGACCATGATACCGCCATCCTCGGTCTGCAGCGGGGACGGTTCTGTCGTGGTCCATTTGTTGACGCCCACAACAGTGGTTTCCCCGGCCTCGATCCGGCCCAGACGATCGGCGTTGCTGTCCACAAGGCGCGATTTCATGTATTCGATTGCTCCAATGGCGCCGCCCATGCCGTCAAGCTGGCCCAACTCGTGCCGGGCGCCGTCTTTCAGCGCTTCGACCTTGCGATCAACCGCCGGGTTTCCATCGAAGAGGTCGTCAAATTCCAGCAAGTCCGTCTCGTAGGCCAGGATTTGCTGCATCCGCATCGACCATTGCTGGTCCCAGGGGCGCGGCAGGCCCAATGCCTCGTTCCACGCGGGCAACTGAACGGCGCGTGCGCGGGCTTTCTTGGACAGCGTCACCGCCAGCATCTCGACCAGGATGCGGTAGACGTTGTTCTCTGGCTGCTGTTCGGTCAGGCCAAGGCTGTTCACCTGCACGCCGTAACGGAAGCGGCGGAACTTGGGGTTCTCGACGCCATAACGCTGTTCCAGGATTTCGTCCCACAGATCCACAAAGGCGCGCATCTTGCACATTTCGGTTACGAACCGGATGCCGGCATTCACGAAGAACGATATCCGCCCCGCCAGGGCCGGAAAATCCTCGGCCGGGACGCGTGGTTTCAACTCGTCCAGCACCGCGGTTGCCGTGGCCAGGGCAAAGGCCAGCTCCTGTTCCGGCGTCGCGCCAGCCTCTTGCAGGTGATAGGAACACACGTTCATCGGGTTCCACTTGGGAATGTTGGTGTAGCAATACTCGGCCACGTCGCCGATCATTTTCAGACTGGGCTTGGGTGGGCAGATATACGTGCCACGGCTGAGATATTCCTTGATCAGGTCGTTCTGCACCGTGCCTTGCAGCGTGGACACGTCGGCGCCCTGTTCCTCGGCCACCGCGACATAAAGCGCCAACAACCACGGCGCGGTGGCGTTGATCGTCATCGAGGTGTTCATTTGATCCAGCGGGATCTCTTCAAACAGCGTGCGCATGTCGCCCAAATGGCAGACCGGTACGCCGACCTTGCCAACTTCGCCACGGCTGAGGATGTGATCGCTGTCATATCCGGTTTGCGTCGGCAGATCGAAGGCGACCGAAAGGCCGGTTTGCCCCTTGGCCAGATTGCCGCGATAAAGTGCGTTCGAGGCTTTGGCGGTCGAGTGCCCGGCATAGGTGCGGATCAGCCAGGGGCGGTCTTTCTGCGTCTGCGACATGGGCGGCCTCGTGAATCGGTTTGCGCAATTATCTTTCAACAGCGAGAATTTATTCGGAATTATGTGACGCTGTCAATTCGCTGCATCGCGGCATTGCGCAGCGTTTCGGGCAATTGGTCTTGATAGAAGACAGTACGGACCATAACGGCGTTGAGCATATTGCGAGTCCTTGCGATAGACGTTTGGAGAGAACCATGATTGGATCACAAGAAGTGTTGTACGATATTGATAGTATTTTCATTGTCTTGGGTCTGCTCGCTAGCATGCTTGCGGCCATGGCGATCGCGTATGTGTTCGGGCGCAAAAGATACCGTCAGGCGACAGAAGAGTTTCGGTCGCAAACCACCGCCGTTCAGGGTTCGCTTTTGGGTCTTTTGGCCCTGTTGCTTGGGTTTACCTTTTCGCTGGCGCTGTCGCGTCACGATGACAGGTCGCAGGCCGTGGTGGCCGAGGCCAATGCCATTGGCACAGCTTGGTTGCGCATTTCCTACCTGCCTGAAGACGCGCAAGACAAGGCGCGTGCCGATTTGCGGCGGTATCTGCGCTTGCGGGTTGAAGCGGGCGAAGTCACGGCTGATCAAGACACGCGCCGCAATCGTTTGGTGGCGAATGCGGAAGATGCGTTTTCCGACCTTTGGACAGATGCCTCGCAGATCATCCGGGATGTAAATGGTCCGGCCGCGGTCGCTGTCGGCGCTGCGCTGAACGACATGATCGATGCACTAAGCAGTCGCGATGCCTCGATTGAACGGCACGTACCCGAGGTTGTCCTGATGATGATGTTTGTCACCTTCATCCTGTCCGGTGCGATGCTTGGGTACGGCTCTGGCGTGGCGGGAACGACGCCCGCAACACCGGTCTACCTAATGATGATTCTGATCGTGCTTCTGGTGTTCATGATCATCGACCTTGATCGTCCGCGACGCGGTCTGATCGAGGTAAACCAAGAACCGATGCGCGCATTGTTGGTGTCGATTAAAGAACAGGGGCTTTGAACACAGCCGCGGCCACCATCGCCCATCCCAAAGCACCTTGCCCATGTGCGGACAGGCTGGCGTCATCGGAAAAACTCATAAGGCGAACCAGATCGCCGGCTCCGGGCGGCGCTTTTATCACGATTTGCCAAGGCAGGCTGTCGATGATCAGCATGTAATAAAAATAATAAACCTGCGGCGAGAGCCACAGGAAAGCCCAGAAGACCGTGATTGCCAAGACAATGCGTGCCGCCCGTGGCATGGAGCGTCCAAGCCGGACAACAGCCCACAGACACAGGCCCATCAACAACAACGACAAAGCGGCCAATCCAACTTGTCCGGCGACGCCAAGCGTAAAAAAAGAGTCCTGACTGTACAGTGCGCGTCTCCGTTTCTCTGTGTGCGATACGCTAGGATGCCCGATAAACCGCTGCAACCCGGGCCTTTTTCGTTGAGAGCGGCCCGCGGGCCTGCAATGGTCATGCACAATGACCCAAACCGTAGAGCTTCCTGTCTGGCTTTTGGTGCTGATCGTGCTGTTTGCAGCCGTGACATTCGCATCGCATTTTCTGTTCCCATCCGTGCGCTGGTTTTTCCGGCGCAGGATGGAACGGGCAGTGGCCAAGCTGAATACGCGGTTGGAACGCCCAATCGAGCCATTCAAACTGGCACGTCGCTTCGATATGGTCCAACGCCTTAGCTACGACCCCGAAGTCAGCCGCGCGATTGCCGAGCATGCGCGTCAGGAAGGTGTCCCCGAGAACGTGGCGTTTGAATTGGCGCGCCGGTATGCACGCGAAATCGTGCCCGGGTTTTCCGCAACCGCGTATTTCAGCATTGCGATCCGTTTGGCCAAGGCGTTGAGCCTGGCGCTTTACCGGGTGCGGCTGGGCCGGTTCCACGAAGAGGATATTGGCCAGATCGATCCCGAAGCGACGGTGATTTTCGTAATGAACCACCGGTCGAACATGGATTACGTGTTGGTCACATGGTTGGCTGCCGAACGCTCGGCACTTAGCTATGCGGTGGGCGAATGGGCACGGGTCTGGCCATTGTCACGCCTGATCAAGGCGATGGGTGCCTACTTCATCCGGCGCAAATCGCGCAACGCGCTCTATCGCCGGGTTCTGGCGCGTTATGTCGGGTTGGCCACCGATGGCGGGGTGACGCAGGCGGTTTTTCCCGAAGGTGGGCTAAGCCTGGATGGCTCGCTCGCCCCGCCGAAGCTTGGACTGCTGAAATACGTCATCGAAGAACGCAGTCCCGACGGGCGTGACGTTGTCTTTGTGCCCGTGGCGGTGAATTACGATCGGGTTTTCGAAGACCGGATCCTGGTGGCCGCGGGGCAGGCGGGCAAACGCCGGTTCGGTGCCAAGATCAGCGTTGTCGCGGGATTCATACTGAAGCAGTTCTGGCTTTGGGTGACGCGGCGCTATCACCGGCACGGTTATGCCGCGGCCAGCTTTGGCGCACCGGTGTCGTTGAAAGCCTTTGAGGCGGCAAATCACGGCGGTACGGTCGAAGACCTGGGCAAGCTACTGATGATGCGCATCGGTGATGAGGTTCCGGTGCTGCCCGTTCCACTGGTGACGCGGGCGCTGCTGCAGGCAGATGGTCCGATCAGTAAACAGGCGGTCACGGCGGCGGTGCGTGACATGACCAAGCACCTTTCACGCGCGCACATCCACGTTCCGCGGGACAATTTGGAATACTCGGTCGATGTGGGTCTGCGCAACCTGCGCAAGCGGGCGCTCATCAAGGAAACGCCCGACGGGATCGAAATCGTGCCTGAGGAGCGGGCGATTCTGGCCTATTATGCGAATTCCATCAGCCAGCTCTTTCGCAAGCGCGGCAAAGACGGCTGATTATTCTGCGGTCGCACGGTTATAAAATTACAAAATATACCTTTCAAGCATTGCATTGTTGCGTGGCCAGCTATATTTCGGGTGTGACTGACGCGATTCTGCATTGCGGCAAACGATACAGCAAGGAGGCCCCGATGGCACTAGATACTCACACCGGCATTGCGCCGTATGAAGCGCCCGAGAAAGACCTCTACGAGGTGGGCGAACTGCCCCCGCTTGGATACGTGCCCAAGCAAATGTACGCCTGGGCCATTCGCCGCGAACGTCATGGCAAGCCCAATGACAGTTTCAAGGTCGAGGTGGTCGACACACCCAAGCTGCAAAGCCACGAGGTGTTGGTTCTGGTGATGGCTGCGGGCGTAAACTACAACGGCATCTGGGCCGGTCTGGGTGAACCGATCAGCCCGTTTGATAGTCACGGTGCAGATTACCACATCGCCGGCTCGGACGCATCCGGCGTTGTGTGGGCCGTGGGCGACCGTGTGAAGAACTGGAAAGTCGGCGACGAGGTCGTGATCCATTGTAACCAGGACGATGGCGACGACGCCCATTGCAACGGTGGCGATCCGATGTTCTCGCCTTCGCAGCGCATCTGGGGCTACGAGACACCCGACGGGTCCTTTGCCCAGTTCACCAACGTACAAGCCCAACAGCTGATGCGTCGCCCCAAGCACCTGACCTGGGAAGAAAGCGCGTGCTACACGCTGACGCTGGCGACGGCATACCGAATGATTTTCGGCCATCACCCGCACGAATTGAAGCCCGGTCAGAACGTATTGGTCTGGGGTGCATCGGGTGGCTTGGGGTCTTTCGCAATCCAGTTGGCCAACACCGTCGGTGCAAATGCCATCGGGGTGATTTCCGACGAGGACAAGCGCGAATTCGTCATGAGCTTGGGCGCGAAAGGTGTAATCAATCGCAAGGACTTCAATTGCTGGGGCCAACTGCCCAAGGTGAATTCGCCGGAATACAAGGAGTGGTTCACCGAGGCGCGCAAGTTCGGCAAGGCGATCTGGGACATCACCGGCAAAGGCAATAATGTCGACATGGTTTTCGAACACCCCGGGGAAGCCACATTTCCGATCTCGACGCTGGTTTGCAAGAAAGGCGGCATGGTTGTGATCTGTGCGGGCACCACCGGGTTCAACTGTACCTTTGATGTACGGTACATGTGGATGCATCAAAAACGCTTGCAGGGTTCGCATTTCGCGCATCTGTCACAGGCGTCTTCCGCCAACCAATTGGTGATCGAGCGACGGATCGATCCGTGCATGTCCGAGGTGTTTCCCTGGGACGAGATCCCCGATGCGCATACCAAAATGATGAACAACGAGCACAAACCGGGCAACATGGCGGTTCTGGTTCAGTCGCCCACCACGGGCCTGCGCACCGTCGAAGAGGTATTGGACGCCGGAAAGTAACTTCTTTTTAGGTCACTTGTTTCATTTTTTGACCTGCGAATCGCTTCTGGTTCGCGGGTCATTTTGATTCGGGAGGGTCGAGATGAGGCCTTTCAAAGGGTTAGAATTTGCTGCCTCGCTATTTCTGGGGAGGGAAAATGCGTGAGTACGTTGAAAAAGTGAGACGTGTTAAAGTTGTGTTAACCTTTCGTTAACCAACCTTAAGGACGGTACAAATGCAGAATGAGTGGATCCTCGACGTTCTGGCCGATCTGAGAACGTTCGCGTATCAGAACGGTCTTGGGGTTTTGGCTGAACAGATCGACGACACAAGGATCGTCGCGGCGGCCGAGTTGGCGTCGAAAGGGGAAGGAAAACCGGGGTATGAATGCGCAACCGCCACGGCGGCTGGACACGATACTAGAGGACCTGGAACGCACTACTGACCCGACCGGGTTTCAGGCGCTTTCCGAGCGCCTCCGAGATCATTTTCAAATAGACCATCTTGTATATCATTGGGTAAGTGCCGCAGGCGACCAATATGGTTGTGGCACTTATGATCCGGCGTGGGTCCAGCGATATCTGGAAAAGGAATACCTGCGCATCGATCCTGTGATTGCAGGCTGCTACAAGCGTTTCCACCCGGTCGATTGGAAGCGGCTTGATTGGTCCGGCAAGGCCACGCAGGCCTTTCTGAAAGAGGCGCTGGAATACGGCCTTGGCAACCAGGGCTATTCGGTGCCGCTGCGTGGACCCAATGGACAGTTCGCGCTGTTCACGGTCAACCACCGGTGTGACGACGACACATGGGAGGCGTTTACAGAAGAACACCGGCGCGAATTGATCCTGTGCGCCAATTACTTCAATCAAAAGGCGCTGGAATTCGAACCAGACCGTGCACCGGCGCCGGCGCGACAGCTTAGCCCGCGCGAGGTCGACGCGCTGACGTTGCTGGCGCTTGGGTACGGGCGCGCGCAAGTGGCTGACACGCTGTCGATTTCCGAGCACACGTTGCGGGTCTATATCGAATCCGCGCGTTTCAAACTGGGTGCGGTTAACACGGTGCACGCCGTCTCTCGCGCTATCAGTCAGGGTTTGATCGTCGTCTAGCCGCGCAACGCACGGTGCTTCCGCTCGTCGTTAACGCTTTGGTCACATTCTCCTCGTCATCAGACAGAGGGGAATAAAACCATGCTGCGCTATGTTTATGCCGACGACCTGCATCGCTTTCCACGTCTCAGCGATCAGATGTTCAGGGACCGTGCGGACCAGTTCAAAACCCGCCTTGGATGGGATGTGACGGTGGATAGCAGCGGGCATGAGATGGATGAATACGATGCCCTGAACCCGCTTTACGTGATCTGGGAAGGCCGCGATGGGCGGCACGAAGGATCGATGCGGTTTCTGCCCACCACCGGGCGAACCATGATCAACGAGCACTTTACCGATCTGCTGGGCGGCGGCACGATCGAAAGCCCGCTGATCTGGGAGTGTACGCGGTTTTGTCTTGCGCGCGGTGCTGAAAGCCGGATTGCCGCCGCGCTGATGTTGGGGGGTGGCGAATTGATGCGCCACTTTGGCGTGCGCCACTTTGCCGGTGTGTTTGATGCGCGCATGGTGCGGATTTACCGGATGATCGGGTCTTCGCCCGAAGTATTGGGCAGCCAGGGCGACGGGCGCGACAAGATCAGTGTCGGGCTTTGGGAATTTACCGACACAGCGCGGCGCATGGTATCGCGGCGCGCGCGCATTTCACCCGACCTGTCTGACCTTTGGTTCCGTCGCAGTTTTGGCGACGCCGTGGAACCATTGGCAGTTCCCGCGTAAAGGCGGGTGGCACCAGAAAAACGAGCCGTCGGTCTTGCCGCTCTGGTACAGGGGCGGGCGCGCCTGTAGGGTCTGCGCATGTCCACCGCCGCCCTTACATTTTCCGACGATCAGGCCGAGGCCCATGACCGCATTTCGGACGTTCTGCGCGAGGTAGGCGTGGATCTGGACCAAGGACTTCTGACCCCGCCGCGCGACGGAAAATCGTCCGTCATGGCGGTGGTTGGCAAGGCCGGTTCGGGCAAGACTTTGCTTCTGGCCGCGCTTTACCGCGCCTTGGAAGAGGCAGGTGTCGATGTTGTGTCAGGCGATTGGGAAGGACGGCGACGCAAGGACCGGCGCACGCTTGCCATTTTGGCCCCGACCAACAAGGCGGCGAGCGTTTTGCGAATGCGCGGGGTGCCCGCGACGACCATCCACCGGATCCTTTACACCCCAGTATACGATCCGGAATATGAACGTATTGCCGAATGGCTGGCCGGGCAGGGCGAAAAGCCCGAGATCGAGGGTCTGACTGACGAGGCGCTGGAACGCGCGCGTCTGTTTTACCAGTCGCATAAATCTATCCCCGGCGCGTTGGCCGCCGCAGGCCTGCGTGGCAGTGATTTCATCACCGGCTGGAAACGGCGCGAAGAGCCCTTGGATATCGGGTTCATCGACGAATCCTCGATGCTGGATGAAAAGCAATACGAGGATCTGCGCGAGATATTTCCGACCCTTCTGCTTTTTGGCGATCCGGCCCAGTTGGCCCCGGTGAACCAGTCGGGCGCGATGGTGTTCGACGGATTGCCCGCGCCTGCAAAACTGACGCTGAGCCGGGTGCATCGTCAGGATGCCGACAATCCCATTC
>JBCBTE010000034.1:0-23429 GCA_039818805.1 Pseudomonadota bacterium
CGATGGAATTCAAGTTCGACGATTGGGGCGTTGATGTCGCGGTGTCGGGGTCGCAAAAGGGCTTCATGCTGGCCACTGGTATGGCGATACTGGGTGTCAGCCCCAAGGCACTGGACGCGATCGAAACGGCGAAACTGCCGCGCACATTCTTTGATTTCCGGGACATGATGAAGGCCAACGCCTCGGGTGGGTTTCCCTACACGCCGCCGCTGCAATTGATCTATGGCATGGCCGAAAGCCTGAAGATGCTGTTTGAGGAAGGTCTGGACAACGTCTATGCCCGTCACTTCCGGCTTGCCGAGGGCGTGCGCCGCGCGGTCGACGCCTGGGGTCTGAAGCTCGTGGCGCAATCCGCCGATCTTTACTCTGACACCGTAAGCGCCATCTATGTACCAAACGGGTTTGACAGCAATGCGCTGACCGATCACGCCTTCAACGCCTACAATGTCAGCTTCGGCATTGGTCTTGGCGAGATGAACGGCAAAGCATTCAGGATCGGTCATTTGGGTAGCTTGACGGATGTCATGGTTCTGTCCGGGCTTGCCACCGTGGAGATGGCGATGGCTGATCTCGATTACCCGATCGAGCTTGGGTCCGGTGTCGCGGCGGCGCAGGATTACTTCCGGGCCTCAAACGCGCTGATCTTGAAATCCGCTGCTTGAAGGGAGACGACACGATGTTGGATGCACTCACCGCTGCCGAAAACCTGACCATCGAGGATATGCGAGAGGCGCATGACCGGATTCGGCCGCATATCAACCGCACGCCGGTTCTGACCTCGCAGTATCTTGATGACCTGACGGGCGCGAAGCTGTTCTTCAAATGTGAAAACTTTCAGGAGGCCGGCGCGTTCAAGGTGCGCGGTGCCTGCAATGCGGTCTTCGGTCTGGACGAAGCACAGACCGAATTCGGGGTGTGTACCCACAGTTCCGGCAATCATGCGCTGAGCCTGAGTTATGCAGCGGGTCGTCGGGGAATCCCGTGCAACGTGGTCATGCCTCATACAGCGCCGCAAGCCAAGAAAGACGCGGTGCGCCGGTTCGGAGGGATCATCACAGAATGCGAGCCGTCGACAACCAGCCGGGAAGCGGTGTTCGCCGAAGTCCAGGCGCGCACGGGGGGTGAATTCGTGCACCCCTACAACGATCCGCGTGTCATCGCGGGACAGGCCACCTGTTCGGCGGAACTGCTGGAACAGACCGAGGGGCTGGAGACGGTCATCGCCCCGATCGGTGGTGGTGGTATGATTTCGGGCACCTGTCTGACCTTGTCCAACCTCGCGCCCGATGTCGACATCATCGCAGCCGAGCCGGAACAGGCCGACGATGCCTATCGCAGTTTCAAGGCAGGGCACATCATTGCCGATGATGCGCCAGTGACAATCGCGGATGGCCTGAAGGTGCCGCTTAAGGAAAACACTTGGCATTTCGTGTCGAATTTCGTGACCGATATTCAAACGGCGAGCGAACAGGAGATCATCTATGCGATGAAGATCACCTGGAAATACCTGCGTATCGTGATGGAGCCAAGCTGTGCGGTTCCTCTGGCTGTCATTCTGAACAATCCCGAAACTTATCGCGGCAAGCGTGTCGGCGTCATCGTAACCGGTGGCAATGTCGATCTTGACGCCCTGCCCTGGCTATAAGCCGAGCGCAATTTTCCCAAGGAGGAAGAACTATGAACAAGCACGTGGACCTTAAAGATCTCGAAGTGGGTTATGACATCCCTGCTGCCGCGGGCATGAGCGAAAGTGACATTCAAACGCCCTGCCTGGTGCTGGATCTGGACGCGTTGGAGCGCAACGTGAAGAAGATGGGCGACTATGCCAAGGCGCATGGAATGCGCCATCGCGTGCACGGCAAGATGCACAAGTCCGTGGATGTCGCCAAGCTTCAGGTTGAACTGGGCGGTGCCTGTGGCGTGTGCTGTCAAAAGGTCAGCGAGGCCGAGGTGTTTGCCCGCGGTGGGATCAAGGATGTCTTGGTGTCCAACCAGGTACGCGATCCGGCCAAGATAGACCGCCTTGCACGGATGCCGAAACTGGGCGCACGGACGATTTGCTGCGTTGATGACATCGACAACATTGCCGATCTTTCGGACGCGGCGACGCGGCATGGCACCGAGATCGAGTGTCTGGTCGAGATCGACTGCGGCGCGGGGCGGTGCGGTGTGACGACCACGCAGGATGTTGTGAAAATCGCCAAGGCCATCGACGCCGCGCCGGGTCTGAAATTCGCAGGCATTCAGGCGTACCAAGGCGCGATGCAGCACATGGACAGCTATGATGACCGAAAGGCCAAAATCGATATTGCCGTGGCCCAGGTTAAAGATGCGGTCGACACGTTGAAAGCGGATGGGCTGGAGTGCGATATTGTCGGCGGAGGCGGCACCGGGTCTTACTATTTCGAAAGCACATCCGGCGTATACAACGAGCTTCAATGTGGCTCCTACGCCTTTATGGACGCTGACTATGGCCGCATCCTGGACAAGGACGGAAAGCGCATCGACCAGGGCGAATGGGAAAACGCACTGTTCATTTTGACCAGCGTGATGAGCCACGCCAAGGCGGACAAAGCCATCGTTGACGCGGGCCTGAAGGCACAGTCGGTCGACAGCGGTCTGCCGTTTATCTTTGGCCGCACGGATGTCGAATACGTGAAATGCTCGGACGAGCACGGCGTCGTTGCAGACCCTGAGGGCGCACTCAAGGTGAACGACAAGTTGCGGCTGGTGCCGGGTCACTGCGACCCCACCTGCAACGTGCATGATTGGTATGTCGGTGTGCGCGACGGCAAGGTGGAAACACTCTGGCCCGTCTCGGCCCGTGGCAAAGCCTATTAGGGAATGGATGTCATGAAAGACGCAAATTCAGATGCAGGCGGTTTGTTGATCGTAACAGAAGAAACCTGCCAAAAAGTGGTCGGACGCAAGGATGCCTTTGACGCGGTTGAGGCTGTGTTCGGCGCCATGGCACGCGACGACGCCTACAACTTTCCGGTTGTACGCGAGGCGATCGGATATGCAGATGCGCTTTACGGCTTCAAGTCTGGCTTTGACCGCGCCGGCGGCGTCTTGGGCGTAAAGTCAGGCGGCTATTGGCCCGGCAACATGGATAAGGGACTGACCAATCACCAGTCGACTGTGTTCCTTTTCGACCCTGATACAGGCAAACTTGCCGCTTTGGTGGGGGGGAACTATCTGACCGCCGTCCGCACGGCGGCCTCGTCGTCCGTGTCGATTGCCCATCTGGCGCGCAAGGATGCCAAGGTTCTGGGCATGGTCGGCGCGGGTCATCAATCTGGGTTTCAGCTGCGTGCCGCCGCAGAACAACGCGATTTCGAGAAGGTGATTGCGTGGAATCCCCATCCCGACATGTTGCCGCAGCTTGGCGCGGTGGCCCAAGACCTTGGTTTGCCTTTCGAGGCCGTATCACAGGAAGAACTGGGCGCGCAGGCCGACGTGATCATCACCATCACGTCCGCGTTTGAGCCGCTTTTGATGAAAGACTGGATCAAACCGGGCACGCATCTGGCATGTATGGGTACGGACACCAAGGGCAAACAGGAGGTGGACGCCGCGCTGGTCGCCGCGGCCACCGTGTTCACCGACGAAATCGCGCAATCGATCACCATCGGTGAAACCCAGCACGCCATTGCGGATGGGTTGTTGAACGAAGGCCAGATCACACCGATTGGCGCCGTGATCAACGGCACGCATGCCGGGCGGACCAGTGACGCGGAAATCACGTTGTTCGATGGCACCGGGGTGGGGCTTCAAGACTTGGCCGTTGCGTCGGTGGCAGCACAACTGGCGGCCAAGTCCGGCATTGCGCAACGCGTAGAACTTTGACCGCGTGTCCCAGCGCTGCGCATGCTAATGCGGCGCTGGGGATCCAAAGCTTTTTCCACAAGTGCCGAAGACGTGGTGCCGCTGAAGGGACTCGAACCCCCGACCCCATCATTACGAATGACGTGCTCTACCATCTGAGCTACAGCGGCCCTTGTGACGTGGGGCTATAGCACCCCGCATGCTGTCGGAAAAGAGCTATTTTGCCGGTTCTTTGAGGCGGTCATCCTCGACGATTTCGGCATCTGCGACCTCGATCACATCGTCATCTTCCACTTCCGGCTCGTCTGCCGACTCGTCGGTTTTGTCTTCGATGGCGCCTATGATCAAAGGCAGCATTTCCAGCCCCGTGGCCGAACTGACTTCTGCGGCTGGCGGCGCGCGCCAGGTTAGCGTGTCGAAGGCCCCGCAGTTGTCGCAAGACGGCGCCCATTCAGCGTGGATGTTCTGGCAATTGTCGCACACCCATTGCGGACCGCGCGGCGCGGACAACGCACGCGCCAGCCATCCCTTGATTACGCTGTCCGACGCGCCTTCGCCGCGTTCGATTGCCGCCATGATCGTCAAGGCCCGTGCATCGGGCTCGACCTCGGCGAGGTCACCCAGTGCGCGCCGGGCCGCCGGGAAGTCTTCGGCGGCGATCTCAAGCTCGGCCTTTATCAGTTTCGTTTCGCGATGATCGGGATGTGTCTTGAGCAGCTTGGCAAATCGTTTGATCCGGGCGGTAGGCGTCTCATCAGGTTCTATTTCAGCGAAAACGGCGGCCAAATCGGGATGCGGCTGTGCATCCCATGCTTTGCGGATGACCCGCAGGGCGTTGCGTTTTGAGCCTTGCTCGATATAGCCGCGCGCCGTCAGCACCGCCGCGGGCACCAGATCGGGCGACAGCCTGTTTGCCTCGATTGCCGCTTCACGCGCTTCGATGCTTTGCCCGTCATCCAGAATTCCCTTCGCTTCGGACAACGCCAGGACGGCATCCCGGCGACGATGCACATCGCGCGGTAGATTTCCAGACTTCAGCTTGGCGCTGAGAGTTTCACGCGCGCCTTTCCAGTCTTGTGACTGCGCTTGCAACTTCAACAACGTGTCCTGCACTTCTTCGTGCCGCGGCTTCAACGCGAAGGCGGTTTGCGCCAGTTTCAGCGCTGTTTCGGTGTCACCATCGGCCAGCTTTTGGCGCATGATGCCACGCACCCCCACAAAACGCGTGTTCTCGTTGGTCAAAAGGCGTTTGTAAACCTCTTCGGCCTTGCGCCGATTGCCCGACATCTCGGCGGCCTGCGCCGTGATCAGGTTGGTCAGCGCCGGTTTCTTGAGATACCTTTCGGCTTTGCTGGCCTTCGACATGGCCAGATCCCCCTCGCCCGAGGCCAATGCCATCAGACCTTCGGACAGTGCCTGATATCCCTTTTCCTGACGGTTGCGCTGAAAGTACCGGGAAATGGCCGTCTCGTCGCCGTTGATGAATTTCAGCACCGCGATCAGAAGCGCGGCCAGCTTCAGCAAAAGCCAGATGGCGACAACCAGGATCACAAGACCGATGACGGCCATCAGGGGGGTCAGGTTGTATTCCTGACCAGCCATCTGAACCCGCACGCCGCCGTCCAGTTCCAGTAGAAAAATCGCGCCAAAACTCGCCACGGCCACAAGGCCGATAAAGAGGACAATCTTGATCACAGACCACAACATTCAATTCGCCCCCCGGGGCCCTAGTTCAGTGTCTCGCTCAGTGCCTGCGCGGCGTTCACGGCTTCCATCCTGCGGGCAACTTGCCCGGTCCAATCCGACATCTCGGCGCGGCCTTCTTCGGGCAAGGCCTCGATCTCGGCCAACACATCGGTCAGCCGGCCATCGCGCAGCGAAGCCTCGGCGCGCGACAGCACCGCGTCCGGATCATTGCCTTCGCGTGGCTCAAGCGACCGTGCGCCCAGCTGGTTGCGCAGAAAACCTGTCAAGCCACCCCCGTCCGTGGACACTGCCCGCGAGGCGGCCAAGGCGGCACGTGCGACTTCGGGAAAACCATTCTGCAGGTCCGAAATGGAGGCAACGCCGGTCTCGGCCACGTCGGTCAGCGCCGCGGGCACCTCGGCGCCGGTCGCCTGCAAATCGGCCAATGCACCGGAAAACGCACTGCCGTTTTCAATGGCGGTCAAGATCCGGCTGGTCGCCGCGCGCTGCATGGCGGCCTGTGCCGCATCTTCGGCCGCGTTCTCGGTTGACAGCGCACTTTCGATCAACGCTTCCAGCTCAGTACGTTGTTCGGCCATCGCATCTTGCGCCGCCTGAAGTTCCCGCTCGTAGGCCGCGATTGCAGCTTCCGACGCACTTTCTGTCACCGGGCGCTGCTCTACGATGGTCAGGCGCGCTTGCAGATCTTCCAACGCTGTTTCGTTGGTCGCAATACGCTCGGACAGGTTTGCAATCGCTTCGGTGATGCCTTCCAGCTGCGCTTCGACAGGTGCAAAATCCGGAGCGCCGCCAAGTTCGTCTACTTTTTGGGTCAACGTGGCCAATTCCCCGGTTTGGCCCCCAACCGCTTCGCCAATCTCGGCCAGACGTTTGGACAGTGCATCGGCTCTGGCGTCCGGTTGTTGCGCCAGGCCAAAATATGCCGCGGCAAATCCGATGGCACCGGCGGCGATACCACCCAGAACCATCGGCATCACGCTTGGGCCCTGCTCGCGCTCGGGCGTGGCGACGGGCAGGGCGACAGTGATTTCAGGTGCCGAGCGGGCTTCATCCTTTTGCAGGTCATCCTGCGCATCCGCATCGGCTTCGTCGTCCTTGTCCGTAACATTCTCGGCGTCACTATTCCGGGCTGGTTCGGTATCCTGCCCCGTGGCGTCGGCCGCCGGGTCTTGGTCCGCCTCGTCGTCCGAACCGTTCTTCGTGCTGTCTAGTTTTGCATCTTCCGGCTCGGGATGTTCGGCCGATCCATCAGCGTCGACCATTTCGGCTTGGGCGTCTTCCGCTTCGGACGCAGACGCGCCTTCGGGCGTCACGTTATCGTCGGGCGATTCATCCGCCTTGGACGTTTTCTTTCGTGCCACGTGAAAAGCCTTTCTCGAATCTTGTGCAGGCCGCGTACCTGACGACCTTACTGCGCAGGGCCATCGCCCTCAAGCTGATTGGCCCTCGACCAAAGGGCCGCGATCGCATCCACCATCGCGTCGATATCCGGACACTTGGCCACGTCGATTCTGTCGGCCCGATTGCTCGGAATGACGCGTGCTACGGCCTCGCTCATGGCAGCAAAAAAGACGTTGCGACCCGGCGGTATCTCATCACAGAACAGCTTGGCACTTCGCGGGGAAAACAGCGGGGCTATCACCATGTTTGCGCCGGACAAACTGTCGCGTGCCAAGGCGTTTAGCGGAAGTGACGTCTGACGATACACAACGGCCGAGCATGTCTCTATTCCTGCCGAATTCAAAGCTTTTGCGACATCATACGCCACGTGTTCGCCCCGCAGGTAAAGACATGGGGTGTCCGGCCCGGATTTTGCGATCTGCGTCACCAGGTCCGCGCCGGTTCCGGGCCCGGTGATGGCAGCGAAGCCTGCGTCTTCGGCGGCACGGGCGGTGGCGTCTCCGACCGCGTAGCAGGCGAAATCCCTGCGTTTCGACATGGCGGCGAAGGCACGCACCGCATGGACAGAGGTAAAGACAAGCGTCTTGATCCGATCGAGGGGCGGCACCTCGTCTCTGGCCTCGATTTTCATCAAAGGGGAGATCACGATTGTCACGTCGCGCCCCAAACGCGCGCGCAACAGTTCGGCAAGCCGGTCTGCCGCGTCTTGCGGTCGGGTGATCAGGATCGTCGGCGGCATCCGCCCTCCACAGTTGTTTGCATGCCCCTGCGGTGTTACCTGCGCTTAACACGCGGTGCAACGGGCGGGGCGATGACCGATCAAGTGACCATACTGGGATTGGAAAGCAGCTGTGATGACACAGCCGCCGCCGTTGTGCGTGCCACGTCCAGTGCGCCGCGGATTCTGTCGACAATCGTACTTGGACAGGATGCGCTGCATGATGCGTATGGCGGTATCGTGCCCGAAATTGCGGCACGCGCCCATGCGGAAAAACTCGATATCGCGGTGAAACAGGCTCTGACAAAAGCAGAGTTGACGCTTGACGACATGGATGCGGTGGCAGTGACCGCAGGCCCCGGTCTGATTGGTGGTGTGCTGTCGGGCGTGATGACCGCCAAGGGCATTTCAGCGGCGCGCGGCCTGCCCTTGATCGGCGTGAACCATCTTGCTGGCCATGCGCTGACCCCGCGTTTGACCGATGGAATGCCCTATCCATATATCATGCTTTTGGTTTCCGGCGGCCATTGCCAGTTTCTTTTGGTTCGCGGTGCCGATGCCTTTACGCGTCTTGGCGGGACGATCGACGATGCGCCGGGCGAGGCGTTCGACAAGTCCGCCCGCCTTCTGGGATTGTCCCAGCCGGGCGGTCCTTCGGTTGAACACGAGGCGACATCCGGTGATCCCGAGCGCTTTGCATTCCCACGCCCGCTGCTTGACCGGGCGGGCTGCGACTTGTCCTTTTCTGGCCTGAAGACGGCGTTGTTACGGGCGCGGGACAGCATTATCACCGACAAGGGCGGCTTGACACGTGCCGATCGCGCCGACCTTTGTGCGGGATTTCAGGCGGCTGTCACCGATGTTCTGGCAGAAAAGACACGCCGCGCACTTTTGGCGGCAAAAGACCATTTGTCTTTCGTTCCTTCGCTGGCCGTCGCCGGGGGCGTTGCGGCAAACACCAGTATTCGGACATCACTGCAGACTGTCTCGGCAGACTTCGGCGTGACATTCGTCGCGCCGCCGCTGGCGCTTTGTACCGATAACGCCGCGATGATTGCCTATGCTGGTCTCGAGCTGTTTGATGCCGGTCACAGGGATGATCTGTCGTTGTCGGCGCGCCCCAGATGGCCGCTTGATAGAACGAGCCCGGCCCTGATTGGCAGCGGAAAGAAAGGAGCCAAGGCATGATCTCGGTGATCGGCGCCGGTGCATTCGGCACGGGTCTGGCGGTCTCCATGGCCCAAAACGGGCCCGTTACGCTTTGGACCCGTGATCCGGATCATGCGCGCGAGATGCAGAGCAGCCGAGTGAATGCGCGCAGGCTTCCAGGGGTCAGATTGCCTGACCACATCAGGATTTCTGCTGAAATAGACTTGATTTCCGGACCTGATCCCGTTCTTCTGGTGCTTCCAACCCAAACGCTGCGTGGATTTCTTGAAACCCACGGCAACGCGTTGTTCGATGCCCCGTTGGTGGCCTGTTGCAAAGGGGTGGAGTTGGAAACGGGTTTGCGCCCGACCCAGATTATTGCCGCACATTGCCCCAATGCGATGACCGCCATGTTGACCGGGCCGTCCTTCGCTATGGATATCGCGCAAGGTTTGCCCACTGCATTGACGCTTGCCTGTGCCGATGACACCGCGGGGCTGCGACTGCAACAATTGATGACCACACCCAACATCAGGCTCTATCGCACCATGGATGTGATTGGTGCTGAATTGGGCGGGGCCCTCAAAAACGTCATCGCGATCGCCTGTGGCGCGGCGATGGGCGCAGGTCTTGGGGAAAGCGCGCGCGCGGCCCTTATGACCCGTGGATTTGCCGAAATGGTGCGTGTCGCCGATGCCCAGGGTGGCAAGCCCGAAACCTTGTCCGGCCTGTCGGGCTTTGGGGACCTCACGCTGACCTGCACGTCGGATCAGTCGCGGAACTACCGTATGGGGTTCAGCCTGGGCCGGGGCGAGGCATTTGATCCCTCGGTTACCGTCGAAGGCGCCGCGACAGCGCAGGCATTGATGGTGCTGGCGCAGGAAACTGGCCTCGATTTGCCGATCACGCGGGTTGTCACCGGCCTTGTCTGTGGCAAATTGAAGGTTGCCGATGCCATGGATATGCTGCTCTCACGACCATTAAAGGAAGAATAGATGCTGATTGCTCTGATTGCCCGCGACAAACCCGGCGCACTGCAAATCCGTTTGGACACCCGCGAGGCGCATGTTGCCTATTTGAAATCCTCGGGGGTCGTGTCGCAGGCCGGTCCATTGCTGGACAGCGATGGCAACATGATGGGCTCGCTCATCATTCTCGAGGTCGAAGACATGATGGCGGCCGAGACCTGGGCGGCGGCAGACCCTTATGCCAACGCTGGTCTTTTCGCATCCGTCGAACTTATTCCCTGGAACAAGGTCATCTGAGCCATGCCATATTGGTTGTTCAAATCCGAACCCTTAACCTGGAGCTGGGATCAGCAGGTCGCCAACGGGGACGCTGGTGAAGAGTGGGATGGCGTGCGCAACTACCAAGCACGCAACTTCATGCGGCAGATGGCCGTGGGTGACCGTGGCTTTTTCTACCATAGCCAAACGGAAAAGGCAGTCGTCGGCACGGTTGAGGTCATCGCCGAGTCGCATCCCGACAGCACCACCGACGATGAGCGGTGGGACTGCGTTGACATCAAGGCGATCCAGCCGGTGACAACCCCGGTCACGCTAGAGATGATCAAGGCCGATCCACGGCTGGCAGACATGATCCTGGTCAAGAACTCGCGCCTGTCCGTGCAACCCGTCACCGACGCGGAGTGGAAGATTGTCTGCGAGATGGCCGGTATTTCGCCCTAGGCGCAATGGCCGTTCTCAGGCAGTCTTGGTCAAGACCCAAGAAAAGTCGGGAGGGACATCATGGAATTTTTGAACGTGCTTGTCGCGGCGATTGCCAGTTTTGCCGCCGGTGCAGTTTGGTACATGCGATTGGCTGACCCATGGATGGAGGCCGCAGGCGTCCAAAAGGGTCCTGATGGCAAACCCGCCAACAGCGCGGATCCCCGGCCATACATCGTCGGCTTTTTGGCAACCCTTCTGGTGGCGGGCATGATGCGACACGTATTTGCGCTTGGCGGTATCGACACGCTTGGCGAGGGGCTGGTGTCGGGATTCGGAATCGGCCTTTTCCTGGCCGCACCCTGGCTGGTCACGAATTACAGTTTTGCCGGCCGCCCGATCCGCCTGATGTTGATCGACGGGGGGTATTCCACTCTTGGCTGCACGGTGATTGGTTTCGTCTTGACGCTGTTTTGAAAACGAACGGAGGGCGCCGCTTTGCCAAGCCGACACCCTCCGCTACCCCACGTGCTCCCTACACACCACACGTGTTCTTGGAATTAGGTCTCGGCCATACTGGCACGATTTCCAGTAAACCATACTCTGAATACACGGTTTTGCCTAAGTCCAAATTCCGACAATAAGGTTCAAATCCATGTCGAACACAGGGCATTCAAACACCGTTGGAGTTGTCAGCAAGTTGATTTGTTAAATGCCCGGTAACACCTTTGCTGTTACGTCTTGTGCCGGGTGAGTTTATAGGTGGTGAGATGAGTGCGTCTGGCGAAAACGCCGCGCCGGTCATCATCAAACGGAAAAAAGTTATCGCCGGCGGCGGGCACCATGGTGGTGCCTGGAAAGTTGCCTACGCTGACTTTGTGACGGCGATGATGGCGTTTTTCCTTTTGATGTGGCTGCTGAACGCGACGACGGAACAACAACGCAAGGGCATTGCGGACTATTTCAGTCCGACGATCCCGATCAACCGCATTTCGGGCGGCGGCGACGGAGATTTCGGCGGTGATAGTGTCTTTTCCGAAGAAGCCTTGCCACAAAACGGAACCGGCGCCACCAATCAGCGGCCGACCGAGTCGCACCAGGGGCGTGGCGAAATGGGGGTGTCCGAAGAGGGCGCAAACCTAACCACGACCGACCCCAGTGCAGAAGCGGCCGAAGCGGCGCAATTCGAAAAGATCGAAGAGATGTTGCTTGGGCGTGGTGGCGAAAGCACGGTGTCGCGCGAAACCATGCGCCACATTATCACTCGCGTCACTGACGAAGGCCTGGTGATTGAACTCTTTGATCTTGAGAATGCGCAATTGTTCAAGGGCGAGACGGCAAACCCAACCCCGCTATTGCATGAGTTGGCAGAGCTTTTGGCGTCGGTCAGCAATCTCGTGAAAAACGAGATCGCGGTCGAAGGCCACACGCGTGCGGTGCCCATCGTTCGTGCGGAAAACCCGGTTTGGAACCTGTCGGTCGCACGTGCAGATCGAATGCGCACCTTGATGGAAGGACACGACGTCAGGTCCAAGCGCATGAATCGCGTGACCGGCCATGCCGACCGCGAACCGGTGTTGGAAAACGCGCTGTCGACCCGCAATAACCGGCTTGAGGTTATCCTTCTTAGGAACAGACCCTAGGAAATAGAACGCATTTTATCTGTTAGCGCGCTGTTAAATGGACGTGCCTAAACCTGTGTCCCGACGAAATTCGATGCAGCAGAAAGGCGTATCCATGACAATTTCCTCCTCGTTGAATGCCGGTGTCGCAGGGCTTAGCTCGAACGCAACCCGGCTTGCAGCGATTTCAGACAACATCGCGAACTCGGCCACCTATGGCTACAAACGTGTCGAAGCGGATTTTCAATCCTTGGTGATTTCCTCCAGCGGCGGAAGCTATTCGGCTGGCGGGGTCCGCTCGAGCACGCAGCGCTTGATTGACCAAAGCGGCTCTTTGGTCTCGACGTCCAATCCGACGGATCTCGCAGTTCGCGGGCGCGGGATGTTGCCGGTCGCCTTGGCCAGCCAAGTGGACGTGGGCAATGGTGCGTCCCAGATGCTTCTGACGACGACCGGGTCTTTCCGTACCGATGCCGAAGGGCGCCTTGTAACGGAATCCGGTCTTGTTTTGCTGGGGTGGCCGGCCAACCCGGACGGAACAGTGCCTGAATTCCCACGCGACACAAGCGATGGGCTGGAGCCTGTTCAGATCAACGTGAACCAACTGACCGGTGAACCGACAACCCGGATTGATCTGGGCGTCAACCTGCCCGCGACGGAAACCGATGCCGGGGCGCCGGGCGACAGTCAGCAATTGTCGATCGAGTATTTCGACAACCTTGGCAAATCTGAAAATATTCTGGTCGAGTTTACCCCCACGATACCCGGCACGGGTTCGTCCAACGAATGGACAATGACCATCACGGATTCGTCCCAACCGGGCGTTACAATCGGTGAGTACGTGCTTGAATTCGATGATGCGCGGGCATCGGGCGGGACGCTTCTTGGTGTGACGAACCCGTCAGGCCTTGGAAGCACGTATTCCAGCGCCGATGGCAGCATTATTGTCAATGTTGGCGGCGGCCCGATGGAAATCAATATTGGGCAACTTGGGGCGTCGGATGGCCTGACGCAGCTTTCCGACAGCTTCGCCCCATTGTCGATTTCCAAAGACGGATCACCGGTCGGCAACATGGTGTCGGCCGAGGTCGATGAAAACGGCTTCGTGCGTGCCGCGTTCGATACCGGCGTCACCCGAGTGATCTATCAGGTGCCGTTGGTCGATCTGCCCAATCCGAATGGCATGGTGGCGATGGATCAGCAAACTTATTTGCCGTCTCCCGATAGTGGCTCTTTCTTCCTTTGGGACGCAGGTGACGGACCAACCGGTGACGTCGTGGCGTTCGCACGCGAGGAATCCGCCACAGATGTTGCTGGTGAACTGACCGACATGATTCAAACCCAGCGTGCCTATTCGTCCAACGCCAAGGTCATCCAGACGGTGGACGAAATGCTGCAGGAAACAACCAACATCAAGCGCTGATCGGCGCTTGATCCTTCTCTTTGATCAATAGGTGTTGCGATGAGTATTTCTTCGGCGTTGTCGAATGCATTGACCGGCCTGACGGCCAGTTCCCGTGCAGCGGGCGTTGTATCCACGAACCTGGCCAACGTGCTGACCGAAGGATACGCGGTGCGCAACATCGAATTGACGACCCAGGGTGACGGCCGCGGCGGTGGCGTTTCCGTCGTGGGTGTCACCCGTGATGTCGATCTTGGGTTACTAAGTGAACGCCGTGCAGCCGACAGTGACCTTGCTTACAACGATGCACTTTTCCAGTTTTCCGCAAGGTTAGAGACTGAGATTGGCACACCGGACGACCAAAGTTCGCTTTCGGCACGCATTGCGGCCTTCGAGGCGAGCTTGGCCAGCGCGTCGACCAAACCGGAAGAAGAGGCGCGCTTGAACGAAGTGCTTTTGCGTGGTGCGGAACTGAGCTTGAAACTCAACCGCATCTCGGATCGGATCCAGACCGAACGCACCAGTGTCGAAGGTCAGATCGAGCAGGCTGTGACGACCGTGAACACGCTGCTTGACCAAGTGCAATCACTGAACGCACAAATCTCTAACGCGCGCAACACCGGGCACCCAACGGCGTCGTTCGAAGATCAACGTCAGACGGTTGTCGACAATTTGGCCGAATTCGTACCGCTGCGCACCGCCGAACGAGGCAACGGCACTTTGGCTCTTTACACGCCGGGCGGCGCCATCCTTATCGACGGTAGTGCGGCCGAACTCTCATTCAGCGCCTCCAACCTGGTGGCGCCGCATATGACGCTGGACAATGGACTTTTATCTGGTCTTGAAATCAATGGCGTCGCGATCGCCCCCTCCGGCGATCGCAGCCCAATTGCCGGCGGACGTCTGGCCGCGCTTTTCGAAATTCGTGATGGCTTTGCTGTCGACGCGCAGGCCCAGGTCGATGCCACTGCGCGCAACCTGATCGAGCGGTTTCAGCAGGCCGGTCTGGATACAACCCGAGCAGTTGGTGATCCTGGGCTGTTTACGGATGACGGCGCGGCGTTTGACCCGGTGAACGAAATCGGCATTGCGGGACGGATTGATCTGAACGCACTGGTCGACCCGGCGCAGGGTGGCGCCGCCTGGCGATTGCGTGATGGCCTTGGCGCCACGGCACCTGGACCGGTCGGCAATGCCAGCCTGATTTTGCAGTATTCGGACGTCATGAGCGCCGCCGGTGCCCTCGCCTCAGGCAATCTTGGCGCCACCGAGCGGTCGTTTTCGGGGCACGCATCCAGTTTCGTGTCCCGCATTGGCCAACAGAAAATCACTGTAGACCAAAATCTTAGCTTTGCCGCATCCCGGCAATCGGGGCTGAAGGACATCGAACTACGGCAAGGCGTGGATTCCGACGAACAGCTTCAGCGATTGCTATTGGTCGAACAGGCCTACAGTGCCAATGCGCGCATGATTCAAACGGTCGACGACCTTATTCAAACCCTTCTGAGGATCTGAAGATGAATGAACTATCGATCGGTGATCTGGCCCATACTTTCATGCTTCGCCGCCAAAGCGCGCAGCTCAAGCAGGATCTGACGCGCCTCTCTACGGAATTGGCCAGTGGCCGCACCACCGATACCAGCAAACACTTGGGCGGCCGGTTCGCTGCCCTGGCAGAGTTCGAGCGGGATTTGACGTTGCTCACGCGCTATTCTTCGACGGCGGATGAAGTCAAAACACAGTCGTCCGCCATGCAGGCGGCCCTCGGGACCGTGCAATCCCAAGTCGGCGATCTGGCCGAAGTGCTGACCCTTGGGTCGGCCGCCGGTACCTCAACCGATCGTGCCACTGTCGCGCAGGAAGCGCGCGCATCGCTGGGGTCGATCATCTCGGCGGTCAACACGCGCGTCGCGGGACGGGCTCTGTTTTCCGGCACCGAAGTGTCCACGCCACCTTTGGCCGATGCGGAAACACTTTTGACCGATTTGCGCGCCGCCGTGTCCGGAGCGACAACCGCGGCCGATGTGTTGGCAGCAGCGGACGTGTTCTTTGACACCGGCGGCGGGTTTGAGACCGGCATTTACCAAGGCGGCACCTCTGATCTAAGCCCGTTTGATCTGGGGGCGGGCGAAACCGTCACGCTGTCGCTGCGTGCCGATGACCTGGCCGTGCGCTCGGTTCTGAAATCGGTCGCCTTGTCTGCGTTGGCCGATGATCCTGCCTTCACACTTGACGACGGCGAATCCCGAGCGTTCCTGCAAGCCATGGCCGAAGGTAGCCTGACGGGGCAGGATGGCATCACGCGATTGCGCGCCACGCTCGGCTTCGCCGAGGAACGGGTTGAAACCGCCGCTGTGCGCATCACGGCGGAAATGACGAGTGTCGAGTTTGCCCGCAGCACTTTGCTTGAGGTTGACCCCTATCAAACCGCGACCGAGTTGGAATCCGTGCAGGTTCAGCTTGAAACCCTTTACACGATAACCGCGCGCTCGTCGCGTCTCAGCTTGGTGAATTTCCTGTCATGATCCGATTTTTCAGCGCCGTTCTATCCGTCATCTTGTCCATTTCCCTGGCAACCCCGCCCGCGTTGGCCAGCCCGATCAGGATCAAGGATCTTGTGGAATTCGACGGTGTGCGCGGCAACGACCTGGTGGGGTACGGCCTTGTGGTGGGCCTGAACGGGACCGGCGACGGTTTGCGAAACGCGCCCTTCACCGAAGAGATCATGTCGAACATTCTTGAACGCCTCGGTGTGAATGTCACGGGCGAGCAGTTTCGGCCCAAAAATGTGGCCGCCGTTTTCGTAACGGCGGCCATTCCGCCATTTTCGCGTGTCGGCGGCCAGATCGACGTGACCGTGTCGGCCATCGGAGACGCCAAAAGCCTTCTGGGAGGCACCTTGATCATGACGCCGCTGAACGCGGCGGACGGCCAGATCTATGCGGTTGCCCAGGGCGCCATCATCGCGGGTGGTGCTGCCGCAGAAGGTGATGCCGGTGCCGTCACGCAAGGAGTTCCCACATCTGGTGTCATTCCGTCAGGGGCCCGCGTTGAGCGTGAGATCGATTTCGAACTGGCCGCATTGGACAGTTTGCGCCTCGCCCTGCGTGAGCCCGATTTCACGACCGCCGGGCGGATCGAACAGGCGATCAATTCCAGCTTTGGGCGCGGCGTTGCGTTGATGCTGGATTCGGGCACGGTGCGCCTTGATATTGGCCGCACCGGCGCACGTTCGCCTGCCCATGCCCTCAGCCGCATCGAGAACATCCTTGTCGAGCCGGAACGCAAGGCGCGTGTTGTCGTTGATCAACGCTCTGGCACCATCGTGATGGGCAACGACGTGCGAATCTCGCGTGTGGCAGTGTCGCAAGGCAATCTGACCCTGCGGGTGGAAGAAACACCTTTGGCCGTCCAGCCAAACCCCTTCGCTCAGGGTGAGACCGTGATTGTCCCGCGTACGAACGCCGAGATCGAAGAAGAACCTGGCATCGGACTGGCCGAAATCCCGCCGGGCACATCTTTGTCCGAAGTGATTGCGGGCCTGAATGCATTGGGCGTCTCGCCGCGAGACATGATCGACATCCTCAAAAGCATCAAGGCCGCCGGGGCCTTGCACGCCGAGTTCGTCGTTCGCTGAAAGATCGGCGTCGGCGCTTTGTTCGCGGCACGCGATCGGCACGAAACAGTGTCGGATCTGGTGCGAGGCCCGGTGGCGTGGTCTGTGGTTTGCACGACTTGCGACGCAATAGCTTCAGTGCCCGAACCGTCCGCGGCGCGGCGGGCGTGACGGCCCGCGCCTTACGCTGGCAGAACATCGATTGCATACCGGGCAGATGACGTTGCCGTGCCGGTCGGAGAGGTCAGAAGTAGCCGCGAACCAGGCCGTCGGCCACAAGCGTCCAGCCATCGGCAACGACAAAGAACGCAAGCTTGAAGGGCAATGATACGATCGCCGGAGGGACCATCATCATACCCATCGACATCAACACCGCGGCGACCACAAGATCGATGATCAGAAACGGCAGAAACAACAAGAAACCAATTTGAAAGGCGCGCGCGATTTCCGACAGCATGAAGCTTGGCACCAGAACCGAGAGCGGGGCATCCGGGGCCGGAACGCCGCTTACCCCGTCGGGACGCAATCCGGCCATGGCCGCAAACGTATCTCCGTCAACGCGTCCGGCCATGAAGGTGCGAAAAGGTTCTAGGGCGCGGCCGATCGCGGCCTCAATCTCAATTTGTTCCGCCAAAAGAGGCTCGATCCCAAGGGTCCAGGCCTCGGTGAACACGGGCTCCATCACGAAGTAGGTCAAAAACAGTGCAAGGCTTACGATCAGCATGTTGGGCGGAGATTGCTGCAACCCAATCCCCTGCCGCAGGATCGACAAAACAGTGACGATAAACGGAAAGCAGGTGATCATAATGGCCAGTCCTGGCGCCAGGCTCAGTACCGTGATCAGCAGGATAAGCTGGATCGTCCGTGTCGAGATCGAGCCGCCATCCTCGAGGGATATCGAAATCTCCTGCGCCATCCCGGACGCGGGCCAAACCCCGAGCAGCACGGTCAAGACTGCCAGTACGCAAAGGGGCGTCCGGGTCATCCCAGCCCGTCTTGCAGATCGGCCACCTCTGTCAAGCGCACCGCCAGCTGGCCTTGTTGCTCGCCGTCCATCTCTTCCAATTCGCCGCGTGCAATGAGACGCTCGCCGACATATAGTTCCACGGCATCATCGACACGCTTGTCCAAGGGCAAGACGGCATTCTTGCCCATTTTCAGCAAGTCGCGGATCAACGGCCGCGCTTTGCCGACCGAAATCGTGATTTCGATCGGAACGGATGAAAAGGGGTTGCGCAGGTCCGTCGCCTTGGTCTCTGGCGCGTCTGTTTGATCAGTCATCAAGCAATGTCCTTTTGTTCGCTGAATTCCGTGTTGAAATGGGCGTCAATGGCACCCGAGATGCTGGACAGCAAAGCGCCCAGATCAATCTCCTGCTCGGCCATATCGCCGATCCGAATCCCCAGTTGGCCGTCGACCAATGTCGGATCTTCCCTTAGCGTGACCGGCAACGCGTCATGCTCGTCTACTATTTGCTCCAGTGCCCGGCTTTGTCCGGGGGCGACGGTAATCACCGTGGGCAGACGGCCATGTTCAGCCACAAGCTTGTCGAGGATTTCGGAGATGCGCGGGATCAGGGTCTGTTTCGCAATATCCGGGACAACGGTGCCAACGATCTGGTCAATCAGCGGTCGCAATCCTTTTAGCAGGCCCGAATAGGCTTCCTGATAGGTGAATGACATATCTGAAAGGGTTTGCGAAAACTCCGAAGAAAACCGCCCGGTATCGTCCTGTGTCGCCTTGATCGAATCGTCCCAACCGGCCTGATACCCGTTTTCGAAAGCCTCCAGCCGTTGTTCTTCCAGCAGGACATCCGTCATTTCCACCAAATTGCCGCCGGCAAAGGTACCGAAGTCTTCAAGCAGATGACCAATCGACATCACGCGCTCTCCTCTTCGCCTTCCAACCAATTGCGCAGGATTTCAACCGTCTCGTCCTGACGTTCGCCTATCATGGCCCTGAGGCGTTCGACCGGATCTGGCGACGCGTCCTGTAGTGCTGGAAGTGTTGCTTCCTGATCCGTGCCCGGGCGCCCTTCCGAAATGACCGCCATCGGCGCGCGTCCCAGATCCCCGTCGTCAATCTCGCCGGTTAGTGCCTCTTGGGCGGGGTTGGCTGCAACCGCGGCCGCATCGACATCAGCAGGTGCTGCCAGTTGCCGGGCAGACCCGGAGACAGGGCCGGCCAGAACAGGCCGTACCACGAACAGACCCAAGATCAACGCAACAACTGCCAGAACAGCGGCCTTGATGACAGACATGGCATCGAAGGCGATGCCCGACAGAAATGAGGTCTGTGCTTCGGTTCCCAGCGGTGCGACAGGTTCGAATTGCATGGTCTTGAGCGTAATCACGTCGCCACGTGCCTCATCGAAGCCCACCGCCGACGCCACCAATTCGCGCAGGGCGGTCAATTCTTCTTCGGCGCGCGGTTCAAAAACCTCGACACCGGCGTCATTGACGCCCGTCGTGCCATTTACCAGAACCGCGACGGTCAGTCGTTTGATCGCACCCGGGGCCAAGGTGACCTCTCGCTCGGTTTGTGAAACTTCGTAGTTCACCCGCTCGCGGGTTTCGCTTGTTTGACTGGAAGAGCTGTCGCTTGTCGCGCCGTCGCCATCCGGCAGGTTTGATGCCACCGTAACGTCAGAGCCGCCTTGGTCTGACGAGGCGTTTGATACTTCTTCGGTGTCTGTGCTGATCGCAACCCGGCTTTCCGGATCAATCACCCGTTCACGCAGTGATTCGGATCGTGTCACGGTGTCGACACTGACCTCGACCACGGCATTTCCGGCACCGACACGCGCTTCCAGCAAGCGTGATACGCGCTGCCGGATCGTATCGGCGCGGTCATCGGTCGTGCTTGCCGGCGCCTCTTCTGCCAAGCCAACAAGGCCGCCTTCGCCGTCGATCACCGATACATCATCGGCCGACAGGCCGGGTACGGCCGATGCCACCAGGTACTTCAGGGCGCGCGCGTGTTTTATCGAAATCCCGCCGGCGTTTGTGTTGATCGACACAGACGCCGAGGGTTTCACGTCTCGTTGAAACGGGTTGTTTCCGGTTTTGGCGATATGCACGCGCGCTGATGAGATGGCCGGGTGCGCCAGAATGGTGCGCGCCAGTTCGCCTTCTTTGGCCCGCCAATAGGCGGCGTCGAACATCTGTGAGGTCGTGCCGAATCCAGACAAGCCGTCCAGCAATTCGTAACCTTGCGCGGAATTGGCCGGTAGTCCTTCGCTGGCCAGGGTCATGCGCAATTCATCGCGCCGGGCCGAATCAACGAAGATCGCTCCGCCGCGCACATCGTAGGCCACGCCACGCTGTTCCAATGCGCTGACTACGTCACCGGCCGGGCCGGTTTCAAGCCCGGAGTACAAAAGCGACAAACTGGGCGCTGAGGCCATGCGCGCCAAGGACAAAACAGCCGCGAACATCGCGATCGTCGCCAGCGCGACGATCACCCGTCGCCGCGAGTCCAAGGCGGTCCAAACATCGATCAGCTGCTGCAATTCTTTGCCTCCTGGTCACCGGCGTTCTGCCGTTTGCTGAGGCCATCTTTCTCCGATCAGGCTTAACAATCGGTTAGTTCCTGCCGGTCTATATTGCGGAAAGTCGAAATTGCAGGACGTGATCATGGCCGAGACTAAAGACACTGACGAGGCACCGCCTAAGAAGAAGTCAAAAATGCCGTTGATACTGGGACTTATCCTGGCTTTGGCCGGTGGTGGCGGGGGGTTCTACGCGGTCTATTCCGGCCTTCTTCTGGGCGCGGAATCGCTTGAAGAAACCGCGATGCAGGACACGCCCAAGATGGTCACGGAAATGCCGGATGTGACCTTTGTGGCGGTCGAACCCTTGGTGATTTCCGTGGGTGATCAGCCCGGGCGACACCTGCGGTTTCGCGCACAGCTTGAGGTGCACTCACCCTACCAAAGTGAGGTCGAAAAGCTGATGCCTCGGGTCGTGGATGTTCTTAACTCGTATCTGCGTGCCGTGGACATCGAAGACATCCGGAACAATGCAGCTCTTGTGCGCTTGCGGGCGCAAATGCTGCGGCGCGTTCAGGTTGTGACCGGCGGAGACCGGGTCAACGACCTGCTGATTATGGAATTCGTACTGAACTGAGGGCAGACATGATTGAAATGATTGCTGATATCCTACTTGTCGCCGGTGCCATCGGGGCCGGGTTTTACTGTTACGTATTGGCCCGGCGGCTCAGCCGGTTCAATGATCTGGAACACGGGGTCGGAGGTGCCGTTGCGGTGCTTTCGGCACAGGTTGATGACCTCACCAAGACCCTGGAGGCCGCGCAACACACCGCATCGGCCTCGACAATGTCCTTGGATGGATTGACGGATCGCGCCGAAAGCGTTGCCAAGCGGCTTGAGCTTATGGTGGCGTCCATGCACGATTTGTCCGAAGCGCCCGCTCAGCCTGTGCCGCAACAACCAGACAGCGCGGCTTCGCCGCTTGGCCCGATGTTCAAGCGCCACAATGCAGCGCAAGACAGGAGCGCAGGATGAGCAGGCTTCGGAAAAAGCGCCGGATCAGCCCGCGCGGCAGTCTTGTGGTGATTGCCATGCTGCTTGTGGCCTCTGCTCTTCTGCGCCTTGGTGATGGTGCCGGCCAAGCCTTTGCCCGTGATCCGGTCGACGTGAAAGCGATGGACATGGCCAATCACGACGATGGGCAGATGTGTAAGACGCCCGATGACATGCAAGCGATGCTGACAGCGTTTAACGAACGTGAAAGCCGTATTGCGATGCAAGAGGCCGCGATCCGTGACCGTATGCACGCCCTGCGGATTGCAGACGAGGAAGTGTCGCGCAAACTTAGCGAATTGACCGCCGCGGAAGAACAGTTGCGCGATACGATCGCCTTAGCCGATTCCGCCGCTGACGATGATCTTGACCGCCTGACACGCGTCTACGAGACGATGAAACCCAAACAGGCGGCCGCACTCTTCGAGGAAATGGATCCGAATTTCGCGGCCGGCTTCTTGGGTCGAATGCGGCCGGATGCCGCCGCCGCGATCATGGCTGGGCTC
The DNA here is from genome assembly GCA_039818805.1 of Pseudomonadota bacterium. Taxonomy (GTDB): domain Bacteria; phylum Pseudomonadota; class Alphaproteobacteria; order Rhodobacterales; family Rhodobacteraceae; genus Roseovarius. The sequence goes on from JBCBTE010000034.1 coordinate 22,160, forward strand.
TCTCCTGAGGCGGCTCATCTTTACAGTGTGGTTCTGGCGGGTCGAAATGCCGGCGTCCCCAAGAACTAGAAGAACGACGGCAGCTATTTCTTAACTTGATGATGGCAACCTAGGCACGGGCAACCGGGCGGAGAGCACAATGATCGGACTAATTGGTATCGTCATCATTTTCGTGATGGTCTTTGGTGGCTATCTCGCGGCGGGTGGCAAGCTTGGGATCATCCTGAAGGCACTTCCTTTCGAGCTGATGATGATCGGCGGCGCGGCTATCGGCGCCTTTCTGATCAGCAATGGCATTTCCGAAGTCAAACATACAGGCAAGGACATCGGGAAGGTTTTCAAAGGCCCGAAGTGGAAGCCCGAGGACTACCGTGACCTGCTGTGCCTGTTGTTCGAGCTGATCCGCCTCGCCCGCGCAAACCCGGTTGGTATCGAAGAGCATATCGAAGCGCCGGAAGAGTCCTCGATCTTCAGCAAGTACCCCAAGATTTTGTCCGATAAGGAAGCCGTGGCGCTGATCTGCGACACGATGCGGTCGGCCTCGATGAACTATGATGATCCACACCAGGTTGAAGAAGTGCTGGAAAAGCGCATGGAAACCACCATGCACCACGCCCTGCATTCCAGCCATGCGTTGCAAACCATGGCGGATGGGCTGCCCGCTTTGGGCATTGTCGCCGCTGTGCTGGGCGTGATCAAGACCATGGCGTCTATCGATCAGCCGCCAGAGGTTTTGGGAAAGATGATCGGCGGTGCGCTGGTTGGTACGTTCCTGGGCGTGTTCCTGGCTTACGGGCTGGTTGGCCCCTTTGCCGGCAAGGTCAAAGCGGTTGTTGAGGAAGACGCACAGTTTTATCAACTGATCCGTGAGGTTCTCGTGGCCAACCTGCACAACCACGCAACCAACATCTGTATCGAGGTGGGGCGCCAGAACACGCCAACCCATTGCCGCCCCAGTTATTCCGACCTGGAAGAAGCCCTAAAAGGCGTCAAGCAGGACGCCGCATGATGCGACACCTGGCTGTCATCGCCTTTCTTTGGGGTTTGCCGACCATCGGTTTGGCGCAGGATGTCACTGTGCGGTCCGGCGAGCATCAAGGTTATTCGCGTCTTGTCTTCGATTTTCCGGGTCGAGTCCCGTGGTCCCTGGATCAGGCCGAGGACGCGGCAATTCTTCGGTTTGAAGGTTCCGACTTTTTGTTCAACACCGACGCGGTATTCGACAGGCTTCAACGCGACCGCATTCGTGCAGTCACCGTGGGGCAAGATA